>CALDNT010000248.1 GCA_937915145.1 uncultured Reyranella sp.
GCCTTCCTGGCCGACGAGTTCGGCATCGTCTTCTCTTTCCGCTGGACCGGAGCCGCGCTGGCCTGCGCTATCATGGGTTTCCCGCTCATGGTGCGGGCCATACGGCTGTCGATCGAGGCCGTGGACGCCAGGCTCGAGGCCGCCGCCGGCACCCTGGGTGCCAATCCACTCCAGGTGTTCGCAACCATCACCCTGCCACTCTGCCTGCCCGGTGTGATCGCGGGCGCGATCCTGTGTTTCGCCAAGTCGATGGGCGAGTTCGGCGCCACCATCACCTTCGTGTCCAGCATCCCGGGCGAAACGCAGACCTTGCCGTCGTTGATCTACGCTCTCACGCAGGTCCCCGGCGGTGACGCCGGCGCGCTGCGTCTGACCCTGGTATCGATCGCCATTTCGATGCTGGCATTGCTGGGTTCCGAGGTGCTGGCCCGGCGCATCGGCGGGCGGCGGGCGGCAACATGAGCCTCGAGGTCGATGTCGACCACGTCCGTGATCCATTCAGGCTCGCCGCGCGCTTCACTTCGGCACCTGGCCTGACAGCCCTGTTTGGCCGCTCGGGGTCGGGCAAGACGACGTTGGTCGACATCGTGGGCGGTCTCATCAGGCCCGATCGCGGCCGGGTTGCGGTTGACGGCCACGTGCTTGTCGACACCGAACGCGGTGTGTTCGTGCCCAAGCACCGCCGTCGCATCGGCTACGTGTTCCAGGACAGTCGACTCTTCCCCCACCTCAGCGTTCGCAAGAATCTGCTCTATGGGCGCCGGTTCGCAACAAGCAGCGGCGCAGCGGACGACCTCCCGTCGGTCGTCGAACTGCTGGGCATCGGCGCCTTGCTCGACCGACCGCCCGGCTCGCTCTCCGGCGGCGAGACGCAACGGGTCGCCATCGGCCGCGCGTTGCTCGCCCATCCCCGCCTTCTTCTCATGGACGAGCCCTTGGCCTCGCTCGACGAGGCGCGGCGCGCGGAGATTTTGCCTTATATTGAACGGCTGCGGGACGAGGCGGGGGTGCCGATCGTCTATGTCAGCCATTCCGTGGCCGAGGTCGCGCGACTTGCAACCACCGTGGTGGTCCTGAGCGAAGGCAAAGTCACGGCGGTCGGGCCGGTCCTCGACATCCTGCCGCTCGCCGACACCGACGACGGCGGCGGCGTGCTCGACGCCACGGTGGCGCGCCACGACGAGCCATTCCACCTCACGGTGCTCGCCTCGGCTGCGGGCGAACTGCAGGTCCCGCGGCTGACCGCCGCTGTCGGCACACATGTCCGCGCCTACATCCGCGCCCGCGACGTGATGCTGAGCCTGCGGCCGCCCGAGGACATCAGCGCTCTCAACGTGCTGCCCGGACGCGTCGTTACAATCGTCGCCAGTCCGAACGGCGCACATGCCGACGTCCGACTCGACTGCAATGGCGCGACCCTGATGGCCCGACTGACCGTCAAGTCGGTGCAGCGGCTCGACCTCGCGCCGGACCGTCCGGTGTTCGCGGTCATCAAGAGCGTTTCCTTCGAGCGCAACTAGGAGCCCGCGATGCCCCACCTCAGCATCCGCATCGACTTCGACCGCCACAGCGATCCTGGGGGCCGGCTCGGACCCGGCAAAGTGCTGCTGCTCGAGCGCATCGCCCGCGAAGGCTCGATCTCGGCCGCCGGCCGCTCGATGAACATGTCGTACAAGCGTGCCTGGCAGCTTGTGGCGGAGATCAACGGCAGCTTCGCCGTCCCTCTGGTTGCCGCCCAGACCGGCGGCAAGGCCGGCGGCGGCGCGGCGCTCACCCCACGCGGCGAGGAACTGGTCCGCCATTATCGCGCGATCGAGCGCAAGGCGCGGACTGCCACGACCGGTCATCTCAAGGCGCTCCAGGCGATTTCCCGCACCCGACGGCGCAAGTAACGGGCTATCCTGCCGCCCAGGGGGGTCGCCATGGCCAAGGCAAAAGTCCGAAAAGGCATGCCAAGCGTCGCACTGACGAAGGCCGAGTTCGTTCGCCGCATTGGGGAGCGATTCGCCGATCCGGCGTTCGAGTCTCTGCAGCCGGAGATCGCCAGGATCATCGCAACGGCATGGGATGGTTATCACGCCTATCGCAAGTCCCCGCGCACCCGGCGTGCGGGACCCCGCTTCATCGACCCTGATTTCGATCTCTCCATCGATTGGCTGAATGCGCGTGACGCCGTTGCCCACGCCGAGCGGAAGCAACGGTCGACTGCTGCCAAATCACGTATCCTGCTGGTCAATGGCTCGTCCCGAAGCGACCAGACCTGCCCCGGTGAAATGTCCAAGAGTTTCCGGCTGGTCGAGATGGCACGCCGTCTGATCGAGCGTGAACGCGGCTTCGAAACAGAAGTGCTAGATCTCAGCCTACTCGCCTCGGAGTACGGCCGGCAGATCCTGCCCTGCAAGGCGTGCGTGTCGACCGCGATGCCGCTCTGCCACTGGCCGTGCTCCTGCTATCCCAATCATGCCATGGGCCAGGTCAACGACTGGATGGCCGAGATCTATCCGAAGTGGGCGGCGGCGCACGGCGTAATGATCGTCACGCCGGTGAACTGGTACCAGGCGCCGTCGGGCTTGAAGGCGATGATGGACCGGTTGGTCTGCGCCGACGGTGGCAACCCCGATCCGACGACGACTGGCGGCAAGGATCCGAGCAAGGCCAAGAAGATCGAACTCGCGGGCTGGGACTATCCTCGCCACCTCGCGGGACGCGCCTTCTCGGTGGTCGTACACGGCGATGCGGCAGGTGTAGAAACCCTGCGGCGGATCCTCGCGGACTGGCTTACCGACATCGGACTAATCGGTGCCGGTCACGCTGCCCAACTCGACCGCTACATCGGCTACTACAGGCCCTATGCGACCAGTCACGACGACCTCGACCGCGATCGCGCCCTCCAGGCCGAAGTCCGCAACGCAGCCCGTGCCCTGGTGCAGGCCGTGAGACTGATGCGACGCGGCAAACTCGCTCAACCCGACGCACGGCTCGACGAGCCACGCGCAAAATGAACTGAGGATCGAATGCCGTCTCTGCTCAAGCGCTTCTCCGGCCGCTTCATCGCCTTCACCCTGGCCGTGCTGTCGACAATCGGCTTCGCCATCGCCTGGGCGGACGATCCCCGCTTGTCGTGGCTTGCCATCTGTTTCGGCGTCGCGGCTTTCCTGGTTGCCGTCGGCATCTACGACCTCCTACAGACGCACCACTCGATCCTGCGCAACTATCCGATCATCGCGCATCTGCGCTTCATCTTCGAGGCGATCCGGCCCGAGATGCGGCAGTACTTCTTCGAGGACGACAAGAACGGCATGCCATTTCCGCGCGACCGACGGGCGGTCGTCTATCAGCGCGCCAAGATGGCACTCGACGTCAGACCCTTCGGCACTACCTACGACGTCTATGCCGAGGGCTACGAGTGGATGGCGCACTCGATCGCCCCGCGGCCGGTCAGCCAGGAACCGTTCCGGATCATGGTCGGCGGGCCCGAATGCACCAGGCCCTACTCCGCATCGATCTTCAATATCTCGGCCATGAGCTTCGGCGCGCTTAGTGCCAACGCCATCCGGGCGCTGAACGGTGGCGCCAAGCTCGGCGGCTTCGCCCATGATACCGGCGAGGGCGGCTACAGCCCGTATCATCGAGAGGGCGGCGGCGACATCATCTGGGAGATCGGTTCGGGCTATTTCGGCGCACGCAATGCCGACGGCACCTTCTCGCCGGAGAAGTTCGCGGCGGGGGCGGCCAACGAGCAGGTCAAGATGGTCGAACTGAAGCTCAGCCAGGGCGCCAAGCCGGGGCACGGCGGCGTCCTGCCCGCACCCAAGGTGAGCCGGGAGATTTCGCTGACCCGCGGCGTGTCGATGGGCGAGGATTGTGTTTCGCCGTCGCACCATTCGGCCTTCTCGACCCCGGTGGAAATGATGCGCTTCATCGCCGAGATGCGTCGGCTGTCGGGCGGCAAGCCGGCCGGCTTCAAACTCTGCATCGGTCACGAGTGGGAATTCCTCGCCATCTGCAAAGCAATGCTGGAGACCGGCATCTATCCGGACTTCATCGTTGTCGACGGCAAGGAAGGCGGCACAGGTGCGGCGCCGATGGAGTTCGTCGACCACGTCGGCAAGCCGATGCGCCAGGGCCTCTCTTTCGTACACAACGCCCTGGTCGGTATCGGTGTCCGCGACCAGATCCGCATCGGCGCCGCCGGCAAGATCATCACCGCCTTCGACATCATTCGCGTCCTGGCGCTCGGCGCCGACTGGTGCAATTCGGCGCGCGGCTTCATGTTCGCGGTCGGCTGCATCCAGTCGCAGTCCTGTCACACCGATCGCTGCCCGACCGGCGTCGCCACCCAGGATCCGACCCGCCAGCGCGCCCTGGTGGTGCCGGACAAGATCGAACGGGTCGCCAACTTCCACCGCGCCACGCTCCACGAACTGGCCGAGCTGACGGCGGCGGCGGGGCTCGATCACCCCAACGATTTCAAGCCGATGCACATCTCGCGCCGTGTCTCGGCGAGCGAAGTCGCCTCCTTCGCCGACCTCTACCCGCCGCTGGCCAAAGGCGAACTGGTGGCCGGCACCGGCAATCCACGGTGGTGCCTACCCTGGGACATGGCCCAGGCCCACTCGTTCCGCGCCGTGGCCTAGGGTCGGCCAATTCTGTTGCGAATCGGCTGATCTTGGCCCAAGCAATCGGCATTCAAGAAGCCACCGGAAACGCACGAGGCAACCCATGACCGCTCCCTTCGATTTCACCCCGCTGCTCGCACCCGGCACGCCGGCGCCCGCCGTCCTATGGAAGGGCTTTCCCAAGTACAATTTCATCGGCGGGCACAACGATGCCAAGCACGTGCCGGTCGAGGCCCTGGTCGCGGCGGCCACGGCAGTACTGCAGCGCGAAGGTGCGACACTGGCGACCTATGGGCTGAACAGCGGCCCGCTCGGCTACCGGCCGCTGCGTGAATTCCTCGCCGGCAAGCTGAAGAGCCACGCCGCCATCGCCTGTTCGCCCGACGAGATCCTGATTACCTCGGGCTCGATGCAGGGCCTCGAGCTGGTGAACAGCCTGCTGCTCGTCAAGGGCGACACCGTGCTGATCGAGCAGGAGACCTACGGCGGCGCGCTGACCAAGCTCAACAAGCTCGGCGTCAATGTCATCGGCATCCCGCTCGACGACGAGGGCCTGCGACTCGACATCGTCGAACAGACCCTCGCCGACCTGAAGAAGAAGGGCGTGACGCCCAAGTACATCTACACCATCCCGACGGTACAGAACCCGACCAGCGCCATCATGGGCGAGGCGCGCCGCGCCGCACTGATCAAGCTTGCCGCCGAGTACGGCGTCATGATCTTCGAGGACGAGTGCTACTCCGACCTGATCTGGAGCGGCGAACGCCCGCGCTCGCTCTATTCCATGGCCAACGGCGAGGGCGTGATCTTCATCGGCTCGTTCTCCAAGTCGATCGCCCCGGCGCTGCGCGTCGGCTACATCGTCGCCAAGTGGGATATCCTCGGCCGCATCCTCGGCCTGAAGCAGGACGCCGGCTCCGGCGCGCTGGAGCAGATGGTGCTGGCCGAATTCTGCACCAGGCATTTCGCCACGCATGTGCCGGCGCTCAACAAGACCCTGCGGGCCAAGCTACAGGTCTTGCGCGAGGCGCTGGCCGAGCAGTTCGGCACCGCCGCCGAGTTCGGCGACCCGGCGGGCGGCATCTACCTCTGGATCAAGTTGCCCGAGGTCGTCGACACCCAGAAGCTGGCACAGGCCGCGCTGGCAGCCGGTGTGTCGATCAATCCCGGACCGGAATGGTCGACCAACAAGGCCTATACCCGCAACCGGCTGCGGCTGTGCTTCGCCAACCCCGAGCCCGAGACGATCCGCCAGGGCGTGGCGGTGCTGGCCGACGTCTGCCACCGCGAGTTCGGCGTGCCGCTGCGCAGCGCCAACGTCGACAAGGGCTGACGGGCCGGGCTGACAGGCCGGTTTTCTGGCACACCTCGTTGTGCCAGGCGTTGTGCCGTTCGGTGTGCCAGAAATCCGGGTCAAGTCCTTGATTCGGATGGCGGATCGCCCCCCGACGCCCTGTGCCAAAAGCGCCGGCCGCCCGCCGAGATGAGTGTTCGCAAAGGCGCCGGTAAAATCGACTGCCATCCAACACGAAAAACGCCCGCCGGATTTCTCCGACGGGCGTCTCCCATTGCAGCAAAAATATTAGCCCAAACCTGCCGATTCTGCAAATCGGTCAGGCCGCTACCATCACCATCCACGAGACACCGAACTTGTCGGCGACCATGCCGAACTTGGGTGAAAAGAACGTCTTGCCGAGCGGCATCTGGACCTGGCCGTCCTTCGCCAGGGCGGCGAACTTCCGGTCGGCCTCGGCCTCGTCGGGGACGGTGAGCGTCAGGGAGAATCCCTGGAAGGCCGGCTTGCCCAGACACATGCCGTCCGATGCCATCACGAGCGCATCGCCGACCTTAAAGGCGGCGTGCATGATCTTCTCGCCGGCATCCTTCGGCGGTCCGGCGCAACCATCCTGCGGCGGATCCGGATTCTCCTTGAACCGCATCATCATCTCGACCTTGGCGCCGAGCGCCTTCTGGTAGAATTCGATCGCCTCCTCGGCGCGGCCGTCAAAGAACAGATAGGGCTGGATCTGCATTTCTCTCTCCTTGGTCGATCGAGGGTGCCGGGGCTCAAGCGTTTGCTCCGGGGCGAGGTCTACTTCGCGGCATCTACTTCTCGGCAAGGGCCTTCAGACTGGCGAGACCGGCCTCGAAATCCTTGCCGATCATGGTGTCCATGCTCATGAAGATTCCCATCACCTTCATCATGAAGGCGCTGGGCCCATACATCGCCCAGGTAACAATCGTGTTGTCGCCTTTCGGTTCCAGGGTGAACTCGGCGGTGTTGTGGCCCTCGAACGGCTTGATGAAATCGAGCTTGATGGCGATCCGCGAGGGCGGCGTCGATTTGACCACCTCCATGCGCCCCTTGCCGACATTGTTGTTGCCGTCCCATTCGTAGACGGCGCCTTTGCCCCTCGACTCACCCGAGAACGCCCGCCTCATCGCCGGATCCTTCTTTTCGTAAGGCGACCAGGCGGCCCAGCCATGCAGATCGTCGATCAGGGCGAAGATCCTGTCCGGCGGCGCCTTGATGCTGACCGTACGCTGGACGCGGAACGTATCGGGCCGGGTCGCAGCATAGACCAGGATGCCGGCGACGACGACGGCGATGGCAACGGCGGCATAGGCGACTATCTTGAGCATCGTCCGGTTTTTCCTGACACTTAACTATAAAGTTAAGCGTTAGGAAATTCATCGCACCCTGTCAACGGCGCTCGAAACGACCTAAGAAATCTTCATGACAGACATGCACACCGGCCGCCCCGCCACCCTCGCACCGAACGGCATGGTGACCTGCCCGCATGCGCTGGCGTCGCAAGCCGGCGTCGATGTGCTGCGGGCGGGCGGCTCGGCCGTCGATGCCGCCATTGCCACCAGCGCGGCGCTCTCGGTTTTGTATCCGCACATGACGGGCGTGGGCGGTGACGCCTTCTGGCTGATCTACGATGCCACGACCAGGACCGTGCGCTACATTGATGGTGGCGGCCGCGCCACCGCGGGCGGCACGATCGAGGCCTTCACGCGACGCGGACTTGCCGAAGTGCCCTACCGCGGCGTGCTGCCCGGCACCCTCACCGTGCCGGGTGCAGTCGCAAGCTGGGGCGCGGCCCATGCCGCCCATGGCCTCCTGCCGCTCAAGCGTTGCCTCGAAAGCGCGATCGGCTATGCCCGCAGCGGCTTTCCGGTAACGGCGCGGCTGGCCCATTGGCGCGACTCCGTGAGCGGCGAACTGGCCAGGAGCCCGGAGGCCGCCGCGATCTTCCTCAAGGACGGCGCGGTGCTGACCAACCCCGACCTTGCCCGCACCCTGGAAGCGATCGCCAGCGACGGCTGGCACGGTTTCTATGACGGCGACGTCGCCCGCGAGCTTGTGCGCTGGTCGGCGGCCAACGACGGCTTCTTCGCGCCGGACGATCTCAAGGCGCAACTTGCGCGCTGGGGGGAACCGATCAAGGGGAGCTACCGCGGCGTCACGATCTACGAGACACCGGCACCGACCCAGGGCTTCGCCGTGCTGGAGATGATGAACCTGCTCGAGCCACTGGAGCTGCACAGCAAGCCGTTCCTCGGCCCCGACACCGTGCATGCCATGGTACAGGCCAAGCAGCTCGCCTATCACGACCGCGACCGCCATCTCGCCGACCCGCGTTTCGCCCCGGTGCCGATGGACCGCTTGATCTCGAAGGCCTACGCCGACGAACGGCGGCCGCTGATGGATCCGGCCCGGGCAATCCCGTGGGACCGCGTGCCTTCCTACGGCAGTCTGACCGGCGATACCGTCTATATCGCCGTGGTCGATGCCGACGGCAATGCGGTGTCTCTGATCCACTCGCTCTACGGTGTCTTCGGCGCCGCCGTCGTGGCCGGGCGCACCGGAGTCGTACTGCAGAACCGCTCGGCCTACTTCTCGCTCGACCCCACCAGCCCCAACAGGGTTGAACCGGGCAAGACGCCGCTGCACACCCTCATCGCATCGCTGGCGTTTCGCGACGACCGGCTGTGGGCCGCGGTCGGCTGCATGGGCGCCGACGGGCAGCCGCAGATCCACCTGCAGACCTACCTCGCCATGATCGACCACGGCCGCGACATCCAGGAAGCACTGGAGACTGCGCGGTTCCTCTCGGGCCGCTTCGGCATCGGCGAGGCGCGCGACACGCTGCATATCGAAGGCCGCTTTCCCGCGGCGACCATCGCCGAGCTGGAACGGCGCGGCCATCTGATCAACCGCTGGGGGGCGTGGAGCGAAACCGCGGGCCATGCCCATGGCATCACGATCGATCCCGCAAGCGGCCTGCGCGCCGGTGGCGCCGACCCGCGCAGCGACGGCGCCGCAATCGGGTATTGATCAGGCCAGCGCAAAACCCTCGTAGTCATTGTTCACCACCGTCTCGCAGGCGGCGATGTAGGCCGGCAGGCCGCCGATATAGGGCATGAACACGCGCGGCTTGCCGGGGATGTTGGCGCCGACATACCAGGAGCTGCAGGTCGAGCGCAGTGTGATGTTGGCGGCATTTCCGACCTGGCCAACCCAGGCTTCCTGGGCTTCCTCGACCGGCTCGATGACGCTGACGCCCTTGGACCGCAGCGTTTCCAGGCAATCGGCGATGAAGTCGACATGCTGCTCGATCGACGGAAGCATGTTGGTCAGCACCGACGGGCTGCCGGGCCCGGTGATGGTAAAGAGGTTGGGAAAGCCCACCACCGTGAGGCCAAGGTACGACTTTGGACCCTCCGACCACTTGTCCTTGAGCGCGACGCCGCCGCGACCGCGGATATCGACCTTGAGCAGCGCACCGGTCATGGCATCGAAGCCGGTGGCAAGCACCAGGCAATCGAACCGGTAGTCCTTGCCCTTGGCGCGCAGTCCTGACGCGGTCACGCGTTCGATCGGCTCGTCGCTGATATCGACGAGCGTGACGTTGGGACGATTGAAGGTCTCCCAGTAGCCAGTGTCGACGCATAGCCGTTTGCAGCCGATGATGTTCTTCGGCATCAGCGCTTCAGCGGTTGTCGGATCCTTTACGACGTCGCGGATCTTGGACCGGACGAAGTCGGCCGCGGTCTTGTTGGATTCGTCGCTCAGCAGCAGGTCGGAGAACGACGCCATGAAACCCAGGCCGCCATAGGTCCAGCGCGCCTCGAACTCGCGGCGGCGCTCCTCTTCCGGCGTGGCAATGGCCGAGGCGGGATTGATCGTGAAGTCGATGCCGGCGGGCTTGGTCCTGGCGCGCTGGCGCATCTCGCGATAGCTCGCCTTGACCTGGCGGACATACTCGGGATCGAGCGGCTTGTTGTGCGCCGGCACGGTGTAGTTGGCGGTGCGCTGGAAGACCGTCAGGTGCTTTGCCTGCCGCGCCATGATCGGAATCGACTGGATCGCCGACGACCCGGTCCCGATCACGCCTACCGTCTTGGCGGTGAAGTCGACATCCTTGTGCGGCCAGTTACCGGTGTGATAGGTCGGACCCTTGAAATCCGCGAGGCCGGGAATCTTCGGTGTGTTGGGCGACGACAGGCAGCCCATCGCGGTGATGACGAAGCGCGCCGCAACCTTGTCGCCCTTGTCTGTCTCAACCCGCCATAGATTTGCCGTCTCGTCGAAGACCGCAGCGGCGATCCGGGTCTCGAAGCGGATGTCGCGGCGCAGGTCGAAGCGGTCGGCGACATGATTGGCGTAGCGCAGGATCTCCGGTTGGGTGGCGTAACGTTCCGTCCATTCCCACTCCTGCTCGAGTTCAGGTGAGAATTGATAAGAATACTGCACGCTCTCGACGTCGCAGCGCGCACCAGGATAGCGGTTCCAGTACCAGGTGCCGCCGACACCCGAACCCGCCTCGAACACGCGGGCCGTAAATCCCTTGTCGCGCAAACGGTGCAGCATATACATGCCGCCGAAGCCCGCGCCGACGATCACTGCATCAAAATCGACCGACATGCGTCCTCCAGCAAGAGCAAGGTTCCGTGGCAAACTTAGTGCGACAGGGCACGTGACCGCGCAAGCCTTCCGTGCCACCCGGTGACGGCAGAAATCGAAGTGAGGAATTCGAGCAATGGGCGATAGCGCCTACCCGCCAAGCTGGTATGCCGCCACGCGAGACGTGAGCACCCGCCGGCCGAGTCTGGCCGCGCGGGTCGAGGTGGATGTCGCGGTCGTGGGCGGTGGCTTCGCCGGCCTGCACGCCGCCCGGCTGCTGTCTCAGCATGGGCAACGCGTGGTGCTGGTCGAGCGCCATCGCATCGCCTGGGGCGCATCGGGCCGCAATGGCGGTTTCGTCGGACCGGGTTTCGCCGCGCGGTCGGGCGTACTGATCGACCGGCTCGGCGTCGAACATGCACGCCGTCTCTATGGCCAATCGCAGCGCGGCGTCGCCATCGTGCGCGCCGCCATCGCGGAGTTCGGACGATCCGACATTCTCATGGGCGAAGCAAAGCTCAGCGTCTCGCGCACCGACCAGGGTCGGGATTTTGCAGACCGCACGCGACAGCTCGCGGAAAGTCTCGGTGCCAGCTTCGAACCCTGGGAGACAGCGCGCGTGCGCGCGTTGCTCGACACCGCGCGCTACCATCAGGCAATCCATGACCCGAAGTCCTTTCACATCCACCCCTTGAACTTTGCCCTGGCACTGGCCGCCGACATCGAACGGCTGGGTGGAACGGTCCATGAAGCGACGGAGGCCACCGAACTGTCACGCACGGGCAGCGGCTGGCGAATGCGCACGCAGAAGGGCGAAATTTCGGCCCGCCACGTCGTGCTCGCCGGCAATGCCGATCTCGGCCGCGTGCAGCCGCGGCTCGCGCACGCCGTCCTGCCCGTCGCGACCTACGTCGTCGTGACCGAGAAACTAGGGCCGAGTCTGACCGAGGCGATCCGCTGGTCCGGCACGATCTCCGACACGCGGCGTGCCGGCGATTACTACCGCGTGGTCGACAGCGACCGTCTGCTGTGGGGAGGGCGCATCACGACCGACACGCGCGAGCCGCCGCATCTGCGCGAGATGATGCGCGGCGACATTCTTTCGGTCTATCCGCAACTCGGCGATGTCCGAATCGCCTACGCCTGGCCGGGCATCATGGGTTACGCGCCGCACAAGATGCCGCAGGTCGGCGAAATCGAGCCCGGACTATGGGCATGCACTGCCTTCGGCGGCCACGGCGTCGCCCAGACGGCGGCGGGGGCCGATGCTGTTGTCGCCGGCATCCTGGGTGATAATGCGCGCTGGCGCCTGTTCGCGGCCTTCGGCACAAGATGGGCCGGCGGACCGTTCGGACGAGCCGCCACGCAGCTTGCCTACTGGGGCTTTCAGGCCCGTGACTGGTGGGACGAGAAGCGGCAGGCGAAGAACGCGGAGACTTTGCGGACATGACAATCCACACGATGGGCCAGTCGCCCAGGCGCCGAGAAGATGCCCGCTTTGTCACCGGCTGTGGCGCCTATCTCGACGACCTGCACTTCGATCGCGTGGCGCATGCGGTCGTCCTGCGCTCGCCGCATGCACACGCATCGCTCGACGCCATCGACACCGGCGCGGCGGCCCGCGCGCCCGGTGTCCTGGCCATCCTGACGGCGGCCGATGCCGAGGCCGACGGACTGAAGCCGCTGCGCCCCTATGTCGAGGCCAACGTCCAGACCGGAGAGCCCTTCGCCTTCGCCCCGCAGCCGTTGCTGGCCAAGGAAAAGGTCCGGTTCGCTGGCGAGCCGGTGGCGCTGGTGGTTGCCGAAACGCATGCCCAGGCACTCGATGCAGCAGAGTTGATCGAGGTCCGCTACGCGCCGCTGCCGGCGGTGACGACCGCCGGGGCCGCGCGCGCGCCCGGCGCGCCGGTGCTGGCGGCCGAGGTGCCGGGCAATGTCTGCATCGACTGGCACACCGGTGACGCCGCGGGTGCCGCCCGGGCTTTTGCGCAAGCAGCCCATGTCGTCAGCCTCAGCCTCGACAATCACCGCATCGTCATGAATCCGATGGAACCGCGCGGCGGCGTCGGGATGTTCGATCCGGGAAGCGGTCGCTACACGCTCCATGTCTCGAGCCAGAGCATCCACAACAACCGCAACCACGTCGCACGCGCGCTGGGAGTCGAGGCGGCGAAGGTGCGCTTCGTGGCACCCGATGTCGGCGGCGGTTTCGGCGCCAAGAACTTCGCCTACGCCGAACACGCGCTGCTGCTGTGGGCGGCGCGACGCACCGGCCGGCCGGTAAAGTGGATCGCCAGCCGCAGCGAGGTGTTCCTGTCCGACCATGCCGCGCGCGACATGCAGGCCGAAGCCTCGCTGGCGCTCGATGCCGCGGGAAAATTCCTCGCCCTGAAGGTAGCCAGCGTCGCCAATCTCGGCGCCTACATGGCCGGCGCCGGCGGCGGCGTGCCGACCTTCCAGTACGTCCATCTGCAGGGCACGGTCTATCGCCTGCCGGCGATCGCCCTCCATATCGTGGCCGCGCTCACCAACACCGCGCCTATCGGCGTGACGCGCGGGCCGGGCTTTGCCGAAACCGTGAACATCCTGGAACGGCTGATCGATGCCGCCGCCCACCAGGCCGGCTTCGACCGGGCCGAGCTCAGGCGTCTCAACATGGTGCCGGCCGAGGCAATGCCGATGACCAACGCCTTCGGCTTTCAGGTCGACAGCGGCGCCTTCGCACAGACACTCGACCTGGCGCTGGCCCGCGCCGACCTTGCGGGCTTCGCCGCGCGGCGGCGGCAAAGCGAGGACCATGGATTGTTGCGCGGCCTGGGCTTCGCCTATCACATCAAGGGCACCGGCGGGGCACCGGACGAGAATGTCGACATCCGCTTCGAGCCCGACGGCAGCGTGTCGCTGATCACCGGCACGCAGCATATCGGCCAAGGACACGAGACGACATTTCCTCAGATCCTCGCCACGCGCCTCGGTGTGCCCAACGAACGCATCCAGCTTCGCCAGGGCGACACCGACCTGATCGCCGCGGGCGGCGGCCACGGCAGCTCGCGCGCCACCTACATGGGCGGCACCGCGATCTGGCGGGCCTCGGACGAGATCATCGCCAAGGGCACCGCGCTCGCCGCCGAGGCACTGGAGGCCGCCGAAGCCGACATCCGGTTCGACGACGGCCGTTTCGTGGTTTCCGGGACCGACCGGGCGATCCCCCTGCTCGAGATCGCGGCACTGGGCCGCCGCAAGGGCAAGCCACTCGACACGTTCCATGCCTGGACACGCGAGCACATGACTTTCCCCAACGGCGCCCATGTGGTGGAAGTCGAGATCGACCGCGACACCGGCCGGGTGAGCCTGGCGCGCTACACCGCGGTCGACGACTATGGCGTCCTGGTCAATCCGATGATCGCCGCGGGCCAGGCGCACGGTGCGATGGCGCAGGGCGTGGGGCAGGCGCTGCTGGAACACGCGGCCTACGATCCACGTTCCGGACAGTTGATCGCCGGCTCGTTCATGGATTATGCCCTGCCCCGCGCCGACGACCTCGCGTCGTTCGACCTCGGTTTCAACGGCACGCCCTGCACAACCAATCCGCTGGGCGTGAAGGGCTGCGGCGAAGCCGGCGCCATCGCGGCCTTTCCGGCGATCGCCAACGCCATCCTCGACGCGCTGGCGCCACTCGGCGTCAAAGGCTTCGACGGACCGGCCAGCCCGGCACGCATCTGGCAGGCCATGGCGGACGCCCGATGAGACGCCAGGCGCCCGCGGCGGCGCGCAACCGCCAGCCTATTCTCGATGTCCTGCGGCCTCGCCTGCCGGCGCGCGGCCTCGTGCTGGAGATCGCCAGCGGCTCGGGCGAGCACATCGTCCACTTCGCCGAAGCGCTGCCGGGACTTGTCTTTCAACCCACCGACCCGAATGCCGACGCCCGCGCCAGCATCGATGACTGGGTCGGGACGCGAGGCCTCGGCAACGTCCGTGCCGCGCTGGCGCTCGATACCACCGCCGGCATCTGGCCGACCGATGGCGCCGACGCCGTCCTCTGCTGCAACATGATCCATATTGCACCCTGGGAGGCGGCGGTCGGACTGATCGCCGGCGCCAGCCACATGCTGTCAAGCGGCGGCATGCTTTATCTCTACGGCCCTTATCGTCGCGACGGAGCCCATACCGCGCCCGGCAACGAGGCATTCGACCTCGATCTGCGGCGGAGAAACCCGGCGTGGGGCGTGCGCGATCTCGAGGCAGTTACGGCACTCGCCGGGGACCGAGGCTTCGGGGCACCCGAAATAATCGACATGCCGGCCAACAATCTTTCGCTGGTGTTCAAACGGACGTGAGCGGCCGGGGCGGTGGCAATCCGCCATCGAATGCGCTAACGCTTGGAGTATCGGATCGGATAGGTCCTGTGCCTCGACCAGAACTCACGGGAGCGTCGTCGGAACCATGTTGAATCGCAGCCTCAGGGGCCTGGCCACGCTGGCCTTGCTGGCGGTGTCGCTGTCGGCTTGCAAGCCCGACAACAAGTTCGTGCCGCCGCCGCCGGCCGAGATCAGCGTAGCGCCTCCGCTTCAGGAGCAGGTCGCGCCCTTCGAAGTACTGACCGGCAATACGGTTGCGTTCGCCACCGTCGATCTCGTCGCCCGCGTCGAAGGTTTTCTTACCGAGATCAAGTACGTCGACGGCTCGGTCGTGAAGAAGGGCGATCTGCTCTTCCAGATCGAGCAGACGATGTACAAGGCGCAGCTCCAGGAAGCCGAGGCCGGGCTCGCGTCCGCCAAGGCGGCGCTGGTGCAGGCGCAGGCGGAGTTCACCCGCCAGGAGACGCTGCTGAAGCAGAACGTATCGGCGCAGGCCACATTCGACGTCGCCCAGGCCAAGCGGGACTCGGCGCGGGCCAATGTCGAGAGCGCCGAAGGCAACCTCATCGTTGCCCAGACCAATCTCGGTTATACGACCGTCTTGGCGCCGTTCGACGGCATCGTCAGCAAGCATCTCATCACCGTCGGCGAACTGGTCGGCAACGGTGTCGCCACCAAGCTCGCAACCATCATCCAGCTCGACCCGATCTACGTCGAGTTCAACATGAGCGAGCAGGATATCCTGAAGATCCGGGAAAACCTCAATCAACGACGCCTCGACGTCGAGGAGATCAGCAAGGTACCGCTCGAGATCGGGCTGATGAACGAGGACGGCTTTCCCCATCAGGGCCACCTGAACTACGTATCGCCTGAAATCAACGCCTCGACCGGAACGATCCTGGTGCGCGGCCTGTTCAACAATCCGACGCGAGCCCTCGTTCCCGGCTTCTTCGTTCGCGTCCACGTGCCGATGGGCCTGGGCCCGAAGGCATCCTTGCTGGCGCCCAACCGGGTGATCGGGGAGGACCAGGGCGGCAAGTACCTGCTGATCGTCAACAAGGATGACGTCGTCGAACAGGTGCGGGTCACCACGGGGCAGCTCCTGACCGGCGGTCTGCGGGTGATCGCAACCGGCCTGAAGCCCGACGACCGCGTCGTGCTCAGCACCAACGGCCGGGCGATTCCCGGCAGCAAGGTGGTTCCCAAGCCCACCACCATCGCGGCCCCGCCCGCCGCCGGCACGACGAAGTAGCCGGCCGGAACCGCAGCGATGATTTCAGCCTTTTTCATCAACCGGCCGGTCCTGGCCAACGTCCTGGCGATCGTCATCGTGCTGATCGGCGGCGTGGCGTTGCTGACCTTGCCGATCTCGCAGTACCCGAACGTCGTGCCGCCGACGGTGCAGGTCACCACGACCTATCCCGGTGCCAGCGCCAAGGTCGTCGTCGACAACGTTGCCCTGCCCGTCGAGCTGCAGGTCAACGGCGTCGAGAAGATGATCTACATGCAGTCCTACAGCACGGACGCCGGAACCTATGCGCTCACGGTCACCTTCGAGATCGGCACCGACCTCGATTTCGCCCAGGTGCTGGTGCAGAACCGCGTCAGCGCTGCACTTGCATCGTTGCCCGAAGCGGTCCAGGCGCAGGGCCTCGTCACCGAGAAGAAGTCGACGTCGATCCTGCAGATCGTGTCGCTCACGTCTCCGGACAAGCGCTACGACAGCCTCTTCCTGAGCAACTACGCGACCATCAACCTGGTCAACGAGCTGTCGCGCCTGCCCGGCGTCGGCAACGTCAACGTGCTGGGCGTCGGCCAGTATTCGATGCGGGTGTGGCTGGACCCGGAGAAGCTCTACACCTTTGGCCTCACGCCATCCGATGTCAGCAACGTCATCAAGGAACAGAGTCAGGACGTGGCGGCCGGCCAGGTTGGCATGCCGCCGGCGCCCAAGGGGCTGGATTTCCAATACACGATCGATGTCGTCGGCCGGCTGAGCACGCCCGAGGAATTCGGCAACATCATCGTCAAGGCCGCCCAGGGCAACGGCGGCCGGATCGTGCGGGTGAAGGACATCGGCCGCGTCGAACTCGGCGCCCAGACCTATTCGCAGACCTCGCACATCAACGGCAAGCCCAACTCCGGCCTTGCCATCTACCAGCTCCCCGACGCCAATGCCCTCGACGTCGCCAATGCCGTCCGGGCCAAGATGGCGCAACTGGCCAAGGAATTTCCGCCGGGCATTGCCTACGATATTCCGTTCGACACCACCCTCTTCGTGAACGAGTCGATCAAGGAAGTTTTCATGACCCTGATCGAGGCCGGTATTCTGGTCTTGATCGTGATCGTGATCTTCCTGCAGGACTGGCGCGCGATGCTGGTGCCGGCAACGACCATCCCGGTGACGATCATCGGCGCCTTCGCCGCGATGGCGGCACTGGGCTTTACCATCAACACGACGACCATGTTCGGCATCGTGCTGGCAATCGGCATCGTGGTCGACGACGCCATCATTATCGTGGAAGGCGTTGCCCGTCACATCGAGCGCGGCATGTCGAGCCACGACGCCGCCATCAAGGCGATGAATGAGTTGTTCGGTCCGGTCATAGGCATCACCCTTGTGCTGATGTCGGTGTTCGTCCCGGCCGCCTTCCTTCCCGGACTGACCGGCCAGATGTTTGCTCAATTCGCCCTGGTCATCGCCGCCACGGCCCTGATCAGCGCCATCAACGCCGCTACGCTGAAGCCGACCCAGTGTGCGATGTGGCTGCGGCCGACGGTGCCGCCGGAGAAGCGCAACATTTTCTTCCGCGGCTTCAACAAGGCTTACGACAGGTTGGAGAACGTCTACGGCGCCCTGATCGGCGCGATGGTCCGGCGCAGCGGCCTGATGGTCATGCTCGCCCTGGTGACGGCCGGCCTCGGCGCCTGGGGCGTCGCCCGCCTGCCGACCGCCTTCATTCCCAACGAGGACCAGGGCTACCTGATGATCGGCGTACAGCTGCCGGACGGCGCCTCGCTCGAGCGTACTGGCGCCGCGCTGGACCAGGCGGCCAAGATCGCCATGGCCATGCCGGGCGTCGAGAATGTGGTGGCGCTGGGCGGCATGTCGGTGCTCGACAACAATTCCGCCCTGGCCAACGCCGCCGTTTCCTACGTCATCCTGAAGAGCTGGGGCGAGAGAGCGAAGGCCGAAGGCCAGGATCTCCGGTCGATCGTGCTCAAACTGATGCGCGAGCTGCAGGTTCTGCAGGATGGTCGGGCCTTCGTCATCGTCCCGCCCGCCATCCAGGGCATCGGCAATGCCGGCGGCTTCCAGATGCAGGTCGAGCAGAAGGACGGCAGCTTCGACTACACCAAGCTGCAGGCCGTGACCGATGCCGTCATCGAACAGGCCGGCACGCAGTCCGCACTCTCCAATCTCGTGACCTCGTTCCGCGCCGGCGCACCGCACATCCGCGTCGAGGTCGACCGCGTCAAGGCGGAGTCGCTGAGGGTTCCGGTCGGCGAGGTGTTCAGCACGCTTTCGGCCTATCTCGGCTCGGCTTACGTCAACCGCTTCAACAAGTTCGGCTTGAGCCTGCAGGTCTATGTTCAGGCCGAATCGGAGTTCCGCACCCGGCCCGAGGACATCCTGAAGCTCCAGGTGAAGAACCTCGACGGGCAGATGGTGCCGATCGGCGCCATCGCCGAACTGCGCGAGGCGCTGGGCCCACCTTTGATCAGCCTCTACAACCTCTATCCTTCGGCGGCGATCGTCGGCTCCCCGGCACCCGGCTTCAGTTCGGGAGAGGGCATCGCCCTGATGGACCAGATCGCCAAGGTGATCCTGCCGCCGGGCACCGGCTTCGAATGGACCGGCATGGCCTACCAGGAAAACATCGTCGGCAATCAGCTGCTCTATGTCTTCGCCCTGGCCATCCTGCTGGTCTATCTCTGCCTCGCCGGGCAGTACGAGAGCTGGGTGGCGCCGCTGGCCGTGATCCTGGCCGTGCCGCTCGCCTTGGTCGGGCCAGCCATCGCGCTTACCGCCGTCGGCCTCGCCAACAACATCTATACCCAGATCGGCTTGATGCTGTTGATCGCGCTCAGCGCCAAGAACGCCATTCTGATCGTCGAGGTCGCGCGCGAAGCCCGGATGGCCGAAGGCAAGGACATCGTCCACGCCGCCGTCGAGGCGGCCCGTACCCGCTTCCGCCCCATCCTGATGACCTCCTTCGCCTTTATCCTGGGCGTGGTGCCGCTGGTGACGGCGACCGGCGCCGGCGCCAACTCGCGCATTTCGCTCGGCCTCTGCGTGTTCAGCGGCATGATCGCCTCGACCTGCCTCGCCGTGCTGTTCGTGCCGTCATTCTTCACCTTGCTGCAGCGCTTCGAGGAACGGAAGAAGCCCCGCAAGGCACCCGCCGCGGACGCGGTCAGCGCACCAGGCTGAGCGGCGGGTCTTTCCAACGCATGACGGACCCAACTCCCAAGAGCCCCCGGATCGACGGCCGCCGCCTGCGAACCCAGCGGACCAAGCAGTTGATCGTAGAAGCGTATCTGGAGTTGCTGCGCGAGAATCCGCAGGTGCCGACCGCAACCCAGGTTGCCGAGCGCGCCGGCTACTCCGTCCGCTCGGTATTCGAGCGCTTTTCGGATCTTCTGGAATTGAGCCTGGCAGCCGCCGACTATGCGTTCGCCCAGGGCCTGGCACATGCCGTGGCAAGAAACATAGGTGCCGATCGACAGACCCGGATCAGGTCCCAGGTCGAAACGCGCGCCCAGATCTGCGAGAACTGGCTACCCTTGTGGCGTGCGCTGCTTCAAAATCAACACGAGGCTGGCGAGTTGAGGCTGCGGATTGAACGCATGCGCGGCGCCATCATGCAGCGCCTGGAACTGATGTACGAGCCGGAACTGTCGGCCCTGCCCGACCTTGAACGCAAGCATGTGTTGATCGCCCTTGAAGCCCTGACCGATTTCGAAAGCTGGGGCCGGATGCGTGAACGCCATGGCCTGTCGATCGAGGCCGCCCGAGCCGTTTGGATTGGCGCAATCGACCGGATGCTGCCACCCGCGCCATCGCCATCTTGACGCTTCGCGCCGCAGCGCAGGGCAGATCACTTCGCACGACAGAATCGGCCGGACATGAAACGGCCTGACGATCTCTGTGCTTTTGAGGGTCGGGAAAGAGTGGCGTCCCCGAGAGACGCCTATAGTGTGTATCAGGCTGAATCACCACGAACCACGTGACCGGATATAGTTCCGCAGATATTGGCTTTCTACGATCTCCCCGGTGCAGGCCGTGGCATGCTGGATCAAGAATAGTGTGGGGTCTATAGTGGGGACTCACCCCATCCCCATCCTGTGGCGCTACCAGCATGCCCCGCAATAAAAGAACCCTAGACGTCAAATCCCTGGCCGCCCTCAAGCCCCAGGCGAGACCTTTCCGTGTGTCTGACGGCGGTGGCCTCCTGCTCGAGGTTCGCCCCACCGGAGCCAAGGTATGGCTCTGCCGCCTGACCGTGAGGGGCAGACGCAGGGATATGGGTCTCGGCGGCTATCCGCTGGTGAGCTTGGCCGCAGCACGCTCCGCAGCTGTAGAGGCGCGGCGGCTCGCCCGAGAGGGTATCGATCCCATCATACAGCGTAGTTCTATTGCCGCCGCGCAGAAAGTCGCGGACGCCGCCCGTGTAGACGCTAGCTCCAGGACATTCCGTGCTGTTGCGGAGAAATGTATCGCGGCGATGTCGCCAGGGTGGAAAAGCCGCCGCACCGCCGATCTCTGGCGTACCTCGCTTGCCAACTACGCCTTCCCTACTCTGGGTGCGTTGCCAGTCGGTGAAATTGACCGGCACGCTGTCTTGCGAGCAATCGACAACGTGTGGACATCAAGACCCGCCACCGGGCGAAAGGTCCTAAGACGGATCGGCACCGTACTACGCTATGCGGCCGCTCACGGCTGGCGCGCAAACGACAACCCCGCTGACGCACGCATGCTGCGCCATGCCGGCTTGCCGGCGCTGCCTGGTAGCAAGAAGCAGCCCTCACTGCCTTGGGCCAAGGCACCGGTATTCTTGAAGGCTCTGGAAACGATGCCCGGGCTCGCTGCGTTGGCGCTTCACTTCCTCATCTTGACCTGTGTTCGTAGCGGCGACGTCCGTGGCGCCCGATGGTGCGAACTCTCGTTTGACGGCGGCGCAGCATGGACCGTTCCGGGCGAGCGCCTTAAGCGTAAGAAATCCGCTGACGTTCAGACACATAGGGTGCCGTTGTCTCCCGGCGCCGTAGATACCTTGCTCCGTGCCTACAAGATGACCACAGGGGCAAACGCTACAGCCCGAACTTTGCCGAAGCTAGCCGCGCTTCGCGGCAAAGCTCTCATCTTTCCGTCAGCCAAGCGCGATAGACCGTTGAGTGATATGGCGCTTTCGGCCGTGATGCGTCGAATGAATGCAGATCGCCCCAAGGGGCCGCCGCCGTGGCGCGATGCTGACGGCCGCCCTGCCGTTCCACACGGCTGGCGCGCGACCTTTCGCACTTGGGTGGATGACACGCGCCCCGAGGATGCCGAAGCGGCAGAGCGTGCACTCGCGCATGAGGACGCCAATAAAGTGTCTGGAGCCTATCGAAGGAGCGATCTATTCGAGCGCCGCATTCCTCTAATGGCGAGTTGGGCGGATCATTGCGTCGCCACAGACAAAAAGCCCCGAAAGGCTCAACGGCGGAGCACCCGATAACACTCAGCAGCACCCGATAACACTCAGCAATCACCAAAATGCCGAGCACTACAGGCCATCGTCGGGAACGTGACCCAGGGGGGAGGGGGCGCACCTCAGAAGTCAGAGGCAACCTCATGAACGCGGTTTATCCCTTCCAGAGAAGCCCGCGATGCACGGCGACTTCGAAACGTACCAGGCAGCCCTGTATGGCCCCCGCGGTGAATGGCTGGACCGTCTGCCGCTTCCATGGCGCTCGAGGTGGTGCGCCGAATGGCAAGCGCAACGGCATGTATCGGAATGGCCTCCACACTGACGAGGCCGTGGCCTTGCGGCGTGAGATTTCCGACCTTCAACGGCAATCGCGCGCCCTGCTTCGTCAGCTCGCCTCGTAAGGGTGTGCGGAGCCGTTCATCGCCGGAAGCCCCGCCCGACCCAGAGCAGGGAAAAGCCAAGCAACAACAACACGCCGGGCGGGACCACTATCCACGACGCTGCGTAAAGGCGAGCGGAGACAAGATTGTAACGTTCTCTGAACTCATTCTGCGAGAAACCTTCGCCTCTCAAATAGAGATTGATCTCTTCCTCCCGCGCGTGCTGCTGATCGATCATCCTGCGTACGTTGCTCTCGATACGATCTAGGTCATCCCGTGATCGGCCGATTATTTTGTCCCATTGAATCCACGTTAGTGAAAGTATCCAGCAGATCGACAGCAGCAACCACACTCTGAACAGTCCGCGGCCCCAGTTCATCGGCTCTACCACCAGCGCCGCTTGGATTTGCTCGAGCACAAGCGCATGCCTGTCAGGAACACGGTCACCGACTTGGCTTCCATTCCCGCGCCAACTTCTGCGCCTCTGCGATCTGCGCGGGCGTCATCCTTTTGGTAACAAATTCACGGTTGTTGACGGCGTCGTCGCGGGACTCCTTTTCGGATGCATCGAAGCGTGATGCCGAAAGATTGAACCACATGTGCGCGAGCATAGCCGCGCGACCAGGTCGAGACAATGCTCGCTGCTCAGATGGCGGCGACACACAATGCGATCATGACCTTTGCGCGCCGCCTCAACCACGCGGACACCATCCCGCAACAGGACAGCGCGGAGCGGGCCTTCAACAAACTGGCGCGGACGTTCACAGCCCAAGTCGAAGCGTTGAAGAGATACCGCAGCGCCAGCGAGCAGACTGTCCGAGTGGAGCATGTCACCGTCAACGAAGGCGGTCACCAGCACTTTGAAAATTTCTGTTTGCGCGTCTCTCATCTAGAGGTTCTATTCTTCGACAAAATTTGCTCAGCTAATTGTGATGAAACGCAAGAATTTGCCTACTTGGCTTTACGGAATGCAAGCCCTCGTGTGGCTTGTGACCCGTGACTTGGAGTTAACGGCGCGGGCTCTTCCGGCGCCCGAATCTAAGGGAATGCATTTTCCCCCACTTCCGCAAAACAGGGCCGCCAGTGAGAGTCTAAAAGAAAAGCTGGAGTCCGAGCAGAGCCCCGAGCGCGTACCTCTTGCAGTTTCCAAGGAGGAGCGTTCAGCTTTTTTTCATGATCCATTCGAATGGGGCGGCATTACAGTCAGTTGGTTGGAGCTTTACCAAGGCGATGCGAAAAAAATCATTCGAGCAATCGTAACTTTAGTTCGCGCCGCTTCCGCAGGTGAAGTAGCAACACGCGAGGCGGCAGGTCGGCAGACTGGAATTGAGCCCGGACTGTGGGTTGGGAAAACCCTAACTGAAGACCCAGAAGACACATGTGCACTCGTTATGGTGCCAACCGATCGAAACCTTCAGATCAACAGCAAGTTTCCAAGGCCCCTCTTCGCACGAAACGACGTGTTTAAGATCGCGCTCGAATACGACAAATCGGTCACCTCCGCGCGCAATGGAGTAGAAGTCACCAGCTGGATGCTTTCGTTTGCAGAGGATTTTGTCTCAGAAAATAAGCGGCCGCCTTTGCGTGAAAAGGAAGCCGAGGGGCTTCGGGCAGGCATGGAGGTGGTTGCGGGTCGCCGGCGGCCGG
>CALDNT010000249.1 GCA_937915145.1 uncultured Reyranella sp.
AAGGAAGTAGCGGACCTGCCGCTGCCGTTGCAAAATCGGCTGGCGCGTGTGCTCCAGGAGCAATCATTCGTTCGCGACGGCGGCAAGACCCGCGTCGAGGTCGATGTGCGTGTGCTGGCCTCGACGGCCCGAGTTCTGCAGGAGGAGATCGCAGCGGGACAGTTCCGCGAGGATCTGTACCACCGCTTGAACGTCGTCTCCCTTCCGGTTCCGCCGCTCAGTGAACGTCGCGAGGACATTCCGGAGCTGGCGGCCGACCTCTTGCACCGTGTCGCCGACGCAACCGGGCTGCCATCTCGGACAATTGGCGAGGACACGCTGGCGGCACTGCAGGGTCACGACTGGCCAGGAAATATCCGACAGCTGCGCAATGTCATCGAGCGGCTGCTGATTCTTGCACCCCCAGGGGGCGGTCCCATCCGCGCCGATGTCCTGCCGAACGACGTCAGCGAGGACGCCCCCTCGGTTCTGCGTTGGGAAAAAGGCGGTGAGATCATGCAACTGCCGCTGCGCGATGCCCGCGAGGTGTTTGAGCGGGAGTATCTGTTGGCTCAGGTCACCCGGTTCGGCGGCAACATTTCACGCACCGCGACCTTTGTCGGTATGGAACGTTCGGCATTGCATCGCAAACTGAAGTCGCTGGGCCTTCATGGCGGCGCACCTGACGAGCGCGGCGGCTCGGAACCCACAGGCTGAGAACGAGGGAGACGACGTCATGGCGCGCTATGCCTACGTCAACGGTCGTTACGTCGATCACCGCGAAGCCCGTGTCCACATCGAGGATCGTGGTTACCAGTTGGCCGACGGCGTTTACGAGGTCGTGGGTGTCCGCGACGGGCGGTTGATTGATGAAACCCTGCACATTGACAGGCTGGACAGGTCACTGCGCGAACTCAGAATCTCCTGGCCGGTCTCGCGGGCGGCGTTGGGCTTCATCATACGCGAATTGATGCGGCGCAATCGTCTGCGCGACGGGCTTATTTATATGCAGGTGACCCGCGGCGTCGCCCGACGCGATCACGCTTTCCCGACGCTGCCGGTCAGGCCTGCGCTTGTGCTTACCACCAAGAATACCAAGCGGGCCGACGCCGATCCTGGCCCCGGGATTGCTGTGAAGAGCCATCCCGACATCCGTTGGGGGCGCTGCGATATCAAGACGGTGGCATTGCTGCCGAACGTGCTGGCCAAACAGGCGGCGCGCGAAAATGGGGCTTATGAGGCCTGGTTGATCGACGCTGATGGTTGCGTCACCGAAGGAGCGTCAACCAATGCCTGGATCGTGACAGCCGACGGCGAATTGGTGACGCGCCAGACCGACAAAGGCATCCTGGCAGGCATCACGCGTCAGACCCTGAAGTCGCTGTGCAATGTGCTCCAGCTCAAGCTGGTCGAGCGGCCGTTTTCCCTGGGGGAGGCCAAACTGGCCCAGGAGGCATTCATTACCAGCGCGACCTCGTTCGTGACTCCGGTCGTGAAGATCGACGGTGAAACGGTGAATGACGGCAGGGTTGGGCCGGTGGCACGGCGTCTGCGCGAGGAATACGTACGTTTCGCGGCTGCGGGCGAGCCGGTCACGTGAACAGGACGGCTACCTCCAAGCCGCCGCGTGCCGTTTTGTTCGATTGGGACAATACCCTGGTCAACACTTGGCCGACGATCGTTCAGTGCTATCATGACACCTTCACAAGGCTGGGCATGACGCCGTGGACCGCTGAAGAAGTCCAGGATCGGGCGCACGGTTCCTTGCGGGATGTTTTCCCCAAGCTGTTCGGCGTCCGAGCTGGCGAGGCAGAGCGGGTCTTCTACGAGACTTTCCACCGCATCCATCTGGAACGTCTTGAGCCCTTGCCCGGCGCGGATAGGCTGCTCGCGCGCTGTAGCGAGATCGGCTGCTTTGTCGCAGTGGTCAGCAACAAGGTGGGCGACAATCTCCGCACCGAGATGGCGCATCTGGGCTGGCAGCGCTGGATCGTCCGGGCGGTAGGGGCCAAGGACGCCAAACGTGACAAGCCGGCACCAGACCCGATCTATTTGGCCCTCGACGGCACGGGAATTGCCCCGGACGAGACTGTATGGATGATCGGAGATTCCTCGGCCGACCTTCAATGCGCCCATGCGGCGGGGTGTTTGCCCGTTCTGGTTGGGGGGGCGGATTTACTGTCTGCCTCGCTGCTTGAGCATCCGCCACGCCTGCGAGCACGTAATTGTCATGAGTTGCTGGCATTGCTTTGACCCAAGCGTCCCCTATATTTGTTTCAACTCGGTAGCGGGGAGAGACCCGCGCCACCCAAACCGGCGACCTTCGGGCAGCCGGCCGCCCAGCAAGAGGCCAAGAATATGAGCGAAAAGGCACAAAACGTTCAGGACGTCTTCCTGAACCACCTGCGCAAGAACAAGACTCCGGTCACGATTTTCCTCGTGAATGGCGTCAAATTGCAGGGAATCGTCACGTGGTTCGACAATTTCTCGGTGCTTCTGCGCCGGGACGGCCACTCGCAGCTTGTCTACAAGCACGCGATATCGACCATCATGCCCGTCACCCCGGTGCAGTTGTTCGATGGGGACAAGGCCGACGCAGCAGGCTGATTTGATCGAAGACCTCGAGCACGGCGAATTCGACAAGCGCGAGCGCAGGCCTCTCGAGACGGCGCGGCCAGCGACGGTTGCGGCGGTCCTGTGCCCTTACGCGCACGGCCGCGGTGACGAGCGTAACAGCGGCGCCAAGCTGGAGGAGGCAGTCGGACTTGCCCGCGCCATCGATATCGACGTCCGGCTGGCACAGACGGCGCCGCTGCGGCGGATTACGCCCGCCACTCTTGTTGGCAAGGGCGTCGTCGAGCGGCTGAGGGGTGCGATCGACGAACTCGGCATCGGCCTGGTGATTGTCGATGACAAGCTCACGCCTGTTCAGCAACGCAACCTCGAAAAGGCCTGGCAGGCCAAGGTAATCGACCGGACAGGGCTGATCCTTGAGATTTTCGGCGCTCGCGCCCGCACCCACGAAGGCAGGCTCCAGGTCGAACTCGCGGCCCTGGATTACCAGCGCGGCAGGCTGGTTCGGTCGTGGACCCATCTTGAACGCCAGCGCGGCGGCTTCGGCTTCCTCGGCGGCCCTGGCGAATCACAGATCGAAATCGACCGCCGGCTTATCGGCGAGCGTATTGTCCGCATCAAGCGCGACCTCGAGGGCGTCCAGCGAACCCGGGCCGTCAATCGGGTTGGCCGCAAGAAGGCGAGGCTACCGACTGTTGCCCTGGTGGGATACACCAACGCCGGAAAGTCGACGTTATTCAATCGCCTCTCCGGCGCCAGCGTGATGGCCAAGGACCTTTTGTTCGCAACCCTCGACCCGACCATGCGATCGATCAAGCTGCCCAACGGCAAGGCGTGCGTCATCTCTGACACCGTGGGCTTTGTCTCCGACTTGCCGACACATCTTGTTGCAGCCTTCCGGGCGACGCTGGAGGAGGTCATTGAGGCGGATCTGATCGTGCATGTGCGTGACATTTCCCACCCGGGGAGCGAGCAGCAACGGGCCGACGTCGAAGCTGTTCTACGGGAACTTGGAGCGATCGAGGAGGGCGCGGGTACACCGCTGATCGAGGCTCTGAACAAGATCGATGCACTTTCGGCCGAGGCGCGGGACACGCTGCGGACTCGCGCCGCCGGTGCCGAGCGGTCCCGTCAGTATCCTGTTTCAGCCGTGACCGGAGAGGGAGTTGAACGCCTTCTGGAGGCAATTGGCGCCGTTTTGGGCCAGGCCGGGACGGCCCGCGAAGTTTCCGTACCCTTGAGTGACGGGGCAACCATTGCCTGGCTCTACCGTCACGGTGAAGTACGCAATCGTCGTGACGACGGCGAGGTTGCCCTGCTGACCGTGGCACTCGATGCCGCCGCTGTCGCCCAGCTCGAGCGCCGTCTCGCGCGTTGACATGCGGCCAAGCCAATACCTATAAGCGGCAACGTGCCAAACGAAGGAAACACCATGAATTTCAAGCCTTTACACGATCGTCTTTTGCTCAAGCCCGCGACTGCCGAAACCAAGACCAAGGGTGGTCTGATCATTCCCGATACGGCTCAAGAAAAGCCGATGCAGGGCGAGGTCGTCGCGGTTGGCAAGGGTAAGCGGCTCGAGGACGGCCGGTTGGTACCGCTCGACGTCAAGGTCGGCAACACGGTCATTTACGGCAAATGGTCCGGTACCGAGGTCAAGATCGGCGGTGTCGACCATGTCATCCTCAAGGAAGAGGACCTGTTTGGCGTCGTTGGCTGAGGTCGATGGCTGCCCGCGGTGATCTTCCGCAGGTCGCCGATCTGATTCGCGAGGTCGCTGCAGCCGAGTTGATGCCGCGATTTCGCAATCTTTCCAAGGACGACGTTCGCCAGAAGCGACCCAATGACTTCGTTACCGTAGCCGACATTGCTTCGGAGCAACGGCTGGCTTCCGGACTGGCGAAGATACTTCCCGGCGTGCCGGTCGTGGGTGAGGAAGCCGTCGAGGACGATGCTGCCCTCCTCGAGTTGATCGGCCGTCCGGGCGAGATGTGCTGGGTCGTCGATCCCCTGGACGGCACCGCGAACTTCGCGGCCGGCAAGGCGACTTTTGCGGTCATCGTCGCTCTGGTTGCCGATCGCCGGACGATCGGCGGCTGGATATTCGACGTGCCGAATGGGCGGATGGCCATAGCACGGGCCGGACAGGGCGTGACCCTCGACGGGGCGACCGTGGTCGGCGTGCCATCGGGCGGATCGCGTTCGGGGTTTGTCGGTTACCGGATTCGCACGGCCTTCGAGCGTCAGTTTCCGGTTGCCCGGCGGCAAAGCCTCGGTCCCGTGTCGACGCTGCGCTGTGCCGGTATCGAATACCTCGAGATCCTCGCGGGCCGCGCGGGCTTCAGCATCTATCGGCGCACCAAGCCCTGGGACCATGCGGCAGGAGCGCTAATGCTCACCGAGGCGGGTGGCGGCGCCGTGCGATTTGATGGTGTTGACTACGGGCCTGCACAATCGATCGATGCCGGGATCATCGGCGCTCCGTCGCGGCAGGTGTTGGCCGAGGCGCTCGGGGCGTTCGATATGCTGGAGTTCCCGCTGTCGCAGCCTGGGGACGGCTAGACCCGTGTCTTGGCTTCCTGCCAGAGCATTTCCATTTCCTCCAGCGTTGCACTTGCCGGCTTGCGGCCCTGGTCAGCCAGTCGGCGCTGGACATAGCCGAAGCGGCGTTCGAACTTGTCATTGGTGGATCGGAGGGCGGCCTCGGGATCGACTTTGCAGTGTCGAGCAAGATTGGCGACGGCGAACAGGACGTCGCCAAGTTCGTCTGTCAGACGGGTTTGGTCGACGGTTCCGGCTTCGATCTCGGCTCGCAGTTCACCTAGCTCCTCCTCGATCTTGTCGATGACGGGGGCGGTCGCGTTCCAGTCGAAACCGACCCGCGCGGCCCGCTTCTGGATCTTCTCGGCGCGAAGGAGCGCGGGGAGGGCGCGTGCAACCCCGTCCAGCGCTCCTGCCGGTTCGGCGGTGTGCTTGGCAGCTCGCTCGGCAGCCTTGCGGGCTTCCCATGAAACAGTCTGGGCGTCGGCCGTATCGATTTGGGCATCGCCGAAGACATGGGGGTGCCGGTCGACCATCTTATCGGCGACGGCTGCCGCGACGTCCTCGAAACTGAAGGCTTGGGACTCGTTGGCGATTTGGGCGTGATAGACGACCTGCAGCAGCAAGTCGCCTAATTCTTCCTTTAGGGCCGGCAGATCGTCTCGCTCGATGGCGTCGGCAACCTCGTAGGCTTCCTCGATCGTATACGGTGCGATGGTCTTGAAGGTTTGGTCGATATCCCAGGGGCAACCATGCTGACGGTCGCGCAGCCAGGCCATGACCGCGAGCAGGCGCGCCATCGGTTCGCGCGGGAGTGTTTCTGCGGTGGGGCGCCCGGGCGTCATATGGTCTGACCTCATGTCCAATTATCGTATAATATATATTATGGAAAATATATATACCATAATATTATCAAACCACTACCAGTCTATCCGGATGTTATCTTTCATCAGTGCCAACAACTTGAGACCTCGCCCGGCATCGCTTGCTGGCACTCCCAACGTCACGAGTACACCAAGCTTGGGATTACCCGGCTGTGGCACTACGAGATCAAATACGACGCGCGCTTCATCGTCGCCTGCGCCCTTGGGCACATTCTCGAAGACCACCAGGAAAGCTCGATCGTCGAGCTTTTGTGCCTTTGCCTTAACGCCGGGACGGCGCGCCTTTATGGCGCCACTCTTGGTCGCAGCGTAGTGCTCGGCGTCCTTGACGCCCTCGAACTCGAAATCCACTCGCCAGACAATCAGGCGGTATCGCTTGTCGCTGCTGTAGGCGACGCCCCGCTCCCAGTCTTCAGTAGCCTCCCAGCCCTGGGGTAGATCTACGGTAACTCTGATCTGATCGAACCGGACCCGCACAACCCCTTTATCATTGTCGATCCCGACAATCCTGGACGGCACCTGGTTGGGGCCGCCGGCGATCATAGGGTCTCGGCGGGCGAAACTCGCACCGTTGTCGAGGTTGGCAAAATCCCGAAATGACAGGCCGCCGGTATCGAGCTTGTCATTGGCCCACGCCGGAAACGCCAGGCACAAAGCGGCGCCGGCCGAGGCCAGTATCAAGCGTCGGCCGGACGCCTTTTGTCTCACCTCATTTTTCAAATCAATAATCAACTATAACCTATTATGTTAGAACGATAATCAATCTGGCAAATCGATGGCCAACCCATCCTGGCAAGGGCGCACGTGCGGCGGGGTCAGGCGATCGACTTCAGCATAGTCCATATCGACGTGGAGATTGGTCAGAAACGCCCTCGCCGGGCGAATCCGATCGATCCATTCCAGAGTGCGTTCAAGATGGGCATGGGTTGGGTGTGGCCGGAACCGCATGGCGTCGACAACCAGGACCTCAACGCCCGCCATGGCCGCAAAGGCGCTGTCGGGCAGCGTTACAACATCGTTGGCGTAGGCCAGCCGGCCAAAGCGAAATCCCAGTGACGAGATCGAGCCGTGATCCTGGGTAAAGGGAATTACCGGGAGTCCGGCGGCATGGAATGGTCCCTTGATGAGGTTTGGCTGGTAGATTGGATTGTAGAATCCGGCGCCTTCGGCTTCGAAACAGTAGCCGAAACGCCGCCGCAGTACGCCAAAGGTATGCGGATTAGCCCATGCTTCGATCTTGCCCTGTCGCAGTGCGTAGGGCCGCAGGTCGTCGATGCCATGAACCTGGTCGGCGTGCTCGTGTGTCCACAGAACCGCATCGACCCGCTCAACCCGGGCATCAAGCAACTGCGCCCGCAGATCGGGCGAGGTATCTATGAGAAGGGTCTTGCCCTTGTCCTGGACCAGGATTGAGCAGCGACGCCGATGGTTGCGCGCGTCTGCGGGATTTGCTGCCCCCCACTCCCCCTTGCCGTCCTTGCCGCCCGGACGAGGAACGCCGCCCGAGGTGCCGCAGCCGAGAATGGTCACCCGCACCGCTGGCGCTCCGCTTTTGAAAAGAGCCTGAAGAAATTCGCCGTCGTAGCGGCCTCCAGTTCAGCAATGCCGATTCCCTTAAGTTCGGCCACCTTGGCCGCGGTATGGGCAACGTAAGCCGGCTCATTGGTCCGGCCGCGCTTGGGAATGGGCGCGAGATAGGGGGCGTCCGTCTCGACCAGCAGCCGGTCGAGCGGGATATCGCAGACCACGCTTCGCAGATCTTCCGCGGCCTTGAAGGTGACGATCCCGGAGATCGAAATGTAGAGGCCGAGCGCCAAGGCGTGCCGCGCGACTTCGGCTCCGGAACTGAAGCAATGGATCAAACCTGGAAAAGCGCCAATGCTGGCCTCTTCCTCCAGAATGTCGATGGTTTCCCGGTCAGCGTCGCGAGTATGGACGATCAACGGCAGGCCGGTGTGGCGCGATGCGGCAATATGGGCGCGGAAACTCCCTGTCTGGTCGTCACGTGGACTGTGTTCGTAGAAGAAATCGAGCCCGGTCTCGCCAATCCCGATGACCTTCGGGTGGCGGGTGGCTTCGATCAGGCGATCGGGCGTGCGCTGCCCCTCCTCCTTCGCTTCATGCGGGTGAACGCCTACTGAACACCAGATATTTTCGTGGCGCTCGGCGATGGCCCGGACACGCTCGAACTGGTCGAGGCGCGTGCCTATTGTCAGCATGCCGCCGACGCCGGCCGCCCGGGCCCGCGCCAGAACGCCGGCCTCGTCACCGGCAAGCTCGGGAAAGTCGAGATGGCAATGGCTGTCGATCAGCATGTCACCCTGCGGCCGCCGTGGGTTCGACAAAGCGCGGGAACACGCCCTGTGGTTTGGGCAACAGCGTGCCCGCCGCAAGTTCGCTATCGAACGCGGTGAACGCACGGGACTCCGCTGGCACGGCAAGCTGGTCGAGCATCTTACCGGCCGAGCCGGGCATGAAAGGCTGCACCAGCAGCGTCACCCGCCTGATGCTCTCGGCCAGGACCCACAGCACCGTGTCGCGTCGCGCCGGGTCGGTCTTGGCGAGCGCCCATGGTGCCTGGGCGTCGACGTAGCGGTTGGCATCGGCGATTACCTCCCAGATCGAGGCGAGTGCGCGGTGAAACGCCTGCTCCTCGATATCGGCCCGTACGATGGCAAGCAGCCCCTTGGCCCTGCCCAGCAGCATGGCGTCGGCATCGATCAGTGTCCCCTTTGGCGGAATCTTGCCTTCGCAGTTCTTGGCGACAATCGACAGGACGCGCTGGCACAGATTGCCGTAGGCGTTGGCGAGGTCGGCATTGAGACGGCCGATCAACGCACGCCGCTGGAAGTCGCCGTCGTTGCCGAACGGCACTTCACGCAGCAGGAAATAGCGCACGGGATCGAGCCCGAACTCCGCCGCCACGGCGATCGGGTCGATCGCATTGCCCAACGACTTGGAGATCTTCTGGCCCTCGGTCGTCCACCAGCCCGAAGCGAAAACGCGCTGGGGCGGCGCCACGCCAGCGGCCATCAGGAACGCAGGCCAGAACACGCAATGGAAGCGAATGATGTCCTTGCCGACGATGTGGAGGTCGGCCGGCCAGAAGCGCCACAATGGATTCTTGATGTCGGGATAGCCGCACTCGGTAATGTAGTTGGTGAGCGCGTCGAGCCAGACGTACATGATGTGCTTGGGATCGCCCGGTACCGGCACGCCCCACGAGAAACTGGTGCGTGACACCGATAGGTCCTGCAGGCCGCCCTTCACGAAACTTATGACCTCGTTGCGCCTGGTTTCCGGTGCGATGAAACGCGGATTCTTGTCGTAGAACTCGAGCAGCCGGTCACCCCAGGTCGAGAGCTTGAAGAAATACGACGGCTCTTCGACCCACTCGACCTCGTTGCCCACCGGACCGGCGCGGCGCTTGCCGTCGGTGCCGACTTCGGTCTCGCTGTCGGCATAAAACGCTTCGTCACGCACCGAGTACCATCCGGCGTACTTGCCGAGATAAATGTCGCCGGCAGCGACGAGTTTATCCCACAGCGCCTGGCAGGCAGCGTAGTGACGCTTCTCGGTCGTGCGAATGAATCCGTCGGGGCTGAAGTTCATCGCGCCGAGGAGATCGCGGAAAGACTGGCTCACCTTGTCGGTGAAGGCTTGCGGCGTCAGGCCGGCGGCCGCAGCGGCCTTTTCGACCTTCTGGCCGTGTTCGTCCGTTCCGGTGAGGAAGTGCACGTCGTAGCCGTCGAGGCGCTTGAACCGGGCCATCACGTCGCATGCCAGCGTCGCATAGGCGTGCCCGATATGGGGCACGTCGTTCACGTAGTAGATCGGCGTGGTGACGTAAAAGGTACTGCGGCCCGACATTGTGACTGAACTCCGGAACGTCGCCCCTCGCGTGACGCTTCTCCGGGGGCGCCAGGTTCAGCGCTTCAGCGCATCGCCGATTGGAGAACCAGGAAACTGCCGAGTACCGTCTGTTTGCGGTCGAGATTGACGGCATCGGCGCGGGACAACAGGTGGGCGACCTTTTCCCACGCCTCCATCCAGCGATCAAGGGTGGTGGCCGCGAGCAGGCGTGCCTGCAGCCCGGTTTCAGACGGCACGACGGGGGCCGCCGCCGCGGGGCCCAGCGCCGCGTGCCGGGCGAGCCCCTTCAGCCAGCCGTCGAACAGGTAGTTGAGCGAACGCCAGTCGGCGTTGGCTCCCTCACCGCGCTTGCCGAAGCGCTCGGCGAATCCGTGCAGCCGTGCCATGTCCAGGTCGGGAAGCGTCGCCAGCACATCGACCATCTCGCGATAGAGGTCGAGACTGCCCGCCCCGCCAAGCTCGAGAGCGCGTCCGATACTGCCTTCAGCGAGGCTGGCCAGTGCGACCCTTTCTTCGGCCTTGGCGTCCGGCGCGTAATCGCCCAGCAGGCGCACGACGGTTTCATCGGGCAGCGGCTGCAGTGCAAGCCGGCGGCAGCGCGAGCGGATCGTCGGCAGCAGTCGCCCCGGCGCATGCGCGACGATCAGCAGAACGGCATTGGCCGGCGGTTCCTCGAGGACCTTCAGCACCGCATTGGCGCTGTTGCGGTTCATCTCGTCAGCCGAGTCGACGATGGCGACACGCCACTGGCCCATCGCCGGCGTCATGTGCATGAAGGTGCCGAGATCACGTACATCATCGACCGCGATCTCGGCGCGCATGCGGCCGGAATCTGGGTTGAGCGTCCGGCGAAGGTGAAACAGATCAGGGTGCGAGCGAGCGTCGACCAAAGCCCTTCCGGGCGCATCCGGCGACGTATCCAGGTTTCGCGGCCCGTCACCGAACAAGCCGCCTTGCTGCTGGCCGCACAACAGAAAGCGCGCGAAGCGCCAGGCGAGCGTCGCCTTGCCGATGCCGCGCGGTCCGGTCAACAGCCAGGCGTGGTGCAGGCGGCCACTTTGCTGGGCGGCGAGCATCGCTTCCTCCGTTGCCTCATGCCCGACCAGCCGTTCGCTCCGCCACGGCGGTGGCCAGTCGTAGGGCCACTCGAGCTTTTCGAGCTCCGCCGGATCCGCGCTCGCCTTGCCCCTGGCCATACTCTCAGGCTCCCAATCGTTCGCGAACGGCGTTGATAATCGCTTCAGCAATGGCGTCGATGTCACGGTTGGCGTCGATAACGACACAGCGGCTGGGATTGGCAGCGGCAATATCGAGAAACCCGGCGCGGACACGTTCATGAAAGGTCGTCGGCAGGCTTTCGTACCGCGTCTCCGTGCCGCGCCGCGCTGCTGCTCGGGCGAGCCCGATTTCGATTGGAAGGTCGAGGATCAACGTCAAGTCAGGGTGGAAATCGCCGACGGAGATACGGTAGAGGTCGGCCAGCATCGTGCGATCGACGCCGTGGCCATATCCCTGATAGGCCAATGTCGAATCGGCAAAACGGTCGCTGATCGTCCAGGTGCCGCGTGCCAGCGCCGGCCATACCGTCGACCGGAGATGGTCGCGCCGGGCGGCAAAATGCAGAAGCGCTTCGGTGGTGCCATCCCAGCGCTCGGCTGGACCTTCGACCAGCAGCTTGCGCACCATCTCTGCCCCTGGCGCCCCGCCCGGCTCCCTGGTGGCGACGACGGCGTTGCCGCGCTTTTCCAGCCAGTCCCTGAGGCGCGTGACCTGGGTGGATTTTCCCGCCCCTTCTCCGCCCTCCAAAGTGATGAAACGCCCCGTGGACGAGGCGTCGTTCACGACAGCCAGCCAAACAGATAATACTGGATCATTGTCGCGACACGGCCGACGACGCCCATCCGCGCAACGTCGGCGCCTGTTTCCAGCGGGTATTCCATGACTCTGCCGTCGGGAAGCGTAACTGCCGCGGTCCCGACCTTGGTGCCTTTCGAGATCGGCGCCGCCAGGGGCCCGTCAAAACGCGCAACGACGCGTGGCGTTACGGCCTGGCCGGTAGGGGCCGTGATGTTGACGGGACGCGCCACAACCAGCGCCACCTTGTCCTGTGCGCCGAGCCATACGGGCGCTTCCACCACCGTATCGCCGGCGCGGAAAATCGTTGTGTTGGTAAACTCCCGGAATCCCCACTCCATCAACCGTGACGTCTCCTGCGCGCGCTCGGCCATTGAGGCAAGACCATTGACCACCAGAATAAGACGCCGTCCGTCGCGTATCGCCGATGTCGTCTGGCCGTATCCGCCTTCCTCGGTGTGGCCGGTCTTCAGACCGTCGGTGCCGGGTGTGATCTTCAGCAGGCGATTGCGGTTTTGCTGGCGGATGTTGTTGTAGGTCCAGTCGGTCTCCGAGTAGTAGCGGTAGAGTTTCGGGTAGTCGTCGATGGTGCGCCACGCCAGTACAGCGAGATCACGTGCCGTGGTGTACTGGCCCTCGGCCGGCCAACCCGAGGCATTCTTGAACACCGTCTTGGCCATGCCGAGTTCGCGCCCGCGCTTGGTCATGCGGTCTGCAAAGCTCTCCTCGCTGCCCGACAGGCCTTCGGCGATAACGACACATGCATCGTTGCCCGACAGCACGATGATGCCCTTGATCAGATCCTCGACCGACACTTCGCTGCCAAGTTCGAGGAACATGCGCGATCCACCCATCGCGCGCGCTCGCTCGCTCACCCGGAAGCGCGAGTCGAGCTTGAGGCGGCCGGCGGCGAGTTCTTCGAAGATTATGTAGATCGTCATCATCTTCGACATCGACGATGGCGCCATCGGCTGATCGGCATCCTTGAAAAGCATCACCGTCGACGTTTGCGGATCGACCATGAAGCCCTGGCGGGCAAGTGTACCGATGCCGATCTGCGAGGGCGGCAGGGCTTCGACTTTCAGGGGGGCAGGAGATGCGCCCGGCTTGGCCGGGGTTGCCGTCGACGGTTTGATCCTTGCAGCGGGCTTCTGGGGCCTCGTCTGTTGCTGGGCGTCGGCCACCACCGCAGCGCCAACGATGCTCAAGGCCGCAAGTATCGCCACCACTGGTCGAATTCGATCAATCCGTAACAACACGGGCATCACCATAGCCTGACCGTTTCAGCCGGTCGGCGATAATGCCGGCGGCATCCGAGGTCGTGTAGGGGCCCAGCCGGACGCGGTAAACGTCACGTCCACCTGCCGAGGCCTGGGAAATTTCAGAAAAGCCGTAACTGCGCACCGCGCCGCGCTGACGCTCGGCATTCGCTGCGGTCGAAAACGCACCAGTCTGCACGTAGAAGCCACTTCCCGACGCCGTTGGCGCAGCCGACGCGAGACTGGCCACTGTCGGGCCGTTGTTGCCGGAGGACGCTGCGGCAGGAGAAGATGCGATTGCGGAACCGCCCGGATTGGCCGGCCATCCCGCCTCCACCTGAGCGGGCGGTGCTGTCGCCTGTTGTGCCGAGGCCATCACCTGTTGTGGTTGCTGCGGCGCTTGCTTGCCGGAGGCCAGCCGGGCCAGCGCATCATGTTGCTCCGCCGGGCCGCCACCGCTGATCGCCACATCCTTCACCGCCAGGCTTTCGGCCTGAAGCTGCTCGATTCGTACCCGCGCCGTGCCGTTGCGGATCATGTCGAGTTCCTGGGCCGCCGTTCGCGACAGGTCGATAACCCGATTGCTCGCGTAGGGGCCGCGGTCATTGACCCGCACGACGGTGGACAGGCCGTTGGCAGTGTTCGTAACCCGGACGACGGACGGCATCTGCAAAGTCCGGTGCGCCGCCGTGCGGTCAGACTGATCGTATCGCTCGCCGTTGGCAGTAGCCTTGCCGTGGAAGCCCGGCCCATACCATGATGCAACGCCGGTCTCCACGCGGGTGAATTCTTCCTTTGGCGTATAGGTGACGCCATCGATCTTGTACGGCTTGCCCACCTTGTAGCCGCCGCGCTGAGCGACCCCCGACGCACCTTTGCCGCCTGACGTCGAGCCGCAGGCGCCCAGATGGGCAAGCAACAGCACTGCCCCGACGGCGCGAACGAACATCGATGAGACGGAGCGTGCGCTTACCAAATCTAGCCGCATGACCTGATCATCATACATCATCTTGCGGCGCGAAAGGAGCCACCTCGTATCGGCCTGGTTCAGGCAGCTATCCGGTCGGATAGCTGCCCGACGGCGAGGGCGAAGAAGTCGGATTGGTTCCACCGCAGGATCGCGCGGAAGTTCTGGGTTGTCAGGAACGTCGGGCCCCCTGCTCCTGCCGGCCTGACGATACGGGTGCCCTGCCCTGCTGGCGTTCCTGCCGGCACTTCCTCGCCCCAGCCGAGCCCGGGGCGCCAGCCGACCCGCCGCAGGTAGTTGACGATCGAGGCAAAGACATCGGTCTTGTTGCCCCAGATATCTTTGCGGCCATCGCCGTCGCCATCCGCGGCATAGGCGATGAAGCTGGTCGGAATGAACTGGCACTGCCCCATGGCACCGGCCCACGAGCCCTTCATCGCCTGAAGGCTGACATGGCCCTGGGAAAGGATTTTCAGCGTCGCGATTAGTTGTTCGCGGAAGAATTTGGCACGGAAGCCGTTGTAGACGAGTGTCGCCAGTGCCGGCACGACGTCGAAATCGCCGAGCCGCGTGCCATAGTTGCTCTCGATCCCCCACAGCGCCACGACGACCGACGCCGGAATGCCGGCCGGCACGGCAAACCGGTCGATGCTCACCCGATTCTCGGCCAAGAGCGCCCGACCCCGGCTCACCCTTTCGTTCGAGACCACGAGTTCCATGTAGCGTTCGAATGTCATCTTGAATTCAGGCTGATTGCGCGCGAGTTCTAGGACCCGCGGAATCTGCTCGATCCCATTCAGCGTCGCGTCGAGGGTCCCTTCGTCCACACCCGCCCGCAAGGCTTCCGCGCGCACGCCCTGCAGCCACGCAGCGAACTTGGCATCGGACGTCTGGGCAAAGGCAGACGCCGGGCCAAGTGCCGCCATTGCACATAGAGTTCGTCGACTGATCACGACCATGATGTATGAAAACCAAAACTTGCAGATGAGGAACGATACCTAAGTATTTACGAATCTTGCAGTTTTTATGACATCCTGGAGATTGTGTACCGATCGCGCCGGACGGGGTAACAAGCAAGTCCCGGAGGGGTGTCCGAGCGGTTTATGGAACTGGTCTTGAAAACCAGCGTGCGTGAAAGCGTACCGTGGGTTCGAATCCCACCCCCTCCGCCAGAACAGCGCTGGAGGTGCTACTTCGCACCGTAGCGGGCAAATTCCTCCGCGACGTTCGGCAGCATCCCTTTGGCCGTCAGGATGTCGGCGTCGCCGCCTGCCTTGTCGCCGGATTTGATCTTCGCCAGGCCTCGACCGTAGTACGCACGTGGCCGCTGCGGATCGATCGCCAGTGCCGCGTCGTACTGGGCGATGGCCTTGGCATACTGACCCTGCTTCAGGTCGATCAGCCCCAGGTTGATGTGCACATACGAATCCCGTGGCGCCAGCTTCTTGACCTCATCGCAATCGGCGCGAGCTTGCGCGAGATCCTTTCCGACAACCGCGAACGCCATGCAGCGATTGTTGAGAGCCGGGATCATCTTGGGGTCCAGGCCAAGGGCCGAGGTATAGTCGGATATCGCTTTTTCGTAGTCGCCCTTGCTGAATAAAGCGATGCCACGGTTCAGATAGTTAACAGGATCCTTGGGGCGCAGCTTGATGAGCTTGTCGAGATTTTCGATCGCACTGGCATAGTCGCCGCGCCCGCTATGCAGTATCGCCAGGCTGCCAAAAATCCGCGAGTTCGTCGGGTCGAGGCCCGCCGCGGCGGTAAACTCTGCAAACGCATGGTCGGTGTCACCTCGAAGGACGTGGATCAATCCGAGATAGTAGCGGGCCGCCGCATTGTCGGGAGTAAGCCTCAGAGCTTCATTGATATCGGCGAAGGCCTTTGCGAATTCCCGCCTCGAGGCGTAGGCGTAACTACGCTGGATGTAAGCATTGACATTATCCGGTGCGTAGCTGAGCGCTGTGTCGAAATCGTCGATTGCCGCATCCAGTTGGCCGAGGAACGTCGCCGCCATGCCACGATTGATGTAGGCCAACGGCTCCTTGGGATCGAGCTTGATCGACTGAGTGTAGTCGGCCACGGCACGTTCGTAGTCTTCAACCCGATGAAAGGCCGTGCCGCGCTCAAAGTAAACTGAAGCCTGCTCTGGTGCGAGTTTGATCGCTGCGTCGAGATCGGCAATTGCCTTGCGAGGCTCATCCATTTTCAGGAAGGCCGCGCCGCGGCCGAGCAACGGCCGCGGGTTGTCCGGCGTCAACTTTACGGCATTGTCGAAGTCCGCGAAGGCGGCCTCGAAATCCAGCTTGTCGAGAAACGCCATCCCGCGCTCGTAGAGCGCATGCGAGACCTGATCGGCGAGTTCGGCGACGGTCGGGTCACGAGTGCCATCTGGCTTGATCAAGGCCTTGAGAATATCCGCGGTGCCACGGCCCAGCTTGAGTGCCCGATCGAAATCGACAATGGCGCGATCGGGATCGTTCTTCTGGCGATAGGTCACGCCGCGATTGATCAAGGCATTGATCTCCTTCGGGCTGACCTTCAGCGCTTTGTCGAAATCGTCGATCGCTTCGTCGAACTTTCCCTTCTTGGTGTAGTAGACGATTCCCCGATTGACGAGGGCAAGCGGATCCCTCGGGGCAAGCTCATGCGCCTTGGTGTAGTCGTCGATGGCTTTGTCGGATTCGCCGGCGCGGTGATAGGCAATGCCGCGTTGTATGTAGGACGAGGCCACCTGGGGGGCCACATTGATGGCCTCGCTGAAATCATTGATGGCTTCCTTGAAGTTTTCCTTGCGCAGGTAAGCCCAGCCGCGGTTGACCCAGGGGGCGGCATTTTTGGGGTTGAGGCGAATTGCTTCGCTGAAATCCGCAATCGCCTTGTCGTATTCGCTGAGGTCGTAAAGCGCCATGCCGCGCTGGAGGTAGGCAAACGCGCCAAGCAGCGCCACATTGTTTGACGCGACCTCGCGTTTCTCGAGATCCTGCTTGCCGAGTGCGGTTGTTGCGGCGTCGGTAAAGAACTTCGTTCGAACCGGTTCTATGTGGGGCGGCAACAGCTTGATGGCTTCGTCGAAGTCGGGCATTGCCCGTGCGAAGTCGTTCTTCTTGCGATAGACGATGCCGCGGTTGATCCAGGCGCTGATCTCCTTGTTGTTGAGGCGCAAGGCTGCGGTCAGATCGGCAATCGCGCCGTCGTTGTTGTCCTTCTTCGAGTAGAGCACGATCGCGCGGTTGATCAGTGGATAGGTCTGCTGCGGTGCCATGCGGATCGCGTCGCTGTAGTCTATGATCGCGCGATCGGCCTCACCGATGGTCTGATACACCGATCCTCTCAGAATGTAGAGATACGGGTTCGTCGGCGCGGCCATGATCGCGTCCGTGAGAATCCGTACCGACGACTTGTAGTCGGCTTTCGCGCGCACATCGCTGCCCTTGCCGGTCTCCGAGAGGCCGCGGTTGAGATAGACGAGCGCCAGCTCGCCGCCCGTCAGCTTTCCGGATTTGATCGCATTGGTGCAGGCGATCACTTTCTCGGCGGCAGTTGCGCCGGTGAGGCCATTGCATACGACGGCGTACTCCTGGTGAGTGAGTTCCGCGCCGGGCTTTTCCTCTTTGGGCTTTCCCTGACCGAATGCATTGCCCCACAGGCCGATGACGCCGAAGACGCAGGCGATCAATGCAACGGCAATGCAGCGCACGTGGCTGGACATGACAAACCTCTTGGCACCATCGGTCGGGCAGCGTTCCGGCCTGCGGTTCGGCGTCATAAGTGACAGCATTTTTTGACATTTCAAGCGGCGGAAAAGCGCACGATATCCAGAGCCGGACACAATCACGCCACATCTGGACGGGCGCCAACCGGCAGTCGGCACCGCCTATCGACAAGCCGGGCTGTCGCGTAGACTGGCACCATGCAGACCCTCACTACCGCCCAGGCCGTCGTGGCGATGCTGGAAGTCAATGGCATCGGTTCGATCTACTGCCTGCCCGGTGTCCAGAACGATCCGTTCTTCGACGCCCTGTACGACCGGACCAATGCGATCCGCCCGATCCATGCGCGGCACGAACAAGCCTGCGCCTACATGGCGCTGGGTCACGCGATGGCGACCGGGAAGCCCTCGGCTTACGTTGTCGTGCCGGGACCGGGCTTCCTGAATACGACGGCGGCTTTGTCGACCGCCTACGCGGTCAACGCACCGGTGTTGGCCCTCACCGGCCAGATCCAGCAGTCGATGATCGGCCGCAATGTCGGGCTGCTGCACGAGTTGCCGGATCAACTTTCGATCATGCGCGGCCTCACCAAATGGGCCGATCGACTCCGCTCGCCTGCGGAAGCGCCCGGAATGGTCAACGAAGCGTTCCGCTGCCTGATCTCCGGCCGGCAGCGGCCGGTCGGTCTTGAGTGCGCCATGGATACCTGGGCGCGGCGCGCGCCGGTCGAACTGATCGCCGATCCGGCCCGCGCCGACCCCTGCCCTGTCGACGATGACGCCGTGGAGCGCGCTGCCAAGCTTCTTGGCGGAGCAGAGCGTCCCTTGATCGTCGTCGGCGGCGGCGCGCAGGAGGCCGGAGAGGCCGTGTGCCGGATCGCCGAGATGCTCGATGCGCCGGTCATGACCGGCCGCATGGGCCAGGGAGTGATCGACGGGCGACACAAATTGTCGGTGACCATGCCGGCCGGCTATCGCTTCTGGGGCGAGGCCGATGTCGTTCTGGCCGTCGGCACGCGCCTGCAGCCGCAGCAGCAGAATTGGGGGCTGGACGATTCATTGAAGATCATCCGCATTGATGTCGACGGCGAGGAACTCGATCGGCAACGCAAGCCCGAGATCGGTATCGTGGGCGATGCGGCCGCAACGCTTGAGGCGCTGGCCAGCCGCCTGGCCAAGCACAATGCCAAACGGAGCGGCCGCGCTGACACGGTGGCCGAGGTCAAGGCCGCCGCCGTCAAGAAGATCCGGGAAACGTTGGCACCCCAGGTCGCTTATCTCGAAGCCATCCGCAAGGCACTGCCGGAAGATGGCATTCTGGTCGATGAACTTACCCAGATGGGCTACGCGGCCCGCCTCGCCTATCCGACCTACAAGCCGCGAACTTTCCTCTCGCCCGGTTATCAGGGCACGCTGGGTTGGGGATATGCTACGTCGCTCGGTGCCAAGAGTGCCAGGCCCGACACACCGGTCGTGTCGATCAGCGGCGATGGCGGCTTCCTGTTCACGGCAATGGAGATGGCGACGGCCGCACAGCACGGAATCGGAGTTGTGGCCGTCGTGTTCAGCGACGGCGCGTACGGCAACGTCCGCCGCATCCAGCAACAATCGTTCAACAACCGCACGATCGCCAGCGACCTGCGCAACCCCAACTTCGTCAAACTGGCCGAGAGCTTCGGCCTCGATGCCGTGCAGGTGAAGTCGCCCGAGGAACTGGGAGCCGCGATCTCGCGCGGCATCGCCAAGGGTAGCCCGATGCTGATCGACTGTCCGGTCGGCCAGCTACCTGATCCGTGGCCTCTGGTCCAGGTGCCGCGGATCAGGCCGCGTAGGTCTTGATCACCTCGGGATCGGGATCGCATCCAAGGCCCGGTCCGGTTGGCACGACGAAGCTTCCCTTCACCGGGGTCACCAGCTCGCCGTAAAGGCTGGCTTCCAGATCCATATGATAGCGCTCGATCATTCCGCCGGGCTCGCCCCGGGCCGCCATCAACTGCAGGGTCGCGAGGAAACCCGGCCCGAAATAGGGCGAATGCGGCATCAACGTCACGCCCGCCGCATCGGCGAGCACCGCCACTTTCTGGAATTCGGTCACGCCGCCCACTTTGGTGACGCTGGGTTGCGCATAGTCGACGGCGCCGGCGGCAAACATTTCGCGAAACTGAAACGAAGTGCAATTGTTCTCGCCTGCCGCCATGGCAATGCCAGTGCCGGCGCGCAGCTTGGCGATTGCGGTAAAATCCTCAGGCGGAAAAATTGGCTCCTCCAACCAGTGCAGGTCGTAGGGCCGCAACTTCAGGGTCATGTGGCGCGCTTCTTCGGGTGTCCACGGGCAATTCGTATCGACCATAATCGCCACGCCAGCGCCTGCTGCCTCACGGGCCGCTTTCACCTCGGCTTCTTCGGTTTCGTGCAACTTGATGTGGCCATAGCCCTGGTCGAGCGCCTGCTTGACGCGTGCGGCCACTCGTTCGGGATCGCGGTACTTCAACAGGCTGGCATAGGCGGGCAGGCTGTCGCGCCCGGCGCCGCCCAGCAGTCGATGCAAAGGCAGGTTTGCCGCCTTGCCCGCGATGTCCCACAGCGCGATGTCGAGGCCCGACAGGGCGAATGTGGTGATGCCGTAGCGACCGAAGAGATGCAGCATCTGCTGCAGGTCGCGCGACAGCCGGCCGATGTCGCCGGCGTCGCGGCCGATGGCGATCGGCGCGATCATGTGATCGAGTGCTGCCCGCACGGCGTCGGTGCAGCCGTAGCAGAAAGCCTCGCCCCAGCCGATCAGGCCGGTGTCGGTTTCGACACGGACGAGCAGGATGTTGTTGGTTGTCCAATTGCGGCCGCCATAACCCGTCGGATTGCCGCCGAACGTGAACGGCACTTTTATCGAATGGCTGTCGATGCGGGCGATCTTCATTGACGCTTTCCCTTCAGGCGGATGTCGGCGAGCAGCTGTTCGGCATGCGACTGGTCGGACAGTTGTTTGGAGGCGAAACGCGAATCGCCGTGTTGCACGACGGCAAGGAGATGATCCGCCAACGGTGCCGGAAGCGGCGGCGCAGTCGTGTCCTGTTCCGGCATTTCGACCTCGGCCATCGCGAAATAGGTCCGGCCATCGTCAGTCTTGAAGAAGTCGACGTCCCAGTGGAAGCGTCCATCCGACCAGGCGTAACGGACTTTCTGCAAGAATTCGCGACGTTCGGTCCATAGCCGCGCAAAGTCCATGTCGCTGATCGCCGTTTCGATTTCGACGACCTGACCGGCGACCTCCCGCTTGTAGGTGAAGACGTGATCGGTCCTGCCGCCGGCTTCGATCGAGCGGATGCGTATTCCGGGCACGTCGAGATAGGCCTGGCGCAGGAAGGTGCGCGCAACGCCGGGCGTTCGACCGATCAATGTCTCCAGTCCGCCGTCTTCGTCGAGGACAAACTTGCGTTCATTTTCAATTGGCATGCTAGAATCGTCACCATGACCAGCCAGACCATCGACGACCTGCCGACGCCTGTGCTCATTCTCGACCGGGCCATCCTGCGCCGCAACCTCAAGCGCATGAGCGACCGGATGCGCGACGCCGGTGTCATATTGCGTCCCCACCTCAAGACTGCCAAGTCGATCGAGGTAGGCCGCATGGCCGTCGAGGACCACGACGGTCGTATTACCGTGTCGACATTGGCGGAAGCACGCTATTTCGCTGGCGGCGGTTTCAAGGACATTCTTTACGGTGTCGGTATCGTGCCGGCGAAACTTGCCGCCGTAACGGAGTTGAGACGCCAGGGCGTGAACCTTCGGGTCGTTACCGACAATCTC
>CALDNT010000250.1 GCA_937915145.1 uncultured Reyranella sp.
CCGCGCCGGCTGTTCGACGATGTTGATGTAGGCGGCCGCACCGGTGAAGAGCGCCGCGACGCTCAATGCGAGGAGACCCGGGATCATGGCGCTCTCTTCCGATTTCCGCCGCTGGCGCGATGACGATGCACCTCGGGCCTCGCCACGAATTCAAAGTCCGGCCGAGCGCCAGTTCTCGGCGGGCTCGTCTGGATGCGGGGCGAGGCCTGCCGCGCGCACGCCCATGATGGCGGCATATTCGTCGCGGTCGGAGGCATCGCCGCTGATGCCGATCGCCCCGATCGCCTGGCGCGCCGCATCGAGCGCCAGCACGCCGCCCGGCACCGGCACGAAGCGTCCATCGGACGCGGCTGCGAGGGCACCCTGGAAGGCCGGCCGGTTGCCGAGCCGGTCGCGGATGGTGCGGCTGGAAACACCCATGCCCAACGCGCCCCATGCCTTGCCGAGCGCGATGTCGAAGCGCAGCACGCCGCAGCCGTCCTCACGCTTGAATGCCACGAGGTGACCGCCCGAATCGAGCACCGCGACCGTAAGCGGTAGCAAATCCGCGGCGCGCGCCGCCTGCAACGCCCCATCGATCATCCGCTCGGCATGAGCCAGCGTCAGGCTCGACTGTACGTGCAGGACATAGTGATCGCTCATGCGGCGGCCGGCTCCCCGGGGCGGTGGACCGCGCCCCTCGGCCGGCAGTATCGTCGATTCCGGCGCCAATAGCGACAAATGCGGGAGGAAGCCATGCCGACAGAGACGATCCCCGTCATCGACCTCGGACCCTACCTCGCGGGCGAGCCGGGCGCGATCGACCGCACCGCCGGAGAGCTTCGGTTCGCTCTCACCGAGATCGGCTTCTACTTCATCGTCAACCACGGCATCGCGCCGGAAAAGATCGCCGCGATGTTCGCGGCAGCGCGAGGCTTTCACGACCAGCCGCTTGAGAAGAAGCAGGCGCTGAAGCTCGACCAGAACAATACCGGCTACATGCCGATGCGCGGCAACACGCTGCGCACCTCGACGGTGCAGACCGCCACCAAGCCCAATCTCAACGAGGCCTTCTTCGTGAAACGGGAGATGGCGCCGGACCATCCCGATGTGCTGTCGGGCCGCCGCTTCCGCGGACTGAACCGCTGGCCCGACCTGCCGGGCTTCCGCGACATCGTGGTCGACTACTGCAACGAAATGGAGCGGCTGGTGCAGAAGCTGGTGCGTCTCTACGCCCGTGCGCTCGACCTGCCGGCAAATTATTTCGACACGGCCTTTTCCGAGCCGATGTTTTCCATGCGCATGTCGCATTACCCGCCGCAGGAAGGGCCCATAGCCGACGAGTTCGGCCTGGCGCCGCACACCGACACCAGCTTCCTCACCCTGCTGGCGCCCAACGAGGTGCCCGGCCTGTCGATCCGTACCCAGAGCGGCAACTGGATCGACGCCCCGGCGATCGACAACGCCTATGTGGTGAACGGCGGGCAGATGCTGCAGCGCTACACCAACGATCTCTTCCTGGCGACGCCGCACCGCGCCATCAACAAAAGCGGCGGCGAACGCTATGCGCTGCCCTTCTTCTGCGACAGCGGCATCGACTGGCCAATCGCGGCGGTGCCGACCACCGTCGGCCCCGACAGGCCGCCGAAATATCCGACGGCCTGGTACACCGACTACATGACCTGGTACCTGAAGAGAAATTACGACGTGCTCAACACCGATCGGCAAGCGGCCGAATGAGCGACGTCGAAACGATCCCCGTCATCGACCTCGGGCCCTATCTCGCGGGAGAGACCGGCGCGATGGCGCGCAGCGCGGCCGAGCTGCGATTTGCGCTCACCGAGATCGGCTTCTATTTCATCGTCAATCACGGCGTGCCGGCGTCGCAAAGCCGCGGCGTTTTCGATCAGGCCGCCCGCTTCCATGCCCAGCCGCTCGACCGGAAGATGGACATCCGCATCGACAGGCACAATGTCGGCTACCTGCCAATGCGCGGCGACACGCTGCGCACGTCGACGGTGCAGGCGGTCACGCGCCCCAACTTCAACGAGGCGCTGTTCGTGGCGCGCGACCTGCCGGCCGATCATCCCGACGTCGTGGTCGACCGGCGTTTCCGCAGCGCCAACCGCTGGCCCGCCAATCTTCCGGGCTTTCGCAAAACCGTCGTCGCCTATTGCGACACCATGGAGCGGCTGGTCCAGAAGCTCGTGCCGCTCTACGCTCTCGCCCTCGGCCTGCCGGCCGGCTACTTCGACATTCCCTTCGCCGAGCCGCAGTACAAGCTCCGCATGACGCATTACCCCCAGCAGGACCCGTCGATTGACGACGAGTTCGGCATCGCCCCGCACACCGACACGAGTTTCCTGACACTGCTCGCGCCGAATGAAATCCCAGGCCTGTCGATCCGCACGCAAAGCGGCCGATGGATCGACGCCCCGGCGATTCCCGATGCCTATGTCGTAAACGGCGGGCAACTGCTGCAGCGCTGGACCAATGATTTCTTTCTCGCCACGCCGCATCGCGCCATCAACAGAAGTGGTGGCGAACGCTATGCGCTGGCCTTCTTCTGCGACAGCACCATCGACTGGCCGATCGCCGCCGTGCCGACCACCGTCGGCCCCGACAATCCCCCCAAGTATCCGACAACGTGGTACACCGACTACATGATCCAGTATCAGCAGAGGACCTACGATCTCCTGGCCGACCCCGATCGGCGCGCGGCCGGATGAGCGCGACCCTCGCCTGCGTCGAAGCCCACGTATTCCGCACGCCGATCAAGGATCCCGTCCGCACCTCGTTCGGCACCATGACCGAACGCGCTGCGGTGTTCGTGACGGCGGAAGATTCCGACGGTGCCCGCGGCTGGGGCGAGATCTGGTGCAATTTCCCTAACGCTGCCGCCGAGCATCGCGCGTTGCTGTTCGCCGATATCGTGGCGCCGCGCGCCCTTGGCCATGCGCTCGACGATCCCGCGGCCTTGTGGAGCGCGATCGACCGCGACCTGCATGTGCTGCGCATCCAGAGCGGCGATGCCGGGGCGCTGTCGGCCGCCGCCGCCGGCCTCGATCTCGCCATCCACGACCTGCGCGCGCGCAAGCGTGGCCTGCCGCTGTGGCGGGCGCTCGGCGGCGCCGACGACTCGGCAGTGCCCGTCTATGGCTCGGGCCTCAATCCCGGACCCGGCGCGTTCGACGCGGTCGAGCGCCTGCGGGCGGCGGGCCATCGCGCCTTCAAGATAAAGGTCGGGTTCGGCGCGGCGACCGATCTCGGCACGCTGCGGCCGGTTGCCCGGGCGCTGGACGATGGCGAACGGCTCATGGTCGACGTCAACCAGGGCTGGGATCTCCGCACCGCCTGCACCATGGCACCCATGTTCGCCGAATTCGGCCTGCACTGGATCGAGGAGCCGCTGCCGGCCGACCGGCCCGCGGTCGAATGGGCGCAGATTGCCGCCGCTGCGCCGGCGCAGCTTGCCGGCGGCGAGAACCTGCGCGGGGCCGGCACCTTCCAGGCGGCCATCGATTCGGGCCTGTTCGGCGTCATCCAGCCCGACGCCGCCAAATGGGGCGGCCATTCCGGCTGCCTGCCGGTGGCGCGCGCGGCGCTGGCCGGCGGCCGGACCTTCTGCCCGCACTATCTGGGCGGCGCCATCGGGCTGGTCCATTCGCTTCACCTGCTGGCGGCAGTGCGCGGCCCCGGCCTGCTGGAAGTCGACGCCAATCCCAATCCGCTGCGCGAGGGGCTTCTGGGCGACCTTTTGACCGTGCGCGACGGCTGCGTGTCCCTTCCCGGTGGCCAGGGACTCGGTCTAGAACCGGACATCAAATCGCTCGCCTCGCTTCGGACCCTCCATCTGGAGCGGCGTGCCTAAGAAACGAAGAGGAAACGACATGCTCGGCCTGATGCAAGACCGCCCGCTGCTGATCTCGCAGATCATCGACTTCGCCGCCGCTTACCATTCCGACGTCGAGATCGTCTCGCGCACGGTCGAAGGCCCGATGCACCGCTACGGCTACCGCGATGCCCAGAAGCGCGCCAAGAAGCTGGCCGAGGCGCTGCAGGGGCTGGGCATCAAGCTCGGCGACCGCGTCGGCACCATCGCCTGGAACGGCTATCGCCACTTCGAGCTCTACTTCGGCATCTCCGGCATCGGCGCGGTGCTGCACACGCTCAACCCGCGCCTTGCGCCCGAGCATGTCGCCTATATCGCCAACCATGCCGAGGACCAGATCCTCTTCGTCGACCTTAACCTGCTGCCGATCGTCGAAGGCGTATGGGAGCACCTCAAGACCGTGAAGCATGTCGTGGTCATGACCGACCGCGCCCACATGCCGGCCTCGAGCAAGGTTCCCAAGCTGCTGTGCTACGAGGAGCTGATCGCCGACAAGCCGGGCACGCTCGAATGGCCCGTATTCGACGAACGCACCGCCTCGTCGCTCTGCTACACCTCGGGCACCACCGGCAACCCCAAGGGTGTGCTCTATTCGCACCGCTCGACGCTCATCCACACCATGATGGCGTCGAACGGCTCGGTGATCCCGATGGACCCCGACACCACCCTCCTGCCGGTGGTGCCGATGTTCCACGCCAACGCCTGGGGCCTCGTCTATGCCGCCCCGATCTGCGGCGCCAAGATGGTGTTTCCCGGCCCCAAGCTCGACGGCGCCAGCGTCTATGAGCTGCTCGACAAGGAGCAGGTAACCTTGAGCGCCGGCGTGCCCACGGTCTGGCTCGCGCTGCTCGACTACTGCGTCCAGAACAAGCTCAAGATGTCGTCGGTCAAGCGCACGCTGATCGGCGGCTCGGCGGTACCGGTCAGCATGATCGAGCGCTTCTGGAAGGAACACGGCGCCGAAGTGATCCAGGGCTGGGGCATGACCGAGATGAGCCCGCTTGGCACGACGACGCGCTTCAACAGGGGCGAGCGTGATCTGCCCGACGCCGAGCGCTTCGCCATCACCGCCAAGCAGGGCCGGCCGGTGTTCGGCTGCGAGATGAAGATCGTCGACGACGCCGGCCACGACCTGCCGCAGGACGGCAGCGTCTCGGGCAACATGGTGGTGCGCGGCCCGTGGATCGTCTCGGGCTACATGAAGGGCGATGGCAAGAGCCAGTTCGGTGCCGACGACTGGTTCCAGACCGGCGACGTCTGCAAGATCGAATCGGATGGCTCGGTCGTCATCACCGACCGCTCCAAGGACGTGATCAAGTCGGGCGGCGAGTGGATCTCCTCGATCGACCTCGAGAACGCCGCCATGGGCTGCCCCGGCGTCGCCGAGGCCGCGGTGATCGGCGTCGCCCATCCCAAGTGGGACGAGCGGCCGCTACTGATCGTGGTGCGCCGGCCCGACGCCGAAGTGGGCAAGGCCGACGTGCTGAAATTCCTCGAAGGCAAGATCGCCAAGTGGTGGACGCCCGACGACGTGCAGTTCGTCGACGCCATCCCGCATGGCGCCACCGGCAAGATCCTGAAGACTGCGCTTCGCAAGCAATTCGAGGATTACAAGTTGCCGACAGCCTGAGGCGCGCGCAATTCCACAACGGCATGGCGCGCCACCTGGACGGCGCTGGTGAGCGCCAGGCCGGACATGATGGCGGCCACGATATAATCGGGCCAGCCGGTGCCCGAGCCGAACACGCCGGCGGCCGCGACCAGTACCGCGAGATTGCCGATCGCGTCGTTGCGCGTGCACAGCCACACCGAGCGCATGTTGCTGTCGCCTTCGCGCCAGCGGTAGAGCAGGAACGCCACGCCGAGATTGGCGGCGAAGGCCAGCGCCCCGACGGCGCCCATGATCGGCGCCGCGGGCACGGTGCCGGCCAGCGCATGATTGATCGTCGTGTAGGCCACCCACAGCCCGAACGCCGCCATGCTGGCCGCCTTCACCAGCGACGCCCGGGCGCGCAGATGCAGCGCCATGCCGAGCACGAACAGGCTGATGCCGTAGTTGGCCGCATCGCCCAGGAAGTCGAGCGAATCGGCCAGCAGCGCGGCCGACTGGGCGGCGACGCCGGCGCCGATCTCGACGATGAACATCGCGAGGTTGACCGCCAATGCGACCCACAGGATGCGACGGTAGGCGGGTGACGCCGCGGCGGCGGCGCCGTGGTCATGACCGTGGCTGTGGCAACCGGCGCTCATCTCAATGCTCCCCGATATGTTCGACCATATCCTCGACCATGCGCCTGACATGGGCGTCGTCGGCGCCATAAAAGACCTGCTTGCCCTGCCGCTCCGCCCGCACCAGCCGCGCACCCTTCAGCAGCCGCAGATGGTGGCTGACCAGTGACACCGAAAGATCAAGCTTCTCGGCGATGTCGGACACCGCAAGCGGCGTGCGCAGACACGACACGACGATCTTCAGCCGGCTGGGATCGCCCAGCAGGCGAAACAGATCGGCCAGCGCGGTGGCGTGGTCGTCGGACAGGAGGGGTTTCTTGAGTCTGGACATTTGAATATATGTTCAACTGTCTATCGGCGAACTCCGCGAGTCAAGAGGAGATGACGGCGGGTCAGCAGCATGTCGCCCAGCACCGCCACCATCACGATCGCACCGCCGGCCAGGGTCGCCGCCGCCGGCACCTCGCCGAACGCCAGCCACACCCACAGAGGCGCGAGCGGCGTATCGAGGATGCTGATCAGAGCGGTACGCGTCGCCGAAACAAGCCGGCCCCCCAAAGCCAGCAGGATGAGGCCGAGACCGAACTGGACCGATCCAAACAGGACCAGCAGTACGAAGTTCATGCCTTCAGCGGACGCAGGGTTTGCAAACGGCAGCACGATCGCGGCGCAGAGGAAGGCGGAAAGACCGGTTGCCGGCACCATGTCGACACCGCGGCACTTGCGCAGGATCACCATCATCAGCGAGAGAAACCCGGTCATGGCAAGCGCCAACAGGTTACCCAGCAGGCGCCCCTCCGCAAGCGCCGCCCCGACCATGACCACGACTCCCAGTACTGCGACCAAGCTTGCGAGCAATGTCATCAGATCCTCGCGCTCCCCTATAAAGACCCAGGCCATCGCCGCCGTCACGAACGGCGCGGTCGCTCCGATCACCAGCACATCGGCCACGCTGGTGAGGCGGAGCGCATTGAGAAAGCACACCGTCGCCAGCGCCGAGCACAGGGCGACCATCAGCCCGTCACGCCCGATCGCGCGCAGGGCAGCCAACGCGCAACGGCCGTCGCGCCAGACCACGAAGCCGGCGATGAACAACCCACCGAACAGGCCGCGCCAGAACAGCATCGTCCAGGCGTCGAGGTCGATCAGACGGGTGAACAGCCCGGCGGTACTAAACACAAGAGACGACGCGGCGATCAGCAGCATTCCAAGCCAGACCCGAGACAGAGGAGCCTTCATCTCACCGATATCCCTCAGTCGCGGAAAACCAGCCGCTGTCGCTCGCTTCCCGCGCGGAATAGGGCGAAGCGGAGAACGCCGCCAGCGCTTCGCACCGCTCGCAGTGGGCTTCCAGAAAAGGGTGCGCGCCGCGCTCGACGAGCCCTCCCTGCTTTTCCTTGAGGTAGGTAAAGGCGACCGCGCCGGTGATATCGGCCATGCTCAACCGGTTGCCGCGAAAGAACGGCGATGGCGCTTGAGCCTCAAGCCACGACATCGCCGACAGGATCTGCCGCTTCAGCCGGTCACCCCACCCGACGTCGGTCTTGCCGGGAGCTCTGCGCACGAACTCGATGGCGCGCTCCGCCACTTTCTCGGCGAGGCCCAGCGCGACCGCATCGATCCGCAACACCTCTCGCCGATCCGACCCGGCTGCAGGGACGAGGCGCAGCTGCGGCGCCGCCAACTCGTCCAGATGGTCGAGGATGACGCGACTGTCGAAAAGGCGCTCGCCGCCGTCCAATTCAAGCACGGGCACCTTGCCTAGCGGATTGATCCTCAGCATTTCGTCGAAATCGTTGAACACCGAGAGAACCCGACGTTCGAAGCCCATCTGATGATGGTTGAGGGCGACCGCCACGCGCCGAACGAACGGCGAGTCGTATTGCCCGATCAAAATCGTCATTTCGCGAGTGCCACACAATCCATCTCGAGGTCGAACGGCCCGAACCATCCGGCCGTGCACAGGAACACCCGCGCCGGCTTGTGCGCGCCGAAATACTCCGCGTAGATCGCGTTGATCGTGGCGAAGTAGGCCGGGTTCGAGCAATAGATGTTGCACTTGACCACGCGATCGAGCGCCGAGCCCGCCGCCTCGAGGCAGGCCTTCAGGTGATCGAGCACGCGCCGCGCCTGGGCATCGATCGGCAGGATGTCATAGCCGCCGGTCTCGGGGTTCACCGGCGGCAGGCCCGAGACATAGACCCACTCGCCGGCACGGACGACAGGCGAGGTCGGCACGGAATTGAGCGCCATGAACTTTTCCAGCGCCGGCACGTGCGGCATCGATATCTCGAGTCGGGACATTGAATTTTCCTCGCCAATGGACGTGCCGGACCCTACCGACCCTCTACTGACAGCGTTGTGTCAGCAGTGATGAAAGCCTATGAACCAGGCTTCATGCGCCGCTCCGATCGCCTGTTCGACATCATCCAGAGGCTGCGCGCCGCCACCCGGCCGATGACGGCGGCGATGCTCGCGGCCGGGCTCGAAGTGACGCCGCGCACCATCTACCGCGACATTGCCACCCTGCAAGCCCGCCGCGTTCCGATCGATGGCGAGGCCGGCGTCGGCTATGTACTGCGCAAGGGCTTCGACCTGCCGCCGCTGATGTTCACCATCGAGGAGATCGAGGCGATCGCCGTTGGCGCCCGCATGGTGCGCCGGCTGCGCGACCCCAAGCTGCAGGAGGCGGCCGATGGCGTGCTGGCCAAAGTGACGACGGTGCTGCCCGAGGCATTGCGCGCTTCGCTGGTCGGTTCGCCGATTTTCGTATCGGCGGGCGATGCCGTCGCCGCCGAAGGTGTCGACCTGGCCGACCTGCGTGCCGCCATCCGCGAAAGCCGCAAATTCCACATCACCTATGCCGACGAAAAGGGGCGGCGGACCCATCGCACCATCTGGCCGATTGCCATGGCCTACTATGTCGACGTCACCCTGGTCGGCGCCTGGTGCGAACTGCGAGCCGACTACCGGAATTTCCGCGTCGAGCGCATCGGCGCCTCCAGGGTGCTGGACGAGCGTTTCGACCAGGACAATGGCCGCCTGTTTCGCGAATGGTCGGCCCTCCCCAAGGAACGGCCGGCGGGCTAGACTGACGCCATGGCCTTCGACATCAAACCCATCGATCCCGCCACCCGCGCCTTCTTCGCCGGCGTCGTCTCGGGCATCGACCTCACGCGCCGCCTCTCGGACGAAGAGGTGGCCGCCATCCACGCCGGCATGGACCGCTTCGGTATGCTGGTGTTCCACAGCCAGAAGCTCGACGACGAGAGCCAGCTCGCCTTCAGCCGCCAGCTCGGGCCGCTCGAGACCGCGACCGGCGACATCGCCGCGCCCGAGGACCGCCGCATCGGCATGGACCTCAACGACATCTCCAACCTCGACAAGCACGGCAAGGTGGTGGCGCGCGACGACCGCCGCCGCCTGTTCGGCCTCGGCAACCAGCTCTGGCACTCCGACAGCTCGTTCAAGGAGGTGCCGGCCAAGTATTCCCTGCTGTCGGCGCGCCAGATCCCGCCGAGCGGCGGCAACACCGAATTCGCCGACATGCGCGCGGCCTACGATGCGCTGGACGAGGCGACCCGCCGCGAGATCCACGACCTCGTCTGCGTCCACAGCCAGATCTTTTCGCGCGGCATCCTGGGCTTCGACGAATTCACCGAGGCCGAGCGCCAGAAGTGGGCACCGGTGCGCCAGCGCCTGGTGCGGCGCCATCCCACGACCGGGCGGCTGTCGCTCTATCTCGCCTCCCATGCCGGCGGCATCGAGGGCTGGCCCGTGCCGGAGGCGCGCGCCTTCCTGCGCGACCTCACCGAACACGCCACGCAGCGCCCGTTCGTCTATGCCCACGTCTGGAAGCCGTGGGATCTCGTGATGTGGGACAACCGCGTCACCATGCACCGCGCCCGGCGCTACGATCCGAACGAAGTCCGCGACATGCGCCGCACGACCCTCACCAACGAAGTGTCGAGCCTCGAACAGGCGCCGTAGCGACCGGATGCGCCTGCAATTCCTTGGCTCCGGCGACGCCTTCGGCAGCGGCGGCCGCTTCAACACCTGCTTCCACCTCGAGCGCCGGGAGCACGGCAACCTGCTGATCGACTGCGGCGCCTCCTCGATGGTGGCGATCCGCAAATGGCAGGTCGAGCCCAACGCGATTTCGACCGTGCTGGTGAGCCACCTGCACGGCGACCATTTCGCCGGCCTGCCCTTCTTCCTGCTCGACGCCCAGCTCGTGAGCCGCCGCACCGCGCCGCTCACACTGGCCGGCCCGCCGGGCTTCGAGGAACGGCTGATGGTGGTCATGGAGGCCATGTTCACCGGCTCGACCAAGGCGCCGCGCAAGTTCGATCTGGAAATCCGCGAACTCGACCTGCATGCGCGCACCGAGATCAATGGCCTCGCTGTCACGCCCTACCTGATGAAGCATTTCAGCGGCGCACCGCCCTATGCGCTCAGGATCGAGACCGAGGGCAAGGTGCTCACCTATTCCGGCGACACCGAATGGGTCGACGAGCTGATCCCGGCCGGGCGCAATGCCGACCTCTTCATCTGCGAGGCCTACTTCTTCGACAAGGTGATGAAGTACCACATCGACTACACGACGCTGATGAAGCGCCTGCCCGACATCGGCGCCAAACGTACCATCGTCACCCATATGAGCGCCGAACTGCTGGGCCGCGGCGGTGAAATCGCCTGCGAGGCGGCGCATGACGGGCTGGTGGTCGAATTCTGAGCGACCGCACTACCCTGGCGGTCCCCATTCCTCCAGCAGCGTGCCGGTCGCGGAATCGAGCATGCGCGTCTTGCGCAGCACCAGGCCGTGCATTTTCAGCACGTCCTCCGGCGTGGTGCCGGCGCCGACGCCGGCAAACACCGGCCGGCCGCGCGGCACGCTGGCCTGGGCGCGGGTGAGGAAGAAGGCGTCGTATCCCAGGGTGAGAAACAGGCTGAACACGTCCGTGCCGCCCACCACCGCCAGCATGCCGTCATCCGCTCCAAGCCTTTGCCAGGCCTCGTCGAACGGCGCCGTCGCCGGATTCCACAACACCGCCTTGGGATTGCGCGGATCCGGCGTGACCCGCCGCACCCGCCGGGTCAGCACGATCCGCCGGCGGGCCGCTTCCTTGGGGCCGCCCTCGGCCGAGTGGCGACCGTTGGCGACCGCCGAGGCCCGATTGAGCGAGGCCTGGTAGAATTCCTGGTCGGCGGGAATTTTCAGGACCTCGGGAAACGAGCTGTCGGAGCCCGCGATCATTCCCTCGCGGGACACGATGGCAAAGCCTTCGATCCGCGGACGCTTGACCGTCATCATGCCGTTCACACGCCCATCGCGCCGATGACCGCACCCTGGATGACGAGCACGCCCAGCCAGTGGCCGCCATCGATGACCGTCAGCATCGCCTTGCGGCCGCCGAAGGCGTAATTGACCGACAGCGCCGTGGCGACGAAGCCGACCCAGACGAACAGGGCGGAGATGACGCCGTTCACCAGGGTCACCTGCCCCTGCCCGAGATGGCCGATCGTTCCGGCCAGAACCCAGGCCATCACCACCAGCGCCACGATCGACACGATGAACGGCCCGGGCTTGGGTTTGCCCGAAGGCATCAGCTGTTCCCTGGTCTTTTCGACGGCTTTCAGCCACGGCCCCGACAGCGCCATGTAGTAGACCGAGCCGAAGGCGAAGCCTGCCACCGCGGCGATCACAATGGCGAGGTAGTTCATGCCGGCGAAGTTCATGAGGGACCCTCCTTGCGCGCGTCAGTTTAGCGTGATCGGCGCCGAATCGGGCAGGAAGTGGCGATACGAGTTCACGCAGAGCGCGATGATTTCCTCTCTCGAGATCGCCTTGGCTTCCTTTCCCGTGCTTGCGTCAACCTAACGTCCCGCAGCCGACAAAGAAAGAACGGCGGGGATCGCCCCCGCCGCTTCCTCCCGATGGCACGACGATCAGCCCTTGGGCAGGACCACCGTATCCACCACGTGGATGACACCATTGGACTGCTTGACGTCAGCAATCGTCACGGTGGCGACGTTGCCGTTTTCGTCGGTGAGCGTGATCTTCTCGCCCATCATCTTGGCCTGAAGCATGCAGCCCCCGACCGTCTTCACGGGATGCGTGCCCTTGTCGTCCTTGATCATCTTGGCAATCGCCGGCGACATCGCGTTGGCGGCCACGACGTGGCAGGTCAGGATCTTGACGAGCTTTGCCTTGTTCTCCGGCTTGAGCAGCATTTCCACGGTGCCCGGCGGGAGCTTCGCAAAGGCCGCGTTGGTCGGCGCAAAAACCGTGAACGGGCCCGGGCCCTGCAACGTTTCGACGAGGCCGGCGGCCTTCACGGCGGCGACCAGCGTCGTATGGTCCTTCGAATTTGCGGCGTTTTCGACGATGTTCTTGCTCTCCATCATCGGCGCCCCGCCCACCATCGGATTTGCGGCGAAAGCCGGCATGGCGACGGCGAAGGATATCGCGGCCGCGGTCGCAAGAAAGGTCTGACGTCTGAACATGTATCAACTCCATGATTGATGTTGCACTGTCGACGGACGACGCCGCGCACATCGTCTGTCGTGGTTGGTTACGGCCCGGTAGCGGGCACGGTTCACCGTCGCGACAACACGCTTTCGTGAGACCAGGGTGGCTCGGTGTTACAAGGCGTCAAAAGGAGAGCGCGATGCGCGTCACTGATCTCAGGACTATGATCGTCGAGCTGCCGCTCGAACGGCCGACCCGCAACGCAAGCGGCGTCACCAACGACCGCATCGGCTGCGTCCTGGTCTTTGTCGACACCGACATCGGGGTCACCGGCGAGAGCTTCCTGTTCACCCAGGGCGGCCGCCGCATCGAGGTGTTGGAAACCATGGTCGCCAGCCTGAAGCCGGCCATCGTCGGCGAGGACATCCGCTATGCCGAGCGCGTGTGGGACCGGCTGTGGCGCGAACTCTACTTCCTCGGCCACAAGGGCGTGACGATCTTCGGCCTGGCCGCCGTCGACACCGCGTTGTGGGATGCCAAGGGCAAGGCGCTGGGCCAGTCGGTGACACATCTGCTGGGCGCCGCCCGCGACCGCGTCCCGGTCTATTGCAGCTCCGGCCTGTGGCTGTCGGCGACACCGGACGAGTTGGCGACCGAGGCGGCCGGTTACATGGCCCTGGGGTTTGCAGGCGTGAAGATGCGCGTCGGCAAGAAGCATGTGGAAGAGGACGTCGAACGCGTCGCCGCGGTGCGCAAGGCGATCGGCCCCCGGGTATCGCTGATGTGCGACGCGAGTCGGGGCTTCACTGTCGATCATGCGATCCGGCTCGGCCGCAAGCTCGAGGCCTTCGACCTCACCTGGTTCGAGGAGCCGGTCGCGCCCTACGACCATCGCGGCTCCGCCCGGGTGGCCGCCGCCCTCGACACGCCGATCGCCAGCGGCGAGACCGAGGCCACGCGCTACGGCTTTCGCGAGATGCTGGCCGCCGGCGCCGCCGACATCTGGATGGCCGACCTCGCCCGCGTCGGCGGCGTCAGCGAGTTCGTCAAGGTGGCGCATCTGGCGGCGGCGCACGACATCGCCATCTCCAACCATCTCTTCACCGAGCAGAGCCTCTGCCTGCTCGGCGCCTTCGCCAACGCCACCTGGCTGGAGTTCATGCCGTGGACGGCGATGCTCTATCGCGAGGCCATCGTCATCGAGGACGGCCATGTCGCCGTGCCCGACCGCCCCGGCCTCGGCTTCACCTTCGATCCCGACGCGGTCGACCGCCACCGCGTGCGCTGACCACGAACGCCTCTCCAGTCCTCGACGACCGAATCAGCTCTTGACGTTCCTTTCCTATCCTTTCTACTATCCTGCGGATAGAACAAAAGGAGAATATCCATGGAGCCCCACCCGCCGAACGTCACCGAGTATCTGTGGACCGCGCCGCGTGTCGGCGAACCGCGTCGGCGTACCAACCTGCGCCGCCGCGTCACCTTCCTCCGCGAACTCGAAAAGACCGGCTCGGTCAGCTACTCGGCGGCGCGTGCCGGGATCGACCGGCGCACGCTCTATCGCTGGCGCGACGCCGACCCGCGCTTCGCCGAGCGCTGGGACAGGGCCCTGCAGCTCCGCGAGGAGGAGCTTCTCGACCGCGGCTACTCCCTCGCCCGCACCGGTATCCCCCGCTACATCTTCCGCAACGGCGTGATGACCGCCACCTACCGCCGCCACGACGAGCGCCTGATCATGTTCATGCTGAACCGCACGCGGGCCCGGCCCCATGGCCGGCGCGCCGATGTGCCCGACGGCGACTCAATCTGACGCGCGGTGTGCCGTTCACGCTTCTCATCAGGTGTCATTTTCCAACCCGCTCCAACACCCAACCTCATGCTGAAGAGCGCCCACTGGGCGCGTCTCGAAGCATGGGCGGCAGACATCGTGCTCGCTCCCATGCTTTGAGACGACCGCTGCGCGGCCTCCTCAGCATGAGGCAGGCTGGGGCTGCGGGGCCTTGGGAAAATGTCACATCGAGTGTGTCGTTCTTTGCCACTTTCCTCCATGCCTCCAGGGACTTGCTTCGACAGATAGGAAATCTTGGCCTGGCCCTCGAAAGATGCGCGCGATCCTTCGCAACGCGAAATGCCGGAACGCCTTGCGGTCGCTGCATCCGTGCTAAGACGGACCAACAGCAACAACCTCCACAGGGAAGATCGCCCATGTCCGACGCAGTGCTTCGCTCCACCCAGGGGCGTATCGGCATCCTGACCGTGAACAATCCGCCGGTGAACGCGCTCGCCGCGGCCGTACGCAACGGCATCAAGGAAGGTATCGAGGCGTTCGGCGCGGACTCTGCCATCGACGCCATCGTGCTGATCGGCGGCGGCCGGACCTTCATCGCCGGTGCCGACATCCGCGAATTCGGCAAGCCGCCGTCGGGCGCCAACCTGAACGACGTCATCGCCACCATGGAAAATTGCCCGAAGATCGTCGTGGCGGCGCTGCATGGCACGCCGCTGGGCGGTGGGCTCGAAACCGCATTGGGCGCGCACTATCGCGTCTCGCTGCCGACCACCCGCATGGGCCTGCCGGAAGTGCATCTCGGCATCCTGCCGGGTGCCGGCGGCACCCAGCGCCTGCCGCGCCTGACCGGCGCCAAGTACGCGCTCGACGCCATCATTTCCGGCCGCCACATCCCCGCCCCCGAAGCCAAGAGCAAGGGCATCGTCGATGCCCTGGTCGAAGGCGACCTGCTGAAGGGCGCCATTGCGCACGCCGAGATGCTGGTGGCGCAGAAGGCCCCGCTGCGCCGCGTGCGCGATCTCACGGCGACGCTGGAATCGCCCGACCTGTTCAAGGAGACCGAGAAGGCGATCGCCCGCAAGGCGCGCGGCTTCAAGGCGCCGTGGAGCATCATCAAGACGGTACAGGCTGCCGTCGAGCTGCCGTTCGATGAAGGCATGAAGCGCGAGCGCGAGCTGTTCATGGAACTGCTGACCTCGTCGGAGTCGGCGGCGCAACGCTACTACTTCTTCGCCGAGCGCGAGGCCGCCAAGGTGAAGGACGTGCCGTCCGACACGCCGCAGCGCGAGATCAAGACCGGCGGCATCGTCGGCGCCGGCACCATGGGCGGCGGCATCGCCATGAACTTCGCCAACGCCGGCGTTCCCGTCACCATGCTCGAGACCAGCCAGGAGGCGCTCGATCGCGGACTGAAAACCATCCGCACCAACTACGAGAACACCGCCAAGCGCGGCGGCATGAAGGCCGAGGACGTGACCGCGCGCATGGCACTGATCACGCCGACGCTCGACTACAATGCGCTGAAGGACGCCGACCTCATCATCGAGGCGGTGTTCGAGACCATGGAAGTCAAGGAAACCGTCTTCAAGAAGCTCGACGAGATCGCCAAGCCCGGCGCCATCCTGGCCACCAACACGTCGGGCCTCGACGTCAACCAGATCGCCTCCTACACCAAGCGGCCCGGCGACGTGATCGGCATGCATTTCTTCTCGCCGGCCAATGTCATGAAGCTGCTGGAGAACGTGCGCGGCAAGGCGACCGAAAAGGACGTCATCGCCACCGTCATGTCGTTCTCCAAGAAGATCGCCAAGATCCCGGTTCTCGTCGGCGTCTGCGAGGGCTTCGTCGGCAACCGCATGCTGCGGATGCGCGGCATCCAGTCGGCCTACATGATGGAGGAAGGCGCGCTGCCGCAGCAGATCGACAAGGTGGTGTTCGACTACGGCTTCCCGATGGGCCCCTTCGCCATGAGCGACCTTGCCGGCAACGATGTCGGCTGGCGCATCCGCCAGGGCAAGAAGGAGAAGGAAAAGCGCAACGTCCGCTACACCGGCTATGTCGCCGACGCGATCTGCGAACTCGGCCGCTTCGGCCAGAAGACCGGCGCCGGCTACTACAAGTACAACCTGCCCGACCGCACGCCGATCCCCGATCCTGAGGTCGAGAAGATCATCGAGGAAACGTCGAAGAAGCTCGGCATCACGCGGCGCGCCATCTCCGACCAGGAAATCCTGGAACGCGCCCTCTATCCGATGGTGAACGAGGGCGCCAAGATCCTGGAAGAAGGCATGGCCCAGCGTGCCCTCGACATCGACGTGATCTGGGTCAACGGCTACGGCTGGCCGGTCTATCGCGGCGGCCCGATGTGGTGGGCCGACAACGTGGTCGGGTTGAAGACCATCCACGACGCGCTTCTGAAGTACCGCGACGCCTCCGGCGACCCGTTCTGGGAGCCCGCGCCGCTGCTCAAGAAGCTGGTGCAGGAAGGCAAGAAGTTCTCTAGCGTCTGATCAATTCGAAATTGAGGGAAGGAAAATCCAATGGCTGATGCCGTCATCGTCTCCACCGCCCGCACTCCGATCGGAAAGGCTTTCCGCGGCGTGTTCAACGACACCCACGGCGCCGACCTGGGCGCCCATGTGATCAAGCACGCCGCCGAGCGCGCCAAGGTCGAGCTGGGCGAGGTCGAGGATGTGATCCTGGGCTGCGCCGCGCCGGAAGGCACGACCGGTTCCAACGTGGCGCGTGTCTCGGCGATGCGCGCCGGCGCGCCGGTCAGCGTTTCGGGCGTCACGGTCAACCGCTTCTGCTCCTCGGGCCTGCAGACCATTTCGATGGCAGCCCAGCGCGTGCTGGTCGACAAGGTGCCGGTGATGATCGCCGGTGGCCTCGAGTCGGTCTCGCTGGTGCAGGGCCCGCCGGGCGGCAACAAGAACCGCCTCGTGAACCCGTGGGTGCAGGAGCACGTGCCGGGCATCTATCACGCCATGATCACGACGGCCGACACGGTGGCGGCGCGCTACAAGATCAGCCGCGAGGCCCAGGACGAGTACTCGCTGCAGAGCCAGCTCCGCACCGCCGCGGGCCAGCAGGCCGGCAAGTTCGACGACGAGATCGTGCCGATGGAAACCACGATGTTGGTCACCGACAAGAACACCAACGAGACCAGCAAGAAGACGGTGAAGCTCGCCAAGGACGAGGGCAACCGTCCCGACACCAATATCGAAGGCCTGTCCAAGCTGCAGCCGGTGATGGGTCCGGACAAGTGGATCACCGCCGGCAACGCCAGCCAGCTCTCGGACGGCGCCTCGGCCGCGGTGATCATGAGCGACGCCGAGGCCGCCAAGCGCGGGCTGAAGCCGCTCGGCATCTACAAGGGCCTGGTCGTGGCTGGCTGCGAACCCGACGAGATGGGCATCGGTCCGGTCTATGCCATCCCCAAGCTGCTGAAGCGCTTCGGGCTGAAGATGGACGACATCGACCTGTGGGAGCTGAACGAGGCCTTCGCGGTCCAGGTCCTTTATTGCCGCGACAAGCTCGGCATCCCCAATGACAAGCTCAACGTCAACGGCGGCTCGATCTCGATCGGCCATCCGTTCGGCATGACCGGCGCGCGCTGCACCGGCCACGCCCTGATCGAGGGCCGCCGTCGCAAGGCCAAGAACGTCGTCGTCACCATGTGCATCGGCGGCGGCATGGGTGCCGCCGGCCTGTTCGAGGTGGTGCAGTAATCTTCTGAGACCGCACGGCTTCCCGCCTCGCACGACGGCGGGAAGCCGTGTCGGATATCAGGGTCGGATCAGGACGGAAACTCCGTCTCGGCGGCCTCGACGCGATCGGCGTAGAGCGACCAGTCCGTCGTCCGCTCCTTCTTGCAGAATTCGACTTTGGCCAGCTCGGAAGCCTCGGCCTGGCTTCCGGCTTCCATCTCAAAGGAAGCTTGGCAGGCTTCGCGATCGTGGCCGTTGTCGCCCATGACGTCCTTGAGAAATCGAACGATGTAGCGCGGCATAGCTATCCTCCTGCGTTATGCGCCGTCAGACCAGCTTTTGGATCGGCAACAGTAGTCAGGGGCGTCCAGGAAGTGTTTGATCTCGATCAAGTGAGGTTGGTGGCAGGCAAGGCGATGTCAGCGCCGGTTGCGCTTGAGATCCTCCACGTCCTTCCACATCAGAAACTGCGGTCCGAGGTCGGCGATGGTCGGTGCGCCGATCTGCGCCATGGTGAGATCGATCTCGCGCCGGAAAATGCCGAGCGCCATCGACGCTCCCGGAATACCGCCCGCGGTCACGCCGTACAGCGTCGGCCGGCCGACGAACACGAACTTGGCCCCCATGCACAAGGCCACGACGGCATCCATGCCGCGGCGGATGCCGCCGTCGAACATCACCGTCATCTTGTCGCCGACGGCGTCGCGGATCGCCGGCAGCACTTCGAGCGGCGACGGCGCAATGTCGAGCTGCCGCGCGCCGTGGTTGGACACCATGATGCCGTCGACTCCCAGGGAATGGGCGCGGATGGCATCGTCGGGATGCATGATGCCCTTCAACACGAAGTTGCCCTTCCAGATCTCGCGGAACCGCTCGACATGCTTCCAGCTCATCGGCGCCCGGTTCTGGTAGGCGACCATATCCGCCACCTTTTCGGCCGTCGGGTTGGGGCCGGCATACTTCGCCCAGTTGTCGAAGTAGGGAGTGCCGTGGCGCAGCCACTGCATCATCCAGGCGGGATGAAGCAGCGCCTCGAACTTGGTCTTCCAAGTCAGCTTGAGCGGACGTCCCCAGCCATTTCTGGTATTGCGCTCGCGGTTCGAGCCCTCGGGTACATCGACGGTGAAGACCAGCGTCCTGAGGCCGGCGTCGGCCGAACGCTTGATGAGGTCCTCCGAGACTGCCTGGTCCTTGGCCGAGTAGAGCTGATACCAGCCATGGTCGGGGGCCAGCTTGCCGAGATCCTCGATCGAGCCGGTACTGGAGCCCGACATGATGAACGGCACGTTGGCGTCGCGCGCGGCTTCGGCCAGCATGAGGTCGGCGCCATGGCGGAACAGGCCGGCGAGGCCGGTCGGCGCGATGCCGATCGGGCTCGAATAGGTGCGGCCGAACAAGGTCGTCGACTGGTCGCGCACCGAGACGTCGACCAGGTAGCGCGGCACGATGCGTGCCTGGCGGAAAGCCTGCTCGTTGGTGACGAGGCCGACCTCGTCGTCGGTTCCGCCCTCGATGAAGTCGTAGGCGATTTTCGGCAGCCGCTTCTTCGCCAGCTTGCGAAGATCGTCGATGTTGACCACGCCTTGCATTGCACGTCACTCCCGCTTGACCCCAATTATCATGAGTGAACTGATCCTTCACCACTACGATTTCTCCAATTTCGCTGAGAAAGCGCGACTGATGCTGGGCTTCAAGGGCCTGGCGTGGCGCGGCGTGGAAATCCCGCCGATCGCCCCCAAGCCCAAGCTGGCGCCCTTGACCGGCGGCTATCGCCGCACGCCGGTGCTGCAGGACGGCGCCGACGTCTGGTGTGACACCAACCTGATCGCCCGTGAACTCGAGCGGCGCGTGCCTTTGCCCACCTTCTATCCCCGGGCGACCGCGGGCGCCGACGAGGCGCTCACGCGCTGGGCCGAGCAGCAGTTCATGCGGCCCACGGCGCTCTATGTGTCCGGCATCAACGCCGATCATATGCCGGCAGGCCTGCACGAGGATCGCGCCCGCCTGCATGGCCTGCCGACGCCCTCGATCGAGGCGGTGCGCAAGGCCGCGATCCGCAACCTTCATCTCGTCCGGCCGCAGATCCAGTGGCTGGCTGATATGCTGGCCGACGGCCGGCCCTATCTGCTGGGGACGGTACCCTGCATCGCCGATTTCGCCGCCTATCACGTCGTCTGGTTCTATCGCGGCCGGCACATCGACTGCCGCGCCGTGTTCGATCCCTACCCCAGGCTCCTCGCCTGGCGCGACCGCATGGCCGTCATCGGCCATGGCAGGCGTACCGACATCGATGCCGACACGGCCCTGGCCGAAGCCCGCGCCGCCGAGCCGGCGCCACCGCGTCCGTCGCTGCCGCAGGAGGGCGATCCCAAGCCTGGCGCGCCCGCCCGCGTCCGCCCGGCCGACAATGCGAAGGACTGGGTCGAGGGCAAGGTACTCTTCATCGACGCCCACGAGATCGCACTGCTGCGTCACGATCCCGAAGTCGGAGATGTCGCAGTGCATTTCCCACGGCTGGGCTACGACTGGCGGAGCACTTAGCCCTGGAAACGTTCGATTCCGAGCCCGTCGATCGGCGTGTTGGTCGCGCCGGTGGCGACCAGCTCGGCCATCATGGCTCCCGTGCCCGGCCCGAGCTGGAAGCCATGAGTGGAAAAGCCGAACTGGTGATAGACGCCTTCGGAGGTCGAACTGGCGCCGACCACCGGAATGCCGTCGGGCATATAGGCTTCGATGCCGGCCCAGGCACGCACGATGGTGGCGGCCCGCATCGCCGGAAAAAGCTCCCACACCGTGCGCGCGCTGATCGCAAGTTTGTTCCAGTCGAGCACCGTCTCATTGCGATCGCGATGGGACGCGGCGAGATGGCCGCCGCCGATCACCACAGTGCCGTTCTCGAGCTGCTTGAAGGAGAGTTTTCGTCCACGCAAGATCACGACGGGCTGGATGAAGGCCGGCACCCGGCTGGTCACCATCAGCATCGGGGCAACGACGGTGAGCGGCACCGGCTCGCCGAGCATGGCGGCGACCCGGTCGGCCCAGGCACCTGCCGCGTTCACGACCTTGGGCGCCTCGATCGGCCCGGCGCTGGTTTCCACTCGCCAGTTGGCACCTATTTTCGAGAGGCCGGTAACGACCACGCCTTCCAACACCTCCGCGCCTTTCTCGACCGCCCGCCTGCGGAAAGCCTGCGTCGCGCGGAAGGGATCGGCGGCACCGTCACGGCGCGAGACCACGCCACCCGGGCAATGATCGGCCACCGCCGGTACCAGACGCTTCAGTTCGGCGCGATCGATCAGTTCCTCATGAGTGAAGCCACGCAGCCGCAGATCGTCCACGCGGGCACGGAAACTCGCAAGCTCATCTTCGTTCTCCGCCACCAGGACCGTGCCGTGGCTCTCGAAGCCGCAGTCGTCACCGACCAGATCCTCGATGCGCTCCCACAGACCCATCGAGGCGATGGACAGAGGAATCTCGGCGAGGTCGCGTGCGAGCTGGCGCACGCCGCCGGCGTTGACGCCCGAGGCATGGCGACCGGCATAGTCCTTCTCGACCAGGATCGGTTTCAGCCCACGCAGCGCCAGATGCAGCGCCGTCGAGCAGCCATGGATGCCGCCGCCAATGACCACGACATCGGCGGTGCGCATGGCTCAGCGCTCCACCGCTTTGCGCTCGGTCTCGGCAATCGGCAACGAGGCGAGTTCGGCGAGCGTGATCGGCTTCACCGGAGGGCGCAGGCGAAAGTAGCCGACCTCCGCCGGTGTCGTGCGGCGCTCAGCGGCGATCAGCTCGGTGACCGTAAGGCCACACAGCCTGCCCTGGCACGGCCCCATGCCACAGCGCAGGAAAGCCTTCATCTGGTTCGGCCCCTCGCAGCCCATGTTGGCAGTGTAGCGCACCTGTCCGGCGGTGACTTCCTCGCAGCGGCAGACAATCGTGTCGCCTTTCGGTCGACGAAAGGAATCGGCGGGCCGATTGAGCCAGTCCAGGAAGACGCGGCCCATCTCCTCGCGCTGCAATCTCTGGCGGATGGCTTGCGTATCGGGCATCGATGCCTCGGGCCGGAGCGCGCGGACGGCCGCAACAGCGGCGATGCGGCCGCGCTCGGCTGCCGCGGTACCGCCGGCGATACCCGCGCCGTCGCCAGCCACAGCGATGCCGTGCACCGAGCTGTTGAAATTCTCGTCCAGCACCGGCTCGAAGCTGAGCTGGCGTTCGTTCCACGCGTGCGTGACGCCGGCCGCGATCGCGAGATTGACGTTGGGCACGATGCCTTGGTGCAGCAACAAGAGATCGGCCGGCATGCGACGCTCACCGCCGGCCGCGCCGTACACGACCTCGCGCAGCTTGTCGTCGCCCACGGCTTCCAGGCGATCGACACGGATCACCCGTACCTTCGCGCGCACCTCGCGCAGCAGCTTCAGGCCCTTGGAGAAATACGGCGACAGCACGAAGTCCGGCAGGTGGGCGAACGCGCGCAGCCAGTTAGTGCGCGGCGTGGTGTCGAGGATCGCGTCGAGCTTGCCGCCCGCGCGCAGGATCTGTGCCGCCAGCAGCCACAGGAGCGGACCGCCGCCGGCCATGACGGTGCGACCTGACGGCACGAGGCCCTGCGCCTTGAGTGCCGTCTGCGCCCCACCCGCGCTCATCACCCCGGGCAGGGTCCAGCCGGGGATGGGAAACGGCCGCTCCAGCGCGCCGGTGGCGATAATCACCCGACTGGCCTGGATCAGGCGCGCCTGTCCGGCGATCGAGACGCCGACGAGGCGGGTGGGGTCGAGACTCCATACCGTGGCGCCGTTCACGATCAGCGCACCGCTTGCCTTGGCCTCGGCCGCCAACTCGGCGCCCACCCAGAAATCCACGCCCAGGATCGCGCGGTCTTTGACGGGGCTGGAGGTGATGGCGCGATAGATCTGGCCGCCGACGCCGGGGTTCTCGTCGAACAGCACGGTCGAGAGACCGGCGCGTGCGGCAAGCGCTGCTGCGGCAAGTCCCGCCGGGCCGCCGCCGATGACGACGAGGTCGTAGGACGACGCGAGGTCGGAAGCCTTTGTCATCGCCCGGCCTCGCGCTTTCCGGTCTGCGTCTCGACGGCCATGCCCTCGCTTACCGGCACGAGGCAGCCCTGGCGGCTGCCAACACCATCGACGGTGACGAGACATTCGAAGCAGACGCCCATCAGGCAATAGGGCGCACGTGGCGCACCCGTCACCGGGGTGGTGCGGCAATGGTCGATGCCGGCGGCAATCATGGCCGTAGCCACGGTGTCTCCCACCCGCGCTGCCACACGCTTGCCGTCGACGGTGATGGCGACCGCCACGCCTGCGTCAACCAACCGCTTGAACATGAAACCTCCGTGCGCTGAAGGGCGCGACCAGTGACGCGTCGAGGGCGCCTCGAGCGATCATCGGCGCCACGGTGAGCGCGTGATTGGCCGCCAGCGTGACGCCCGAATGGCAGCAGACGGTGAAGGCGCCGGGATGCGTCTTCGACTCGTCGTAGATCGGGAAACCGTCCTGGGTCATCACGCGGATCGCGCTCCAGGTGCGCACCACGTTGACGTTGGCCAGCAGCGGAAACAGGCGCACCGCGCGCTCGGCCTCGGTGGCGCTGACGCCCAGTGTGAGCCCGGCGGGATCCGTGCTCTCTTCCTTGGAATCGCCGATCATCACGGTGCCCTCGTCGGTCTGGCGCAAGGTGACTACAGGATGGATGAGAAACGGCCGCAGGCGCTCGGTGACGACGATCTGGCCGCGCTCCGGCCTCATCGGCGCTTCTAGGCCAACCATCGGGGCGAGCCGCATGTTGGCGTTACCGGCGGCGAGCGCCACCTTGCCTGCGCGGATTTCGCCCTGGGCTGTGGCGAGGCGAAATTCGCCGCCTTCCTTGATGATGGTCTCGACGCGATGGCTGGGCAGGTAGGAGACGCCCCGCGCCTTGACCGCAGTATGGAGCGTGCGGAACAGGCGGAGCGAATTCACATGGCCGTCGAGCGGACAAAAGCTGCCGCCCACCACCTCGGGACCGATATCGGGCAGCATCTTCGCCACCTGGCTGCGGTTCATGATCTCGGTCTTGTAGTCGACAATGCCGGGCTGGTTGTGCAGGCGCTTCAGGATATTGGCGCGCCCCTCAAGCTCCTTCTCTGACAGGGCCAGATGAAAGCCTCCGGGCCGCTGGAAAGAGACATCGAGACCGGTCTCCTCCTTCAGGGTTTGCGCGAAGCCGCCCCAGGCGTTGGAAGACCGGATCGTCCAACCAGCATACTGGGGCAGGCCGAGGCCCTTGCTCTGCACCCAGACGAGCGCGAAGTTGCCACGGCTCGCGCGCACGGCACGGTCACCCTCGTCGAGCACGACGACACGGCAACCCTCGCGCGCCAGCCCCCAGGCGGTGGCGACGCCTACCAGCCCCCCGCCCACGACCGCGACGTCGTAGTCGCTAGCGGCCATCGACACCCCTCCCGACCAGCAGCTTTTCCAGCCCATAGGCGCGATCCATCACCACCAGCGCCACCACGGTGATGGCGATCACGCAGGCCGAGACCGACGTCACGAGTGGATCGATATTGTCCTGGATGTAGAGGAACATGCGCACCGGCAGGGTTTCCGTGCCTGGCGCCGCGATGAACACCGTCATCGTCACTTCGTCGAAGGAATTGATGAAGGCGAGCGCCCAGCCGCTGGCCAGCCCCGGCAGCACCAACGGCAAGGTGATACGGCGCAGCACGAGCCACTCCGAGGCGCCGAGCGACACAGCGGCATGTTCGATCGCACGATCGAGGCCAATCGCCGAAGCGAGCGTGAGGCGGAGCGCAAACGGCAGCACGATCACGATATGCGCAAACACCAGGCCGACGAAGGTGCCGCCCAATCCGATCTGGGTGAAGAAGCGCAGGAAGGCGATACCCAGCACGATGTGCGGGATCATCAGCGGTGACATGAAAAGCGTCGTCATCGCCTCGCGACCGGGAAAGCGGTAGCGCGCGATGGCAAGCGCCGCCGGTACCGAGACGGCAACGGCGATGGCGGACGACAGCGCTCCCAGCCAGAGGCTGCGCCAGAAGGCCGAAATGAACTCCGGGTAGCGGGCGATGGCGTAGAACCAGCGCAACGACCAATTGTCGGTCGGGAACGATAGAAATCCTTCGGGCGTGAAGGCGACCCAACAGACGACCAGGATCGGCGCCAGCATGAAGGCCACGAACAGCGTGTGGTAGGCGAGCGCCAGGGCGCCGTTGCGACTCATCCAAACACCTGGGCGTAGCGGCGCTCGACCAGGCGGCTGGCGCCGACCACGATGGCGCCTAAGGCGACCAGCAGCAAAACCGCCACGGCGGCGCCCAGCGGCCAGTTGAGCGTGTTCAGGAACTCATCGTACGCAAGCGTCGACGCGACTTTCAGACGACGGCCACCGATGATGGCCGGCGTCGCGAAGGCGCTGGCCGCCAGGGCGAAAACGATGATGGCACCGGACAGGATGCCGGGCATCACCTGCGGCAGCACGATGCGGCGCAGCACCGTGAACGGCCCCGCCCCCAGCGCCACGGCGGCGTTCTCGATCTGCGGGTCGAGCCGCTGCAGGGCCGCCCACACCGCCAGCACCATGTAGGGCATCAGCACATGGGCCAGCGCCACCACAATGCCGGTCTCGGTGAACATGAAGGGCAGTGGCGCGGAGATGAGGCCCGCTGACATGAGCGCCTTGTTCATCAGCCCCGAATTGCCGCCGAACAGCAGCGCCCAGCCGAGCGTACGCGCCACCACCGAAATCAACAGCGGCCCAAGGATCACCAGCAAAAAGAGCCCGCGCCACGGGCTGCGCATACGGTTGAGAATGTAGGCCTCGGGCGCGCCGAACAAAGCAGCGAGCAGCGTGACGAAGAAGGCGATGCGGAATGTCCGCCAGAACATCTCGTGGAAATAGGAGTCTGTTAGTACCTCCTGCCAGTTCTTCAGGATGAAGACCGGCTCGATGCCCTTGTACTGGCCCCAGTCGTGGAACGAGAGCAGCACCGTCATGACCAGCGGCGCGACCACCACGCCGGCAAACAGCAGCAGCGCCGGCAGGCTGAGAAGATAGGGCGCGACCCTCACGGTGCCATATCCCACACCAAATGCACCAAAGCGCCCTCGGCCGGCATCGTCTCGCCGGTGTTCTGGCGGATCACCGTCACCAGGCCGCTGTCGGTGTCGACCTGATAGAGCCAGTGATTGCCCTGGAAGATCCGGGTCCGGACCTTGCCGGTCAGGCCCGAGGCGCCGAAGGAAATCTTCTCCGGCCGTACCGTCGCGCCGTTAACCAGGTTGGTCTTGCCCAGGAAGTTGGCGACGAACGGTGTCGCCGGCCGCTCATAGGCCTCGTGCGGCGGGC
>CALDNT010000251.1 GCA_937915145.1 uncultured Reyranella sp.
GGCAGGTCTCTCTTTCGAGGGAGCCGTCGTCCTGGAGCTCTGCCCAGCCGTGGCCACCTGTTACTTCCATCTCGTCGTTGCCTTCCCAGGCGAACTCGATGGCGTCGCCTTCGCAGCGGCCATGAATGGAACCCGTAAGACAGTCCAAGGCGAACTCGCCACGATCCTCGCTGAACAGAATGTCAGAGCCTAGTCCAGCCATATCGTATTCGGGGGGGCAACAACGCGCCACTTGCCCTGCACGCTCATGTCGGCACTGCCAGCAGCTTGGGCAGGCGGATCAGATTGTAGGCCACCAGCGCCATGGTGAAGACAGCATCGACCCTGGAACGTCCTCGCAGCTTGACCTTGGCCAAGCCGGCGGAACTCTTGATCCAGCCGAAGACCTCCTCGATCCGCTTGCGGCAACGTTGGCTGACCTCGTAACCGGCGTGACGCAGGGTTCGCCGATCGATCGTCGTCTTGCGTCGCTTGCCGGTCTTGGTCAGGTGGCCGTTTATGGCGATGTGCGGCGTGATCGACCGACCCCTGAGGTCGCCAATGAACTCCGTCACGTCGTAAGCCTTGTCGGCGCCCAGAGTGATCCGCCGCTCGGACCGACGAGTGCCGTCGACCAGGACAAGAGCTGCCTCCCGTTCGGCCGTGCCGGTGGCCAGTGTCGCACCCCCGCCGACCACCAGACCGTGGCGGCTCTCCATCAGAGCGTGACCCAGGTAGCAGAGCTTGGCCGGCCGGCCATCGCCCTTCTTGTACAGCCGCGCCTCGGGATCAGTGGTGCTGCGGTGCGTCTCGTTGGAGCGCTTCTCCTTGTGGAAGCTGCGCCCCGCATTGCGCCCCGGACCGTCCTTGTCGTTGTCGCCGCCATCCTTGCGACGGAAGCTCTTGATCGACGCCCAGGCCGCCAGCAGCGTGCCGTCCACCGAGAAGTAGTCGCTCGACAGCAGCTGCTTGACCTTCGGCTGCGCCACCACCGCGGCCAGAAACTTCGCCGCGATCTCGCCTTCCAGAAGTCGGTCGCGTTTCTTGGAGAAGCTCGAATGATCCCATGCCGGATCATCCACTCCCAACCCCACGGACCACCGGAACAACAGATCGAACTCCATCCGCTCCATCAACTGGCGCTCCGACCGGATACCGTAAAACGCCTGCAGCAGCATCGCCTGGAGCAACCGCTCCGGTGCAATCGACGGACGGCCCAGACGCGGCGGATAGAGCTGCGCAAACTCGCCAGACAGATCGGTCAGCGCCGCGTTCGCAATCTCCCGGATCGTGCGCAGCGGATGGCCCACCCGACCCGCGCTTCCAAGTCTACGTAGCTGAACAGCGATCCCGACCGTTCGTCCGATCTACGCATCAAATGCTCCCGACATTACCCAGGATCAGTGAATCACTTTCCTCTTCCGCCTACGATGGGTTTTTCAACAGCCTGCTGGCCAAGAACAATCCAGTTTTCAGAGATCCTGACCTGAGCCCCGTCCGTTATCCATTCGGGAGTAGAATCCGTTCGTCATTTGGACCTGTGAGGTCCGGTGTTGCAACAGGCCGAGGCGCGAAGCCCTCAGGTGAGCGCAGCGCCTCGGCCTGTTGCGGAACAGAGGCGTTGCGAGCCGCATAAGCGATCGGCGTCAGATTGCCGAGCGCGCTGTGCGGCCGTTCGGTGTTGTAGTCACGCCGCCACTCCTCGAGCTCGACCCGCGCCTGGGCGAGCGTGGTGAACAGCGTCTCGTTCAGGAACTCATCGCGCAGGCGGCCGTTGAAGCTTTCGATGAAGGCATTCTGCTGCGGCTTGCCCGGATCGATGTAGTGCCAGTCGAGACCAAGGCCCTGCGCCCAGCGCAGCATCGCCAGGCTGTTGAACTCGGGGCCGTTGTCCGAGACGCATTGCCGGGGCAGCCCTCGCCGGGCAATCACGGCCTCCAACTCGCGGATCACGCGACCGCCCGGCAGCGAGGTATCGGCCACCAGGCACAGGCTCTCTCGCGTGTAGTCGTCGACCACTGCCAGGATACGGAAGCGTCGGCCGTCGCTCAGCGCGTCGTGCACGAAGTCCATCGACCAGCGCTGGTTCGGGGCCCGCGCCGGCACCAGGGGAATCCGCGTCACCGCAGCCCGCTTGCGCCCGATGCGTCGACGAACCTGCAGACGTTCCTCGACGTACAGCCGGCGCAGCTTCTTGTGGTTCATGTGAACGCCTTCGCGCGACAGCAGAACCTGCAGCCGGCGCCAGCCGAAGCGACGGCGCATCGCTGCCAACTCGCGCAAGCGCGTGCGGACGGCCTTGTCGTCCGGTCGACGGCTTCGATAGCGAACCAGGGCCCGGTCCACCCCGATCGCGCGGCACGCCCGCCGCTGGCTCACCCCATGCACGTCGCACAGGTGCGCCGCAGCCTCCCGCTTCGCCGCCCGGCGCTTGTAGCCAAGCGCCTGAGGCGTCACCATTTTTTTGAGGCGATATCCTTCAGCATCGCCACATCCAGCATCGTCTCCGCCAGCAGCTTCTTCAGCCGACGGTTCTCGTCCTCCAGCGACCGCAGACGCTGGGCCTCCGACACGTCGAGGCCGCCGTACTTCGCCTTCCACCTATAGAACGTCGCGCTGCTGATCCCATGCTTGCGGCAGACATCCGTCGTCGCAGACCCCGCCTCGTGCTCCCGCAGCACCCCGATGATCTGTTCTTCCGTGAACCGTGCCTTCTTCATCTGCCGTCTCCCCTCGAAGACGGATCCTATCCAATTTTGGAGAAGTTTCAGGGGCTCAGGTCAATCCGACCAAAGACGCCCCTCGCTCTCAGGTCCCAGTCTGTGATTCTGAATAGAGGTTCCCAAGTCACGTAGAACATCACTGGAAACATCACTCTGATCGCAGAGTGAATACACGGAAGTTTATTGCCGGGCAGAATCCTCTATTCGCGGTCAGATTTGCTCTACAAGCAAAAAAATCATTGCGACCATCAGATGTCGATCGCAACAACACGTCCCTCGGCAAGGCCCAACCCATTCTCGATGCCGCACCAGCCTAGCAGAATGTCACGGTTCCAATCATGAATATACCAACGTTCCGCCATCGGCTTACAATCCAACCTAACGGCTTCTTCATTGGCAGGGCACATCTAAGAGAAGCTTAACGACTCCGATTATACTTTCACTACCATGCGTCCATGTTGTCAACGACTGTCAATACTTCCACCCATACCCGATGCTGAGAGCTGAACTGTATGTGGTGACATAGCTCGATGTATAGTTGATCGATCCTTCCAAACCCGCAAGGTAACCGAGGCCAAGAAACGGTGGTGTGTCAATCATACCTACTAGGGTCGGCCCCCAACCCGAGCCGGTATACCCCGAGCCGAAGTTTCCTACGTCTGGCTTCAATGCACGGAAAGCGATACCGACTTGTGTTGCGGTAGCCCCATCGTAGCCAATTGCTGCTTGTGCCCTGCCACTGATCGCATCCTCTGCAAGACCCGAGACCATTGTTACGCGGGCGGTCGCATAGTTATTGAACGTATGCCATGGAGCCAATGCCGGCCAACTCGTAGTGGTAATGGTAATTTGGTTTTTAGTATCGACTCGGTTATAGGCATTCCATACTCCAACAATCGCCTCATCGCCGCCAATGGCGGCTCCACCGAACTTGAAGTCGATCTGGGCGGCGGCGTTAGCGTACATCGTGCCAACGTACGTTCCTCGCCGGGCAGCCGGCCCGTTCGCAATGTCGTACTTGTTGACCCAGATGCCATCGAGCCGTTCCAGCTCGGTCGTAGCCGCTCCGATGCCTCGTGCCGTGGTGTAATTCTCGGCCATGTGGATACCAGATTGAGACCCGCTGGAGTTGATGAAGGTGCCCGCGACCTGGTTGGCGAGCGTCGCCGAAAGCTTGAAAGAGTCGATGCCGACCTTGGTCACGAAGTAGTCAGTGCTTGCCAAAAGGCCCGTCGGCAAGGCACCGGTCGTCGTAAATCGTACTGTCGCACCGTCGTAGAGACCGTGGCCCATCCAAGTCACCACGCAGGGCGACGCGATCGTTATGGTGACGGTCGCACTTGTGATCCACTTCGGCCCGCGGGTCAGGCGGACGGTGCCCGCGTCGTTCCAAATGAAAGCATCAAGGACCTGATACGGCCCGGCCGCCGCCGGGCCGGCCTTGCCGGCGGTACTCTGCGTGAGATCATTCGACCGCTCGGTAAACGGCGTCGGCACAAAACCTGTCCCGTCGAAAATCGGTACGCTGGCGCCAACATAGGGCGAATAGAACAGGGAGGTCTTGCCGGTCTGGTTGCTGGCCATCACCGGCTCGCCTGTCGCCAACGTCAGCCGCCCCTGTGGCGCGACGGGATGGCTGGGGATGGTCCATGCCAGGTCAGCGCCGGCAATCCCG
>CALDNT010000252.1 GCA_937915145.1 uncultured Reyranella sp.
CTGGATGTGCCGGTGCCCATGCCATCATCGGCGCGGCGGGCCTCAGCTCCTTCTACCGCCGCCTCGAGGACACCCGAGCCCGTCGGCCCGTGCCGCTCGATATCGATTTCACCGGGTATGCCCGGCAGGCCGCGGCGGACGAGTCCGAACTCGACCTGCTGATTGACGGACTGGACTGTGCCGCCTGCGTCTGGCTGATCGAAAGCCTTCTGGCGCGCAATCCGGCCATGTTGCGCGCACGCGTCAGCCTGTCGACCCGCCGCCTCGCCCTGCGCTGGCGCGGCCCGCCGGCCGACGCCAACAGCCACGCCGGGCTGGTCACCGCCCTGGGGTTCCGGCTGGCACCCTATGCGGCCGTCGCCGCTGCCGCGGACGACGATCGCGATACGCGCGCCCTTCTGCGCTACCTCGCAGTCGCGGGCTTCGCTGCCGCCAACGTCATGCTGCTGTCGGTCGCCGTCTGGTCGGGTGAGGACGGCTCGATGGGCGAGGCCACGCGCGCGCTGTTCCATTGGCTGTCGGCCGTGATCGCCCTGCCGGCGGTGGCCTACGCCGGAAGGCCGTTCTTCCGCTCGGCCTACGCTGCACTCAGGGCTGGCCGGACCAACATGGACGTGCCGATCTCGATCGGTGTGACCCTGGCCTGCGTCGTCAGCCTGCACGAGGCGTGGGCCGGCGAACGCCACACCTTCTTCGATTCGGCAATCACCCTCGTCTTCTTTCTGCTGATCGGTCGCTACCTCGACCGCCGGGCGCGCGGCCGGGCGCGCCAGTCGGTCCGCGCGCTGCTGGCTCTGGCCAGCCGCAGCGCGACGGTGATAGCGATCGACGGATCGACGGTATCGCGCCGGGTCGACCAGCTCGCGACCGGCGACACTCTGATCGTGGCGGCGGGCGAGCGGCTCGGCGCCGACGGCGTGGTGAGTGAGGGCACCTCGTCGCTCGACGCGGCACTGGTCAGCGGCGAGAGCGTGCCGGTCAATGCAGCACCCGGTACCGCGGTCTTCGCCGGCATGGTCAACCTCGGCGCGCCGATCCGTGTCCGCGTGACGGCCGCAGGCGAACATACCCTGCTGTCGGAGATCGTGCGGCTGGTCGAGGCGGCGGAACGCGGCCGCTCGCGCTTCACTGCCATCGCCGACCGGGTGGCACGCGCCTATGCACCAGTCGTCCACCTGACGGCGCTGTTCACTTTCCTCGGCTGGATGCTTCTGGGTGGGCTCGCCTGGGACCGCGCGCTTATGATCGCCACGTCGGTCCTGATCATCACCTGCCCCTGCGCGCTGGCCCTTGCCGTCCCGGTGGTCCAGGTCGCAGCCAGCAGCCGCCTGCTGCGCTCCGGCGTGCTGCTGCTGTCGCCCACTGCACTCGAGCGCTTCGCCGGGGTCAATCACGTCGTGCTCGACAAGACCGGCACCCTGACGCTCGGACGCCCGGAACTGGTCGCCGGCGGCGGCGAGGATCCTGAGGCGCTACGGGTCGCCGCCGGCATCGCAGCCAGCTCCCGCCATCCGCTCGCTCGGGCACTCGTGCGTGCCGCCCCCGACGCCGCGACGGCACAAGGTGTCAAGGAGCATGCCGGCCAGGGCCTGAGTCTGGGCGACATTCGACTGGGATCAGCGCGCTTCTGCGCCATCACCGATGCCGTCGACGACGGCCGCCCCGAGCTCTGGCTGGCGAGGCCGGGAAACCCACCCGTGCGCTTCGCCTTCGCCGATCGCCTGCGCCCCGATGCGGCCGCAACGGTCGCCGCCCTCGGCGCCACAAATATGCCGGTTGAAGTCATGTCCGGTGATCGTCCAGCGGCAGTGGCGCGCGCGTCGGCCGAGGCGGGCATCCCGCGATGGCGGGCCGAGGTCACGCCCGCCGACAAGACCCGCCGTCTCTCGGAGCTTGCCGCACAAGGTAAGCGCGTCCTGATGGTGGGTGATGGCTTGAACGACGCGCCCGCTTTGGCCACGGCACATGCGGCGATCTCGCCGGCAACCGCCGCCGAGGCCACTCAGAATGCGGCCGATGCCGTGTTCCAGGGCGATGCCCTCTTCCCCCTCGTCGAGACGCTGCGAGTGGCACGCCAGGCGGACCGGCTGGTGCGCCAGAATCTCGCCCTGGCCTTGCTCTATAATCTCGGCGCCATTCCGCTCGCCATCGCCGGCGACGTGACGCCGTTGATCGCCGCCATCGCCATGTCCTCATCTTCCCTGCTGGTGATCGGCAACGCGCTCCGCCTGGGTGCCCGCCGTCCGGTTCGCGGGGCAGGCTGATGGACAGCCTGCTCATCCTGGTACCGGTGGCACTGCTGCTGGGTCTGGTCGCGCTGGCGGCGTTTCTGTGGGCGCTGCGCAACGGCCAATATGACGACCCCGACGGTGCCGCGGGCCGAATTCTGTTCGATGACGATTAAGGAGAGAACAATGTCTCACTGGATCATGGGCATCATGGCTGCGCTGTTTGGTTTTGTTGGCCTGTTCATGGCCTCGGCCGCGCGCGACACAGGCATTCTGGGTTTCGGCCTGGCGCTGGCGCTGTTCGCCGTCCTGTTCTGCTGGTGGATGATCAAGATCGCCTACGACGAGGCCGAACGGAACTCGGCCGACGGCTAGCGCCCGCCATTCTCCGCGCCCAGCAGACGGTGCAACTCCGCCAGCAAACGACGTCGGGCGCGGTCGTCGGGCGCCTTCTGAAGCGCGGCACGCAGGTCGAGCAGGGTCTGTGCATAATCGTTGTGCCAGTCGCGCCGGGCACGAGACTCCTCTGCCTCCAGGCGAGGCGCCATGGCAGCGGCCGACGCCGCAATCGCCATCCACCTCCCACCACGATGTTCGAGGTCGAACCGTTGATCGAGTGACGGCACGGTGCTGCGTTCGGGCGCCAGTCCGGCCGCGGAAAGCGCCGCGGCCAGGCCTCCGATCGCATCGGGCTCGCCGTGGACCAGCAGGGCCGTCCCAAGTCCAGCCAGAAGCGGCCGCGCCCAGTCGACGAGTTCGTCGCGGTCGGCATGCCCGGAATAAGCATCGATGCTCCGGATTCTCGCCTTGACCCCGATTTCCTCGCCATGGATGCGAACCCGGCTCGCACCGCCGCGGATCAGCGACCCCAATGTTCCCGGCGCCTGGTAGCCGACGAACAGCACCGTCGAGTCCGGCCGCCACAGATGGTCCTTGAGGTGATGCTTGACCCGCCCGGCATCGCACATGCCCGACCCGGCCAGTACCACGGCGCCACCGTGGATGCGGCCGATCGCCTTGCTCTGCTCGACGGTCTCCGTGTGCCGGAACTCGCCTGTCGAGAACGGGTGCCCATCCTTCGAACGCTCCAGCGCCGCGCGATGACGAATGAACACGTCGGTCATCCGTCCGGCGAGTGGAGAGTCGAGGAAGACCAGCGTCGATGTGAGCGCGCCCGAGCGCTTCAACGCGGCGATGTCGTCGAGGATCTCCTGGGTCCGTTCAACCGCGAACACCGGCACGATGACGTTGCCGCCGGCCTTGAGACCGTCGGCAAGCGTGCGGCCAAGCAGGTCACGGCGCTCGGTCTCGGTGAAGCGCGGGCGCGCGGTGTCGCCGTAGGTCGCTTCGATCAGCACGATATCGGCGGGGTCCGGCGAAGTCGGGTCAGGTTGAAGCGCTTTTTCCAGTGGGCCGAGATCTCCCGAGAAGGTCAGGCGGATCGGCTTCGGCTTGGCATCGACCTCAAGCTCGATGAAGGCGCTGCCGAGGATGTGGCCGGCATTGCGCATGCGCGCGCGCACACCGGGGATCGGCTCGAACCAGGTCTCGTAGCCGCTGGGACGGATCAGGCCGAGTGAGGCCTCGGCGTCAGCCTTGGTATAGATCGCGGTGACCTGGGACTCGGCGCGGCGCGCATTGCGGCGGTTCAACCGCTCGACATCGTTCTCCTGGATGGCGCCCGCATCGGGCAGAAGCCAGCGCAGCAGGTCTTGCGTTGCCGGCGTTGCCCAGGCGTAACCGCGGAACCCGGCCACGGCCAGTTTGGGAAAGAGGCCCGTATGGTCGATGTGGGCGTGCGTCAGCAGCACAGCACCGATGGCACCGACGTCAAAGGGAAACGGCCGGTGGTTGAGGGCGCGCAACGACTTCGGACCCTGGAACATACCGCAATCGACCAGCAGTTCACCACGCGGAGTCACCAGCCGATGGCATGAACCGGTGACCGTCCCGGCCGCACCGTGGATATGCAGAGAGACCGTCATGAGACGCCGGAGATCGCGTAGCCATCACCGTCGGCCGCGAACTTGGCCGCGAAGCGGAAATCGGCATCGAAGGCGGCGTGGATGCGATAGAGCGGCTCGTCTTTGGCCACCGGATCGCCGATCTTCTTGAAGAGATCGACGCCAGCGCCCTTGTCGATGGGCGCGCCCGCCAGCCGTGCAATGCGTGCGAGCCGCAGGCAGTCGATTACTGTCACGACACCGTCACGTGCCGCCACGACGTCATGCCTCAAGACGCCAAGTTCATCGGCCGCCGGCGACGGACCCTGTGCCGCGATCAGCCGGCGCATCTTGGCAAGGGCCGCCCCGCTCTCCAGCAGTTCGCGGGCGCGGGCGATTCCACGCCCACCGCGCAAGGCCGGGTCGAATTCGAGCACGTGGCCGGCCAACAGAAGGGCGCGATCCCGAAGATCGCGGGGTGCCGCGGGGTCGCCTTCCAGCACCTGCAGAACGTCGCGCGCCTCGAGCCAGGGACCGATCCCGCAGCCGACCGGTTGGCTGCCGTCGGTGCCCACGATGATCGTTTCCAGACCGACCTCATCGGAGATGTATTCGAAGAGCTTACGCAGGCGTACAAAGGATTCGCGGCTGCGCAACTTGGAGGTCGGACCTACCGGCAGGTCGAGCACCAGGTGGGTCGACCCTGCTGCCAGCTTCTTCGAGAGGATGGACGCAACCATCTGCTCGGGTGTGTCGATCGACAAGGGGCGCTCGACGGAAATCAGGACGTCGTCGGCGGGCGAGAGGTTGGCATGTCCACCCCATACCAGGCAGCCATTCTCCTCAGCGACGATCTCATGCATTTCGTCAGTGCCGACATCGACGCGGGCCAGCACTTCCATGGTGTCGGCGGTGCCGGCCGGCGAGGTGATGGCACGCGAAGAGGTCTTGGGAATCTTGAGTCCGTGCGCGGCCACGATCGGCACCACGATCATCGAGGTGCGGTTGCCCGGAACGCCGCCGATACAGTGCTTGTCGACAATCATGCCGCCATTCCAGGAGAGCCTGCTGCCGACCGAAGCCATCGCCCGGGTGAGCGACAGGACTTCTGGTGCCGTGGTGAAGCGCGCGCTGGCGATCAGGAAAGCGGCAATCTCCATCTTCGAGTAGCGGTGCGCGACGAGATCCTGGGCGATCGCCCGGTAGGCCTCGGGCGGCAGCACAGCACCGTCGATCTTGGCACGGACATGCTCAAGACTGACGGGCGCCGCGGCCTGCGCGATTTCGACCTCGGTCCCATCGGCAAGACCGAGTTGGCGATGCGCGAGCAGCGACAAGCCGAGCTCATCGGACGCCATGATCGACTCGTCGTCGACGATGTTCAGGGTCGCGACAATTCGGCGGCCGCCGCCCATGATCTCGATGCGGGCCAGCGCCACGAACTCCTGGGCGCGGTACAGCGGACAGCGTCGCGCGAGGAAGGCCACGGTTTCATGGCAGGTGTCGATGCCGAGCTTCTTGAGGCGCAGCATCAGCAATCAACAGTTGTAGGTCTGGATGACGACCGTCGCAGGCCGGCCACGGATTCGGGCCGGCCCGGGCGGCGCGCTCGACACTTCCCGACGCTATCGCTCATCGCCTCCACTCCCACCCGCACGAGAAATCATGACGAGCGACGGCCGACCAGCCTTTGACATGGATCACGTCCGACCGAACTATCAAGGCGCATAAAGCTACCGTCGCAAGAACGGAGCGCCGCATGAGTCTGCAACGAATTCGCCTGGAACTCGCCCGAACACCGGAATTTCCCAACGGCAGCCGGGAACATGGGTATGAATTCGTGGCACCGCTGGATGCCAAGGGCCATCTCGACGCCTCCTCATGGGCAGCCTCCAAGGCCGCCTGCACGGTGAGGCGATTCTGGGCCAATGCCGACGACGAGCACGGCGTGCTGATCCACCGCCGCGACGGTCGGTGGGCCTTCTCCTACGAACCCGGCGAGGACGACGATGAACCGATCTTCCGCTTCGACAAGCATGTATTCGTCGCGGGCGAGTATGTGTCGGTCACCGAGCACGACGGTGTCGCGCGGCCCTTCCAGGTAATGGACGTCCGTCCCTTGGTCGTTTGAGGCGATCGAGCGCCCCCGCCAGAGACCAGGCCCGTCAGCCCGGCACGATGAAGGGCTTGGCCTGGGTATCGTAATCCGCATAGCCCAGCGTCGTACGCAACTCGGCCGGCTTCAGCGCGCTCGCCGCTTCCGCTCCACCCGCAACCAGTGCCGCCAGTCCTGCTTTCATGCCGGCGGCCGCTGGCGAAAGCATACCAGTCGGATAGGTCCCGATCTTGAAGCCCAGCGCCGCCGCCTCCGTCTGCGACGGCGTCGCCCGCGGCGCACCCGGTGAAAGTACCGCAAACGAAGGCCGCCCGCCGGCCGCGGCAACGGCACGACGAATTTCACCGTCGTCGGCGGGCGAGTCGAGGAACAGGATGTCTGCGCCTTCCTTCACGTACATCTCGATCCGGGCCACTGCCTCGTCGATACCCTGGGTCGGCCGGCAGTCGGTGCGCGCCAGGACCAGGATACCCGACTCCTTCGCCGCTTCCACCGCCGCGCGGATCTTCATGCGCGCCTCGTCGCGCGACAGGCAGGGCTTGCCCGCCGCCGTAAGCGCACGCGGCGTGATCTTGTCCTCGATCAGGACGGCGGCAGCGCCGGCACGGCCATAGGCGCGCACCGTGCGCTGCACGTTCATGGCATTGCCGTAGCCGTGGTCACCGTCGGCGAGGACCAGCGTCTCCGGCGCCGCGGCATGCACCATGTTGAACGAGTCGAACATCTCGCCGAACGAGATCAGGTCGAGGTCCGGGCCACCCAGCCGACTCGCCGCCACGCAGGAGCCGGAGAGAAATGCCGTCTGGAACCCGGAGCCGGCGGCCAGCTTGGCGCTGAGCCCGTCCCATACGGCCGGCATCACGACGAGACCGGGCTCGGCCAACAGGGCGCGCAGACGCTCAGGGTAATTCATGACGATATCCTTTGAGTGTGACGGTTCAGCATCGGCAGTGGATCGGCAGTCTATTTAGAAGGCTGAATCCCCGCCTCCTTGATCACCTTGGCCCATTTCGGAATATCGGCGGCGATGGCGGCCCGCGTCTCCTCCGGCGTACTGCCGACGAGATCGAGGCCGATATTGTTGAACTTCTTCTTCATCTCCGGATCGGCCAGGACCTTGAGCGATTCTGCCCGGACCTTGTCGATGATCGGCTTGGGCGTGCCGGCGGGAGCCATCAGGGCGAACCACGACGTCGCCTCAAAGCCCGGAAAGCCCTGTTCCGCCAGCGTCGGCAGGTCGGGTGCGTTGGCCGAGCGCTTGAGCGAGGTAATGGCAATGCCACGCAGGCGGCCGTCGCGGACCAGCGGCATCGCCGCCCCCGCATTCTGGATGCCGACCGGCACAACGCCACTCATGACGTCGGCCATGTTGGCGCCGCGGTAGGGGATGTGTTCCATCTTGATGCCGGCCAGGGTGCAGAACAGTTCTCCGGCGATGTGCTGCGGCGTGCCGACGCCCGGAGAACCATAGGAAAGCTTGCCGGGGTTGGCCTTGGCATAGGCGATCAGGTCGGCGATCGACTTCACCGGCAGGTCGTTGTTCACGAAGAAGATCGACGGCATGACAAGCGACGTCGAAATCGGCGCCAGATCCTTCAGCGGGTCGAACGGCAGCGCCTGGAGACTGGGCAGAATGGTAATGGCGGCGTTGCCCGACCACATCAGCATGTAGCCGTCGGGAGCCGCCTTGGCGACCTTGTCGACGCCGATGGCGCCTGAATTGCCGGTGACATTCTCGACCACGACCGCCTGGCCCCAGGCCTCGGTGAACTTCTGGGCGAACATGCGGGCCGTGACATCGGTGGCGCTACCGGCGGTAAAGCCCACCACCAGCTTGACGGGCTTTTCCGGCCACTTGGTCTGGGCCGCAAGCGGAAAGACAAAGCCGAACGCGAACGCAAGCGCCGCGACGGATCGAACGATCGGATGCATGGTTTCCTCCGGAAGGGCGATCTCTGTCGCCGCCGGGCAAAGGCTATGGGATTTCCGCGCCGGGCTGCAACCTCGAAGCCGGCACTGCCTCCGCGGAGCGGCCCTGCAGGGCGCGCGCGATCCCATCGACGATCTCGACCGGCGATCCGCCGACATCGGCGACGATCGGCCTTTCGTCAGGCGAGGGCTCCTGCAGCGCCGCGAACTGGCTGTCGAGCAGCGCGGCAGGCATGAAATGCTCGTTTCGGGCGGCCAGGCGCCGGGCGATGAGGTCGCGCGATCCCTTGAGATAGACCAGCGCCACATCGGATCGATCACCGATGATGATGTCGCGGTAGGTCCGCTTCAAGGCCGAGCAGGTGAGGACCCCCGACTCGCCCGCCGCCCGCCAACTGTCAATCTCTCCGGCGATTCTCCTCAGCCAGGGCAGCCGGTCGGCATCAGTGAGCGGCGTGCCACCACGCATCTTCTCGACATTCTCGCGCGGATGAAGATCGTCGCCCTCGCAGAAGCGCCAGCCGAACCTGGCGGCGAGCAGCGCTGCGACAGTGGTTTTGCCCGATCCGGAGACGCCCATGACGACAGCGATCATCGCCGATTCCTTTCAGCCCGTATCGCGGGACGAAGCGGCTTGCCCGCACACTCTTCGGTGCTAGGCTACCGGTTCGCAGAAAATCCTCCGTTCATCATCGAGCAGAAACGTGCTGTTAGAAACTCTTTTGCCTCTCGGCAAGGTCGACCCCGGCCTTCGCGCCCCGGAAATGCCCTTTGACCTTCACAGCATCGGCACCGACGCGCACCTGCTGGAGGACATCGGCTACAACGGTCTGGTCGTCGAGGAAACCAAGGACGATCCGTTCGTCGTCATGGCATTGGCCGCCCAGGCGACGCAGACGCTGAAGCTCGGCACCTCTGTCGCCATCGCCTTTCCCCGCAGTCCGACCGTCACCGCGCTCAGCGCCTGGACGATCCAGAAGCTGTCGCGCGGCCGCTTCACTCTTGGCCTCGGCACCCAGGTGAAGGCCCATATCGAGCGTCGCTACGGCATGCCCTGGACGCCGGCGGGACCGTGGATGCGGGAATATGTGCACGCCGTGCGGGCGGTGTGGGACAATTGGCAGAACGGCACGCCGCTCGATGTCAGGGGCGAGCACTACAACATCAACCTGATGGTGCCGCTGTTCAATCCCGGCCCGATCGAGCATCCGCACATTCCGATCCAGATTGCGGCGGTCAACGCGCTGATGTGCCAGGTCTCGGGCGAAGTGGCCGACGGTATCCGACCGCACCCGGTCTGCACGCCTTCCTATATCGAGCAGGTGATGATGCCGGCTGTCCGCGCCGGCGCCGCCAAGGCCGACCGCTCGCTGGAGGGCTTCCAGATCGGCATGAAGCCACTGGTTGCCACGGCGGCCACCGAGGCCGAACTTGCCCCCAAGATTCGCGACGTGCGGGCGCGCGTCGCCTTCTATGCCTCGACACCTCAGTATCGCGCGGCCTTTGAACATCTTGGCCTTGGCGATCTTGCCGACGAACTGAAGCTGCTGTCGCGCGCCCAGCGGTGGGAAGATATGCCCCAGCACATCAACGACGATGTTCTGGAGACCTTTGTCACCATCGGCACCTATGACACGATCGCGCGCAAGCTCTGCGATCGCTTCGGCAGGGTCGTCACCCACTGCGAATTTTCCATCGCGGTGAAGAACGACGCCGACCGCGAGATCCTTCGCGGCCTGGCAAAAGACATTCAATCCGACGGAGCCAAGCCATGAAATTGGGACGCCTGGGAGTCTGGTATTCGACGGACAAGCTGAACGGAGCTGAGCTCGCCGAGCTGATGCGGGTCGTCGAGAGCGCCGGCTATACGGCGTTCTGGTATCCCGAATCGCGCGGCTACGAATCGATGTCGCTGGCAACCTATCTGCTGTCGAAGAGCAGCAAGCTCACGGTCGGCAGCTCGATCGCCAACATCTATGCCCGCGACCCCTTCACCGCGCAGCGCGCCATGGTGTCGATGAACAACTTCTACGGCGGTCGCTTCGTCCTGGGTCTAGGCGTCAGCCACATCCCGATGGTCGAGGGTCTGCGCGGCCACCGCTACGACAAGCCGCTCGGTGCGATGCGCGCCTATCTGGACGGCATCCACAAGGGCCTGCCCGCCGGCGAGGAACCGCCGGTGATGGTGGCCGCACTGGGCCCCAAGATGCTGGCGTTGAGCGCCGAGAAGTCGCGCGGTGCCGTGCCTTACAACGTGACTCCTGCGCACACCGCCAAGGCCGCCGCCATTCTCGGGCCGAACAAGGCGCTGGCCGTCGAGCAGAAGGTGACGCTGGAGACCGATCCCGCGCGCGCCCGCGCGCTCGGCCGCAAGGAACTCTCGCGCTACATGGTACTGCCGAACTACCGCAACAACTGGCTGCGCGAAGGTTTCAGCGAGGCCGATCTTGCCGACGGCGGCAGCGACCGCTTCATCGATGCCATGGTCCTGTGGGGCGATGCGGAAACGATCAAGAAGGGCCTGCGCGCGCATTTCACGGCCGGCGCCACCCACGTCTGCCTGCAGCCAGTCCATAACGACGGCGATTTTGCTGCGCGCGACCGCATGCTGGCGGCGCTCGCCGACACCTGAGGACGGAGAGACACATGGAATTCGGCATTGCGCTGCCCACGGCGGCGGACTCCTGGAAGCACGTGCAGCGGGCCGAGGAACTGGGCTTTACCCACGCTTGGTTCTACGACACCCAGATGCTGAGCGCCGACTGCTTCGTCGCCATGGGCGCCGCCGCCGTCAACACCAGTCGCATCCGTCTCGGAACCGGCGTTCTGGTACCCTCGAACCGCATCGCACCGGTCACCGCCAATGCGCTGGCGACACTGAACAGCCTGGCCGCCGGCCGTATCGATTTCGGCGTCGGCACCGGCTTCACGGCACGGCGCGCCATGGGCTTCGGCGCCATCAAGATCAAGGACATGGAGACCTACATCCATCAGGTCTATGGCCTGCTCGCCGGCAAGACCGTCGACTTCGAGATGGAAGGCCAGAGCCGCAAGATCCGCTTCCTCAATCCCGAGCTCGACCTGTTCAACACCCGCGATCCGATCGCCCTCCATCTCTCGGCCTTCGGGCCGCGCACCCGGGCGCTCACGGCAAAACTGAAGGCCGGCTGGATCGACTTCGTCGGCAACGTCGAAGCCGGCGTCCGCGAGGTCGAGGCGATGCGCGAGGATTGGCGGAAGGCCGGCCATGCAATGGGCGACCTGAAGGCCACTGCCTTCGCCCTGGGGTGCATCCTCCAGGACGGCGAGCTGGCAGACTCCGAACGCGCCATGGCGCAGGCCGGACCGCGCGCCGCCGTCATGCTGCATCGCGCCGCCGACGAAGCCATCCTGAACCTGAAATCGACCCAGGCCCTGCTCACGCAACGGCCGGAACTGGAAGGCTATGTCGCGCTCGCCCGCACCTACGAGCCCAAGGACGCGCCCTACCTGGAAAACCACCGCGGCCATCTGATGTTCGTGAAGCCTGCGGAACGGAAATTCGTCACCGCCGACCTGATCCGCGCCACGTCGTTCACGGCGACCGAGGCCGAGATCAAGCAACGCATCGGAGCGCTGCGGGACGCCGGCTACACCCAATTCACGATCCAGCTCGTGCCCGGTCAGGAAGCGGCACTCGCCGACTGGGCCCGCATCGCCAAGGCGTTTGCCTAGCTGAAGGGGCGGATTACCTTTTCGCCGAAACGTGCAAGGCTCTCTTCCAGATTCGGCATGAAGGCGCTGGACGGCAGCACGATGCGGCCGATGCCTCGCGCGGCACGTTCCTTGACGGCCGCCTCGGCATCCTTGCCCGAGCCGGGCAGAAGGTCGGGACAGCCGGCGATCATCTCGATCGCCGCCGGATCGCGACCCGCCGTCTCGGCGGCGCGCCGGGCGATGTCGATCAGCGGCATGGTGTCGGCGGGCCGGCCGATCGAAGGAAAGAAGCCGTTGCCCAACCGGCCGGCGCGCCGGGCGGCGGCTTCGGAGTGGCCGCCGACGATGATCGGCACGCTGCCGGCCACCGGCTTGGGGTTGCAGCTCACCTCGTGGAACTTCACGAACTCGCCGGCATAGCTCGCGCCATCGGCCGCCCACAGCGCGCGCATGGCGGCGATATATTCGTCGGCGCGCTTGCCGCGCTTCTCGAACGGCACGCCCAGCGCCTCGAACTCCTCCTTCAGCCAGCCGACGCCGATGCCGAGTTCGATGCGACCGCCGCTTAGATGGTCGAGCGTCGCCACCTGCTTGGCGAGAACCAGGGGATTGCGCTGCGGCAAGATCAGCACGCCGGTCATGAAACGCAGCCGGGTCGTGACGGCCGCGACGGCGGCCATCCAGATCAGCGGATCGGGAATCGGCGCCGTGCGGTCGCCCGGCAGCCGGCCGCTGGCGGCATAGGGATAGGTCGAGCTGTAGGTGTCCGGCAGCACGACATGATCGACGGCGAAGACCGAATCGAAGCCGGCCGCCTCGGCCAGGCGTACCAGCCGGTGCGCGCTGGCGAGGTCTGGGAAGGTGTTGTTACCGAAATGCAGGGCGAATTTCATGACAGCAAATCCTTCACGGCCGCCCGATAGCGCGTGATCGCCGTCAGATGGTCGTCATAGCTCTTGCCTTCGATGCGTTTGTGATGCGGACTCACATAGGAAGTGTGGGCGTTGACGTGGGTCACGCCGGCCTTCTTCCAGAAGCTGATTTCCTTGCGCCAGTCCGCCTCGCCGCCGATGCCGGGCGAAACCCAGACTTCCAGCCCCACCGCCTTGGGATCGCGTCCGGCCGCCTTGACCATCGTGCGCAGCTTGTCGAACGCCGCCAGGGCGGCATCGCCCGCCGGATAGGCCAGCGGCATGAAGCCATCGCCGTACTGCGCCGCCCGCCGGAACGTCGCCTCGGCAT
>CALDNT010000253.1 GCA_937915145.1 uncultured Reyranella sp.
CAGGCTGAAATCGAACAGTGGCTGGCGCAGATCCACGCCGCCGCTCCGCTGAGTATCGATCTGGCGCGCGAAATTGCCGAGTCGGCGCGCCTGATCAAGGGCTATGGCGACACTTACAGGCGCGGCTTGCAGAATTATCGCCGTATTGCCCGCGAAGTGATCACTCCCGCGCTGGCCGGCCGCATGATCCCGCGTGCCGCGGCCGACGCCGTCGCCAACGCGCGCGTCGCCGCGCTTGCCGATCCCGACGGTGAATCTCTGTCGAAAACGTTGACGGCCATTGCCTCTGCGTCGCTGCCGTTGCGGAATGCCGCGGAATGAGCGTGTCGGACATGCCGGTGGCGTTCGATGCCGCGGCCCTGGCGCGGCGCGACATTTTTGCGCGCGATCTCGGCATCGAGGTGGTCGAGGCGGTACCCGGCCGGGCCGTCACCCGGGTTCGGGTCGAGGCGCGTCACGTCAACTTCAATGGTGTCTGCCATGGTGGACTCACCTTCACCCTGGCCGACGCTGCCTTCGGCTACGCCTGCAATTCGCACGGCATCATGTCGGCCGGGATCGATGTGCACATGATGTATAATGCGGCGGCGCAGGTGGGCGACGTGCTGACCGCTACGGCCACGGAAATTGCGCGCTCCGCCAGGATCGCAAACTACCGTGTCGATGTGGTTCGCACCGACGGTACGCTGGTCGCCGGCATGTCTGGCACGGCGTTCATCACCGGCAAACCGACGGCGGCCTAGAACGCATGCCGCTCACGAGCACGCACACCGTCACTGTCGAATGGGGCGACTGCGATCCCGCCGGCATCGTCTATTATCCCGCCTACTTCCGCTGGTTCGATCAGGCAACCTATCGTCTGTTTCTGGCTGCCGGCCTCCGGCGCGACGACATCACGAGCGGTCAGTGGAAGGAGGGCACGCCGCTGGTCCATGCCGAATGCTCGTTCCGGCGCGCTTCGCAGACCGGTGAGGCGCTGGTCATCGAAAGCCACGTGGCAAAGTTCGGCCGCAGTTCATTCGCGATCCGCCACGTCTTCCGTGATGCCACCGGCGAGATCGCCGCCGAAGGCACCGAGACGCGGATCTGGGCGCGCAAGGACGGCGACGCCCGCTCGCTGACGGCGATCACCATCCCCGAGGATGTGCGCAAGCGGCTTGGCGGCGCCTAGCGGCGATCTAGGCCGCCGCCTTCAGGATATCCGCCATCTTCTCGCCGACCATGATCGAGGGGGCGTTGGTATTGCCCGACGGCATGGTGGGGAAAATCGAGGCGTCGGCCACGCGGAGGCCCGCGATGCCGTGGACCCTGAGTTTGTCGTCGACGACCGTGCTGGGGCCCTGGGGTCCCATGCGGCAGGTGCCGATCGGGTGGTAGGCGGTCTGCGAGTTGTTGCGGATCCAGGTCAGAATTTCGTCGTCGCTCTGTACCGCCGTGCCGGGCGAGAATTCCTCGTCCCGGTAGGCGTCCATGGGCGCCGCATCGACGATCTTCCGCATCATGCGGAAGCCGCCCACCATCGCATCCTGGTCGATCTGGTCGGCCAGGAAGTTGAAGCGGATCGCCGGCTGCGTCCGGGGATCGGCCGAGCGGATGTGGATCGAACCCAAGCTCTCGGGGCGGAGCTGGTAGCAGGCGATCGTCATCGACGGGAAGTCCTGCAGTTTGCGGGTCTTCGGGTCCTTGATCGAGTAGGGCACGAGATGCATCTGCACGTCGGGCGTGGCCAGCTCGGGGCGCGTCTTCAGGAAGGCGAGCAGCGGCGCCGAGGGCAGGCTCATGAAGCCGCCGCCGGTCGCCAGGTACTTCATCATCTGCGTCACGGCGCCGAGGCCGCGTGCCATGTGGTTGTAGGAGACGTTCGCCACCTTCAGGCGCCAGATGATGCGGGCGTTGATATGGTCGCGGAAATTCTCGCCGACCGCCTGCAGCTCATGCTTGACCTCGATGCCATGCTTTTTCAGGAGCGCGGGCTGGCCGATGCCGGAGAGTTCGAGGATTTGCGGGCTTGAGACGCCGCCGGCCGACAGGATGGTCTCGCGCGCACGGGCCTGCACGGTCTTGCCGGCTTTCTCGTATTCGACGCCGACGCAGCGCTTGCCCTCAAGCACAATGCGCAAGGTCATCGCTTCGGTGACGACGTGCAGGTTCGATCGCTTCATTGCCGGTTCGATGTAGCAATGCGCCACGCTCATGCGCCGGCCCTTGTAGATCGAGGTCTGCGTCTTCACGACGCCTTCCTGGTCCTCGCTGTTGTAGTCCGGGTTGAGCTTGAAGCCGGCGGCCTTCGAGGCGGCGAACAGGGCGTCGTAGAGCGGATTCTGGTCGGGCACGGTCGATACCTTCAGCGGCCCATCGGTGCCGCGCCCGTTGCTGCCGTCGCCGTCCGTGAAGTTCTCCATTCGCGTGAACAACGGCGCGACATCGTGCCAGCTCCAGCCGCGGTTGCCCATCTGTGCCCAGGTATCGAAGTCGAGCGGCTGGCCGCGCACCCAGACCAGTCCATTGATCGAGCTGGAGCCGCCCAGTACCTTGCCGCGCGGCACCGGGATCACGCGGTTCGCGGTGTTCGGTTCGGGTTCGGATTGATAGAGCCAGTTGGCGGCGGGATTGTCGATCAACAGGCCGAAACTGAGCGGCATGCGGGCGTAAGGATGACTGGCCTTGCCCGCCTCGAGCAGCAGGACCTTGTTGACCGGGTTTTCGCTCAAGCGCGCCGCCAGGGTGCCGCCCGCCGAGCCCGCCCCCACGATGATGTAGTCATACTGGTCCATGCCTGATCCTCCCCCGGTGGTGGCGAGTATCCGCGATCTGGCGCCATGGCGACAAGGGCAGTGGATGGACGGCGACCGCGCCTCTCGCTAGGAACAGCGGAATTGGGACGTGGTGGGGGCGGCGATGATCGATACCGAGAAGGGCAAGGCGGAAGTGTCGCGGTTCGCGGTCGATCTTGCGGTGCGCATCGCGTTGATCGCCAGTGTGGTCTACGTGAGCCTGCTGCTGCTGCGGCCGGTGGCTGCCTTGATGCTGTGGGCCATAATTCTCGCGGTTGCCGTTTATCCGCTGTTCGTCGTCCTGCGGCGGCGTCTGCATCTGCGCAATGGGCTGGCCGCGACCTTGCTGTCGCTCCTCCTCCTGGTGCTGCTCCTTACCCCGGCGGTCGTGCTGTCGGCTTCCGCCATCGAGTCGCTCGACGCCTATGCCCGGATGCTGCTCCGCGGCGAACATGTCGTGCCGTTGCCGCCGGAGTCGATTCGCGAGTTGCCGGTGATCGGGGCCCGGCTGCACGACTTCTGGCTGACCGCGTCCAACGACCTGCGCTCTCTGCTCAGTGCCCATGTCGGCCAAATCGCGTCGATTGGCCGGTGGGTCGGCCGGATCGCCGCCGGAGTGTTCTTCGAGGTGCTGCAGTTCGCCGGCGCGATCATCGTGGCGGGCGTACTGCTTGCCTACTCCGAGAAGCTCGCCGACACGGTGCGCGGCCTCGCCGGCCGGATCGCCGATGCCAGGGGGCGGCACTTCATCGAGATCGCCGGCTCGACCATCCGCAATGTCTCGCAGGGCGTGATCGGTGTCGCCATCCTGCAGTCTGCGTTGCTGGGTATTGGCATGCTGGTGGCGGGTGTTCCGTTTGCCGGAGCGATCACGTTCGTCTGCCTGGTGTTGGCGATCGTCCAGGTCGGCCCCAATATCATCATGATTCCGGTGATCATCTGGGCATGGACGGCGATGCCAGCCATGACCGCCGGGATTTTCACCGTCTATAGCGTGCCCCTGCTGCTACTCGACAACGTGCTGCGCCCGATACTTATGGCGCGCGGTCTGCAGACGCCCATGGCCGTCATCCTGGCGGGCGTGATCTGCGGCACACTTGCCGGCGGGCTGATCGGTCTTTTCGTCGGCCCGGTGGTGCTGGCGGTGTTCTATGACCTCGTAACCGCGTGGATCGTCGCAGGCGAACGGACGGAGGCCGAGAAGTAACTGCCGGCGGCGACTCCCGCCGGCCTATTTCTTCTTCGGCCGGATCGCCTCCCACTGATCGTCGGTCCAGTCGAGCATCGCCGAGGTGTTGGCGCCGCCGCCGCCCGACTGCAGCATCTTGCCGCCGTCGATCACGATGGCGTCGCCGTTGATATAGGCCGCCCCGTCGCTCACCAGGAAGGCGGCGAGATTGGCCAGCTCGATGTGTTCGCCGACGCGGCGCATCGGGATCGCCTTGATCATTTCGTCCTGACCGCCGCGTTCCTTGGGCATGAGGCGGCTCCATGCGCCCTCGGTCGGGAAGGGACCGGGCACGATGGCGCAGGTCCGGATACCCTTGGGTCCCCATTCAACAGCGAGGCTCTTGGTCATGGCCAGCACGCCGGCCTTGGCCATCGCCGAGGGCACCGTGAAGGGCGCACCCGTCAGCGACGAGACCGTGAGGATCGACATCACCACCTTGTTGCGTTCACCGGCATCGATCCAGCGCCGGCCGGCGGCCACGGTGCAGTAGGCCGAGCCGTGCAGCACGATGCCCAGCACCGCGTCGATGGCGCGGGATGACATCTTGTGCGTCTGCGCCAGGATCTGACCGGCGGCATTGTTGACAAGGATGTCGAGCGGCCGCTTGGCCCAGATCTTGTCCATCATGGCCTCGACGGCGTCCGGTACGCGAACGTCGCAGCCTACGGTCTCGATTTCCCCGCCGGTCTCCTTGGCGAGTTCTTCAGCAGTCTGCTTCAACACGTCCTCGCGCCGGCCACAGATCACCACATTGGCGCCGAGCTCAAGATAGCGCTGCGCCATCGATCGGCCGAGCCCGGTGCCGCCGCCGGTCACCAGGATGCGTTTGCCCTTCAGGAGGTCGGGTTGAAACATCGTCTTTCCCTCAGGCTTTCCTGATCTCGGTGAGCGCGATGCCGGTGGCGATCAGCGTGTCGATCTCGGCCACCGAATAGCCTGCCTCGGCCAGGACCGCTTTGGTGTCGGTGCCGAACTTCCCGGGCTTGCTGCGCACCCCGGCCGGCGTTCGCGAGAGTTTTACGGGGTTGCCGACGTTCCTATAACCGTCCTTCTCCCACACCATGTTGCGGTGCTTCGTGTGTGGATGCTCCATCACGTCGGGCACCTCCAGCACCGCGCCCGAAGGCACGCCGTTCTGCATCAGTTCGGTGGCGAAGCTTTCGCCGTCGCGATCCTTGGTGAGCGCCCGCAGTTCGGCTTCGAGTTCGGGCTTGTGGGCGACGCGGTCCTTGTTGGTCTTGAAGCGCGGATCGTCGGCCAGTTCGGGTTTGCCCAGCATCTGGCAGAGCTTGCGGAACTGACCGTCGTTGCCGGCACCGACCACGATGTTGCGGCCCTTGGTCGGGAAGTTGGAATAGGGCGCCAGGCTTCCGTGGCTGTTGCCCACCAGCTTGGGCTTGAGGCCCGCCGAAAAATAGTTCGGCGCATGCGGTTGGTGCAGCGCGATGGCGCTGTCGTACAGAGTCGCATCGATGAACTGGCCCTTGCCCGAGCGGTTGCGCTCGTAAAGCGCCATCAGGATGCCGATGCAGGCGTTCATGCCGGTGGAAAGGTCGACGACGGGAACGCCGATGCGCACCGGACCGCCGTCGGCCGAACCGTTGACCGAGACCAGGCCGGACGAGGCCTGTACCATGGCGTCGTAGCCCGGAAAGCCGCCCATCGGGCCGTCGGCTCCGAAGCCCGAGACACGGGCATGCACGAGGCGCGGAAACTTCTTTGACAGCGTGTCGGCGTAGCCGATGCCCCATTTCTCCATGGTGCCGGTCTTGAAGTTGTCGATCAGCACATCGGTCTGCTCCAGCAGTTTCAGCAGCACGGCGCGGCCTTCAGGCTTGGAGAGATCGAGCGCGATTTTGCGCTTGTTGCGGTTGATACCGGCAAAGTAGGCCGAGATGCCTTCTTGATCGAACGGCGGGCCCCAGAGGCGCGTCTCGTCACCCTGTGGCGGTTCGATCTTGATCACCTCGGCACCGTGGTCGGCCAGCATCTGCCCGCAGTAAGGGCCGCCCAGCACGCGCGACAGGTCGATGACTCTTAGGCCTTCCAGGGCGCCCGGCATCTCGTTTCACTCCTCGAACCGAATGAGAGGCGGCGGTTATAGACCATGGGGCGCGGGGCCGGTACCGTCCGGCCATGATTGAACGCACATTCGACATTCCCACGCCCGATGGGGCCATGAACACTTTCAGCGTCCGCCCGGACGACGGCGGCCCGCTCCCGGTTGTCCTCATGTTGATGGACGCGCCCGGCGTCCGCGAGGGCCTGCGCGAGATCTGCCGACGTATTTCGCTATCCGGATACTGTGTGCTGCTGCCCAATCTCTACTACCGCACCAGCCGTGACTTCGTGTGTGGACCGACGCGCGACCATCCCGATGCGGAAGCGAACCGCACGCGCATGTCCGGCCTGATGAAATCGATCTCCAACGCCAAGGTCGCGGCCGACACCGGTGTGATCCTGGATCGACTGCCTTCGATGCCCGATGCCAAGCCGGGCAAGATCGGCCTGGTCGGCTACTGCATGAGCGGTGCTTTCGTGACTGCCGCGGCGGCAAAGCATCCCGATCACATCGCCTGCTTCGCGTCGTTCTATGGAACGCAGTTGATTACCGATGGAACCGATTCGCCGCATCTGATGCTTTCCGACATCACCAGCGAGGGATACTTCGCATTCGCCGAGCAGGACATTCACGTGCCGCTGTCCGATGTGGCCAAATTCGAAAAGCTCCTGGCCGCTGCGCCATTCCCGTCGCGCGTCGAGACCGAGATGGGCACCCACCACGGTTATGCCTTTTCTGACCGCGGCAGTCTCCATGAGGCTGCCCGCGAAAAGCACTATGAGCGCATGCTGGCGCTTTACCGCCGTCATATCGGTTGAGGAGTTTCCCATGCTGAACGGCATCCACGGACACCAGGCCATCGAGCGGGTCGTCTACGGCAAGCCGGCGGGCGCGGCGCTGCGGGCCGAGGCCGAGCGGCTGGGCGCGAAACGGGTCTTCGTGACCACGACCAAATCGGTGGCGCAGAGCGCGCTGCTGGCCGACATCATCCGCGATCTCGGCGATCGCTATGCCGGAGTCTATGCCGGCATCACCGCCCATTCGCCGCGGCCCTGCGTGATCGAGGGCGCAGCACTTGCCCGTGCCGCCAACGCCGATCTGATCGTCGCCGTGGGCGGCGGCTCGGCGATCGACGCCACCAAGACCATTCTGATTGCGCTGTGGCAGAACGCGACGCGGATCGAGGATCTCGATCTTTACCGTGCCGGCAAGCCGAAGGACGGAGCGGCGCCGCCGGCGGAGGCAATCAGGCCCCCCGGCGACGCGATCCGCATGCTGGCAGTGCCGACCACGCTGTCGGCGGCCGAGTTCAACGCCTACGCCGGCATCACCGACCCGCGTCATGGCATCAAGGAAAGTTTCGGCCATCAACTGGTCGTTCCGCGCGTCATCGTGCTCGATCCGGCGGCGACACTGGCCACGCCGATGGACCTCATGCTGTCGACCGGGCTCAAGGCCGTCGATCACGCGGTCGAGCGCCTGTGCTCGCAGCAGGCCAATCCCTTCGCCATCGGCACCGCGACCGAGGCGCTGAAGCTCCTGTCGCGGGCGCTGCCCGATCACAAGGCGCGCCCCGAGGACATGGAAACGCGGCTCAATCTGCAGTTCGGCATGTGGCTGTCGATCGGTGCCGGCACGTCGGGTGTTGGCGTCGGCGCCAGCCACGGCATCGGCCACGTGCTGGGCGCTGCCTGTGGCGTGCCGCACGGCCATACCTCGTGCGTCATGCTGCCTTCGGTCTTGCGATGGAACCTGCCTGCCAATGCCGAGCGCCAGAAGCTGGTAAGCGAGGCCTTCGGCAAGCCGAGGACTTCCGCCGCCAATCTCGTGGCGGGACTCGTCAGGTCACTCGGGCTGCCGACGCGGCTGAGGCAGGTTGGCGTCCGCAAGGACCGGTTTCGCGAAATCGCCGAGAAGTCGATGCACGACCGCGCCGTGCTGAACAACCCGCGCCCGATCAACGGACCGGCCGAGGTGATGGAGATTCTCGAGCTGGCGGCATGACCTCATGAGTTCTTTTCATGAAGCGGCGACGTTTGAAGGCGATATGGAACGCTATGTTTCTCGAAAGTTCGAGGAGGGCCGTCATGGTCGAAGCGTCCGTCAACTATCTCGCCGACCTCAGCATCAAGCCGGTGACCTACAATCCACCGCATGGCACTGGGCTGCCGCGGCGGGTCGGCAACTATCGGGATTTCATGGTCCGCATCCATGACGGCCGGCCGGTTGCCTCGGATCTGTCACTCGATCGCCAGGCCTTCGTGCTCCGGCGGCATGAAACCGCCGTCCAGGATTTTTACGACGACCGGGAAGTGAAGACGACATACTACGCCGAAGTCGAGGCGCTGGTTCGCCGCGAGACCGGCGCCGCCAAGGTCGTGATCTTCGACCATACCGTGCGGACCGCCGATCGCGCCGTCGAGCGCGGCCTGCGCACGCCGGTGCGCAGCGTGCACAACGACTACACCGAGAAGTCCGGGCCGCAGCGGGTGCATGACCTGTTGCCGCCCGACGAGGCGGAGATGCGCCTCAACAAGCGCTTCGCCGAGTACAATGTGTGGCGCAACATCGCGCACGATCCGATCGAGATGGTGCCGCTGGGCTTTGTCGATTCCGAGAGCATCGCGCCACGCGATCTCGCGGTCTGCGATCTCGTCTATGCCGATCGCACGGGCGAGATCTACCAGGGCGTCTACAATGCCGACCACCACTGGTACTATTTTCCGAAGATGACTCGCGACGAGGCGATCCTGATCAAGTGCTTCGATTCGATGAAAGACGGCCGGGCGCGCTTCTCGCTGCACTCGGCGTTCGACGATCCGAGCACGCCGGCCGAGCCCAAGCCACGTCAGAGCATCGAGGTCCGGGCTTTCGCCTTCTTCGATTGAGCGGTCAGGCGCGCGCGATCGTCTCGAGGTGCTCGACCAGTTCCTCGGGATGGCTGAAGTACGGCGAATGGCCGCATTCCAGGCGAAGCACCGTACACGGGGTCAGCGCCACCATCTTGCGCTGCAGCTCGAAGCGGATGGCATTGTCGTGCGTGCATTCGATGTACCAGCGCGGCACCGAGCCGAAGCGATCGTCGGTGAGGGTCACCGGGGTCGTCGAAATGATGGCGGGCTGTGGCCGCAGACGCTGCATCGCGCGATAGCAATCTTCCGGCGAGACGTCGGCGTAGAACAGCGACGGCAGCTTGTCGCGGGCAAAAGTATAGGTCGCGCCGTCCTGACTGAGCTCGCGCGACAGGCGGAACATGGCGTCGGGCTCCATGCCGGTCATGTCCCGCGCGGCCTTGCCCGAGAGCGGCAGCAACGCACAGAGATAGACCAGCGCCTTGAGCTTGCGCCGGCGTGCCTCGGCGGCCTGGCTGATGGTGATGCCGCCCAGAGAATGGCCGACGAGGATGACGGGCTCCTCCATCTTGTCGAGCAGGCGCGACACCTTCTCGACATTGTCGGCCAGCGTGACGTTGGCGGGCGGCGTCGGATCGCTGCCGAGCCCCGGCAGGTCGGGCGCGCAGACCTTGTGACCGTTCGCCTCGAGCAGGGGTACGACCTTTTCCCAGCACCAGCCGCCGGTGCAGGCGCCGTGGATCAGTATGAACGTCGCCATGTCGGCGCTAGCCCCGGCCGGCGACGGTGCGCGCGCCCGCGGCGGGCACGAAGAAATCCGGCATCAGCGGCGTGCCAGGCGAGACGGCGTACTTGTCGAAATCGGTGACGCCCTCGGCGGCCAGTACCTCGTCGTCGATGAAGAAGTTGCCGGTACACTGTCGCGACGGCCGGCTGAAGATGGCATGGGCGGCATCGGCCATGATCTCGGGCTTGCGGCAGCGCTTCATGCCTTCCTCGCCGCCCAGGATGTTCTGGATGGCGGCGGTGGCGATGCCGGTCCGCGGCCACAGGCAGTTGAAGGCGATTCCCTTGTCCTTGAATTCCTCCGCCATTGCCCACGCGAAGACCGACATGCCGTACTTGGCCAGCGTGTAGGCAGCGTGATTGGCAAACCACTTCACGTCGAAGTCGAGCGGCGGCGACAGGTTGAGCACATGCGGGTTCGCTGCCTTGGCGAGGTGGGGCACGCATTTCTGCGAGACCAGAAAGGTCCCGCGCGCATTGACCTGATGCATCAGGTCGTAGCGCTTCATCGCTGTCGCCAGCGTGCCCGTCAGGCTGATGGCGCTGGCGTTGTTCACCAGGATATCGATGCCGCCGAACTTCGCCGCCGTGTCGGCGACGGCCTTCTCGACGCTTTGCTCGTCGCGGATGTCACAGGGCAGCGGCAGCGCCTTGCCGCCGGCCTTTTCGATCTCCTCGGCGGCAGTGAAGATCGTGCCCGGCAGCCGCGGGTCGGGCTTTACCGTCTTGGCGGCGATGGCGACGTTGGCGCCGTCGCGCGCGGCACGCAACGCGATGGCAAGACCGATGCCGCGGCTGGCGCCGGTGATGAACAGGGTTTTTTTGGCTAGGCTCATGGCTTCCTCAGGAATTCTTCGGGCTCTATAGCCGGGTGTCGGAGAGGCGACTAGTCTGCTTCGCGTGCAAGGGAGGCATGCATGGATCCCTGTTTCGCGACCGCCACCGGGCTTGGACGCGCCATACGAAACGGGCGGCTGAGTTCGGCAGAAGCGACTGAGGCGCATCTGCAGCGGATCGCGCGGATCAATGGACCGCTGAACGCCCTGGTGGTCGTCGATCGCGACCGGGCGATGAAGTCGGCCCGTGCGGCCGATCGGGCGCGCACCCGTAAGAACGCCGGTCTCGGGCCGCTTCATGGCGTGCCGATCACCATCAAGGAGGCCTTCGACGTGGCGGGGCTTGCCACGACTTCGAGCCATCCGCCGCTCAAGGACAATATCGCCACCACCGACGCCAGCATCGTGGCACGGTTGCGGGCGGCGGGCGCGATCATCCTCGGCAAGACCAACGTGCCCGAACTCTGCATGGATTTTCAGACCGAAAGCCCGCTGTTCGGCACCACCAAGAATGCCTGGGATGCGCGGCGCACCGCCGGCGGCTCGACCGGCGGCGGTGGTGTCGCGGTGGCCGCGCGCCTGTCGCCGCTGGAGTTCGGCAGCGATATCGGCGGCTCGGTGCGCAATCCCGCGCATTTCAACGGCATTTTCTCCCTGAAGCCCAGCGAGTGGCGGGTGCCCGGCCGCGGCCATGTGCCCGATCTTCCGGGCCAGACGCGGACCGTGCGCTACATGGGTGTGTTCGGGCCGCTGGCACGCTCGGTGGAAGACCTCGATATGGCGCTTCGCATCATTGCCGGCCCCGATGGCAACGAGGCCGAGGCCGCACCGGTGCCGCTGGGGCCAACGCCCAGGTTCAGGCCGGCCGATTTGCGCATTGCCGTGCTCGACAGCAACCCACTGCTGCGTGTTTCGGCCGATACCGCTGCGGTCGTCGAGGCGACCGCCCGCCTGCTCGGCAAGGCCGGCGCCAAGGTGAAGCGGGGCGAACCCGCCGCGCTCGATTGGCGGCAAGGCTGGGACGACTGGTCGGACCTGCTGCAGTATGAAGTCCGCGCCTTGCAGCCGCTCGCCGAGCGCGAGCGCTTCTTCGCCCGGACCGGGGCCGCCGATCCTTCGGTCCGTTCAGCGGCGCGCGCGGCCCGCCTCGACATGGCGGCGTTCTTTGCCGCCCTCGACCGACGCGATCGGGTGATCCGCCAGTGCGAGGCGTTCCTGGACGATTACGACGCCTGGCTGATGCCGGTGATGCCGGATGTGGCCTTCATTCGCCAGAAGGCGAGTGAACCTTTGCGGATCGACGGCGTCGACCACCCGTATTTCTTCGCCGGCACGTCCTACAATTTCCTCGCCAACCTGACCGGCCAGCCGTCGGTCGTGGTGCCCTGCGGCTTTTCGCGCGATGGCCTGCCGATCGGCCTGCAGCTCACCGGCAAGCGCTGGGGCGAGGCCAAGTTGCTCGGCGTTGCCAAGATGCTGGAAAAGCTGCTGCCGCCCTGTCCGGTACCGCCGAACTACAAGGACTGAGGCATCACCCGGTCTTGAGGCGGGCGGCCTCCCGCAACGCCCTCAATGCGGCACGGTGTCGGAAGCCATCGTCACCAACACCGCCCGGTTGGCGACCTGCTGGCCTTCTTCGACCGACACCGCCTCGACCCTGGCGTCGAGGGCGGCTTTGAGCTGGTGCTGGATCTTCATCGCTTCCAGCACGATCAGGGTCTGGCCGCGCACCACCGTGTCGCCGGCGGTCACCTTGATGGCGACGACGCGGCCGTCCATCGGCGCGCGCAGTTTGCCGTCGCTGCCCGCCGCCGCCGTTTCGGGCGGGGCATAGGTCTTGTCGGTGAAGCGCACGGTAAGCGCATCGAGATCGACGATCACGTCGTTGCCGTCGATATGGAATGGCGCCGCGCTCTGTGGGCCACCCTCGACGCGGAGCAGCCGCTCGGTGCCGCCAGCGGCGAGCCGGATCGGTGTCGGTTCCGGATTGGAGTTTCGCCAGCCGCGCAGCGGCGCGGAATAGCGCTCGGCCGAGGCCTGCCACAGTAGACTGGCCGCCAGGTTCCAGTGTGCGCCGCTGATCTCGGGTGCGGGGAACACGTGATCCACCAGGAAGGCTGTTGTCGCCTTGCCGGCGGCAAATTCGGCGTGCTCCAGCAGGCGGATCAGAAAATGCCGGTTGGTCGTCGGGCCTAGCACGACGGTGTCGCGCAGCGCCTGGATCAGCCGGGCGCGGGCCTGTTCGCGTGTCGCGCCGTGGGCGACGACCTTGGCGATCATCGGGTCGTAGAACGGCGAGATCGCAAGGTCTTCCTTCATGCCGTGATCGACCCTCACGCCAGAGCCGGCTGCCGGGCGCCAGACGTCGATGCGGCCGGTCTGCGGCAGGAAACCGGCGTAGGCGTCCTCGGCATAGAGCCGGACTTCGATGGCGTGGCCGTCGAAGCGGACCTGCTCCTGGGTGAGCGGCAGCGTCTCACCCGCCGCGACCTTGATCTGCCAGGCAACGAGATCCTGGCCGGTGATCGCTTCGGTCACCGGATGCTCGACCTGCAGGCGGGTGTTCATTTCGAGAAAATAGAACGCGCCATCGCCGGCCAGCAGGAACTCGACCGTGCCGGCGA
>CALDNT010000254.1 GCA_937915145.1 uncultured Reyranella sp.
CATCGGCGATGCCTATATGGTCGCGACCGGGTTGAAAGGCAGCGTGGCCGATCACGCCGAAAGAATTGCCGACCTGGCGCTGGGAATGCAGAAGGCCTTTGGCGAGTTTCGTCGGGAGAACAAGGTGGACCTCAAACTCCGGATCGGCGTGCACTCCGGCGCGGTCATTGCCGGCGTGATCGGCAAGCAGAAGTTTTCATACGACCTCTGGGGAGACACCGTGAACCTTGCCAGCCGGATGGAATCCGAAGGCGTTCCCGACAAGATCCAGATCTCTGCGGAAACCTGGGGAATGATCTCGGAGCACTACCGGACATCCTCGCGCGGCGAAATCCAGATCAAGGGACACAGACCCAGAGCAACCTACTTTCTCGAAAGCCACGACTAGGGCGTGGACTCATAAATCCAGGACCGCCCGCTTTTCGAGGCAAGGCGGACATGCAGCGATGCCCCCGGAATATCCTCTCGTGACTCAGAGCAGACATGGCGGCACCTCTTGCGCGGTGATCGCCGGCCCGGACGGTCCGAGCTGTTTGACAACACCGCGGCGGCAACGCCCGACCAAACGACTAAGGTCCTTCCTTTCATCGCGGCATCATCGCGTCGGCGTCGAGGTCGGTGATCGCCGCGGCGACGCGCTCGAAATTGGCGTGAAAAACGGCGACACCGCGCGCATTGGTTGGATCCAGCGTGCCGATGACGATCACCGAATAAAGCAGGCAAAAGAGCACGCCGAAGCGATAATCCTCGAGACACAGCTCGAACCCGTACTCGCGAACGCCGTTCTCGCGCAAGATGTCGGTGTAATGCTTCAGCAGGTCCATCTCGATCGACCGGCGAACCTCGGTGCTGACATTGCCCGACAGGAAGTAGGCAAGGTCGAAAGCCCCCGCGCCGCGACTGCTCACCTGCCAGTCGACCGCAGCGAGTGCCGGTACATCTTGCCCGGTTCCGCCGAAGAACAGGTTGTCGGCACGATAATCGCCATGCACGAGTGTGTTCGGCCTTTCGATAAAGCCGTCGAGCATGCGGATCACGTTGGTCGCCAGCGCCTCGCCAGTGCGCCGAAGCCCTGGCGTCATCCTCTCGCCCACGAACTCCACGAACGGCTCCCAGCATCCCTGGTAGGCAAACTGGGCGAAATGATTGATCGGATCGTTGGTGGCCGGAAGCCAGGCAAACGCCTCGAGTCGAGGGTTCCGCCACCAAAGGGCATGACACTTGGCGAGGGCGCCGACTGCGGAACGCGCATCCTCGGCGCTGCACCCGGCAAGCTGGTCGCCGATCCGCGCCGGCGCCAGGTCCTCCATCAGCAGCACGAAGTCTCCGCTTTTGGGGTCGGCGGTACCGAAATGCATTGTCGGAACACGAATGCCCGCGGCGGATCCAATGTCCCGATAGAAGGAGACCTCGCGCTCATAGAAGCGAAACATCATGGCGAGCTGGCGCGATTTCGCGTCCAGGGTCGGCTGCTTGACGATGAGCGTTCGCGGCAGCCCCTTGCCGTTCTTAGCGTAGTGAAGGCGCAACCGGCCGAGCTTGCCCAGGAAACCAACACCCGCCGCGATCGGCTCGTAGTCGAACGACGCGACCCTGACGTTAGTGGCTCCGCCGCTTTGCAGCGCATCGGTCAGCCACTCAGGAGAAAGCTCGGCAGGACTTTTGGGGATATCCACGATTGCCATGATGTCATCCCTCCCATCCGTTCATTCGGGCATCCCGGCAAGGCGAAAGCCCTTGAGGTATTTCTCGACGTCTTCGTCGCGGCGGAACCACCACCATTCTCTCATTTTCGCCAACCGTGCATCGGGATCCAACTCGCGATAGCGGCCCAACAATTGCCTCGCCATATCGAGATTCCCCGCCAGTGCATGTGCCGCTATCGCCACGCGCAGCGCACTCAACGAGTTGGGGCGCTGACGCAGCACCATCGACACCCAGGACAGAGCCTCTTCGTACCGGCCGCGCAGGAAATGGGCGTTCGCCATTCCAGTGTGCGCGATCCAAAGTGTCGAGTCGAGCGGGCTGAGGCGCAACGCCTGTTGAATATCCTCAATGGCTCTCTCCGCGTCGCCAAGGTAGGACCTCGTATTGCCTCGCCACATCCAGGCATTCGCATAGTTCGGGTCAGCGCGCAGGGCCCGGTCCAGACAACTAACAGCTTCGTCAAGCCGGCCAATATTGTAGATCAGTGTCTGCGCGTAGAAGGTTAGAATCCGCGCATCGCTCGAATCTAGCTCCATTGCTCGCTGAGCTGTTCGAGAGGCTTCCGCGGCTTCGTGTGCGGGATCGGCGCTCCAGGAAAACGCCCGTCGTATGAAGTAGCAGACCGCCTCGGTGGCATACGCGAGGGCAAAGTCGGGGTCCAACGCGATGGCCTTGTCCAGCATGGCAAGCGCCTCTTTCGAACCTTCGTCGGAGTAGCGATAAATGGCTGCCCAGGCCCGCAGGTAGTAGTCGTAGGCGTCGAGGTTCGCGGTCTTGCGTCGAGCACGTTCAATCTCCGCCAGCTCAAGCCGCGGGGCGATGGCGCCAATCACCTGGGTCGTAATCTGATCCTGCAGTTCGAAGATGTCCGCCACGCCGCCGTCAAAGCGATCGGCCCAAAGATGCGCGCCATTTGCTGCTTCGATGAGCTGGCCGGTGATGCGCAGACGGTCGCCTGCCTTGCGTACGCTTCCTTCCAAGACATAGCGTACGCCGAGCTCGCGCCCAACCTGCCGCACGTCGACTGCTCGCCCTTTGTAAGTGAAGGACGAATTGCGCGCGATCACGAACAGCGCCTTGTTGCGCGACAGGCCGGTGATGATTTCTTCGACCAGGCCGTCGACGAAATACTCCTGCTCAGGATCGCCACTCGTGTTCTGAAAGGGCAGCACGGCAATCGACGGTTTGTCGGGCAGCGGCGGCGGTTCATCGGCCGGTAGCGCGGTCGCCGGCCGCCCGGAAACCGCCCAATCGGCAGACTCCCACGCGACCCGAAATGCCTGAAGCGGGCGGTCAATATTCTTGAGTGCCAGGCTCCCCATGTCCTCGAATGTGGCCTTGAGCCGTCCAGCCACCGCTTCGTGAACTGTTCGCGAAACGACGATTCCGCCGGGCGTCGCCTGGCCCTCAAGACGGACGGCGATGTTTACGCCATCGCCGTAGAGGTCGTCGTCGTCGACGATCACGTCACCCAGGTGCATGCCAATGCGAAACACGATAGCGGTGTCCGTGGGCTGGTCGCGGTTGGCTTCCGCCATGGCTTGCTGGAACTCGACGGCGGCGCTAACCGCGTCCACAGCACTGGCGAACTCCACCAACGCTCCGTCCCCCGTCAGCTTGACCAGTCGTCCACCATGGCGGCCCAGCGTTGGTTCGAAGCGTTCAGTCAGGTGGCCCTTGAGCCGGGCGTGCGTGCCGTTCTCGTCACGGCCCATCAGGCGCGAATAGCCAGTGACATCCGCTGCCAGGATCGCCGCCAAACGTCGTGTCACTCGCTCGCCAGTCAAGAGGCCTCCGCCAAGGCTAAGCTCGCGGCGCTACGGCCCCGCAGCTCGGCTAGTCTACATATTAGGTACTGGCCGTGGCGGTGTCGTCCCTGTTGCAGCGCTCTGAACGTACGCAGTCTTCGCGGGCCGGACCGGTCCACCCGCCCAGACCACAGCTCACTTCCCGCTTTTGGCACATGGTAGCAATGCTTTCTTTCCAGGCCGCTGTCCGATTTCGGAGGCAGAGCTGACATAGCCCTGTCCTGCGTCGGTAGGGCCTGCCTATTACTACACGTCCGAGCGGCGGCCTTGCGTCATCCGTGGGATTGATCCAGGGTTCATCGTTGCGACTCTGGATTTCAGGGAGACCACGGCGCAATGAAGACGATCCTGGTGACGGGCTTCGAACCGTTCGGCCATACGCCGGTCAATCCCGCCGAGCATGTGGCGCGGGCCCTGGACGGAGTCGAGATCGAAGGCGCCAGGATCGTGGCGCGGGTGGTGCCGAGCAGCTTCTTCACCTGCATCGATGTCGTGCGTGCCGCTATCACCGAGGTGCGGCCCGAGGCGGTCGTGATGATGGGCGAGTATGGCGGGCGCGCGATGGTGACGGTGGAACGGATCGCGCAGAATTTCAACGACGGCACGCGCTACGGGCTGCTCGACAATGCCGGCCGCCGGATGCAGGGCGAACTGACGGTACCCGACGGGCCGGCCGCCTATTACACCACCCTGCCGATCCGCGCGATGGTGCGCGCCATGCGCGATGCCGGCATCCCGGCCGACATCTCCGACGCCGCCGGCACCTTCTGCTGCAACCATCTGATGTACGGCATCCTGCACCATATCGCGGTGAGCGGCCTGGCGGTTCGTGCCGGCTGGATTCATCTGCCGCATCTGCCCGAGGTCGCCGCACTCGAGGAAAACCTGGGCGCGCCCAGCATGTCGGCGGCCACTGCGGAGGCGGGCGTGCGCGCCGCCGCCGCCGCGATCGTCGCCCATCCCGCCGACATCGACCAGCCGAGCGTCTCGCGACTGCAGATCTAGGCGGCGGCGCGGCTGGCAGGGCCGGTCAGTCGAGCGCGCTGCGCAGCCCGTCGCTGGAAATCTGCATCAGCCCGCCGAACGGCATGCCGAGTTCCAGGATCAGGTAGATCGCCGCCGAGGCCGACAGGATGCAGATGCCGAGCACGGTGATCAGCGTCGCGTTCGGTGGCGACGACAGGCTGAAGATGGCGAAGATGAACATCAGCCAGGCGATCAGCACGATCACGAAGGTGTTCGAGACCGAATCGGTTGGCTGGGAGAACAGCCCGAGCTGGGTCTGGGTGAGGTCGGCGCCGACCTGAAGGGCGCGCGCCTGGATCGAGCGCTGCACGCCGGTCGTGGGGGCGAGATCCTGGATCATGTAGAGCACGGTCTCCTCGTGGGTGCGCTCGCGACCGGGTACGGCGCCGCGCCGGGCGGCGGCATCGCGCCAGATCGAATCGATCATCGGGTCGATCTCGGTCCGCAGCGCGGCCCGCACCGGGGCGGCCTCGGGGCCGTAGTGCTTCAGCAGCCGGTCGATCTCGACGATGTCGGCGGTCACGCGGCTGACGTAGCCGCTGGTGCGCTCGAAGGAGGTGCGGGTCGAGGCGAACAGCAGCGCCAGCACCAGCGCCGACATGGTGGCGATCAGGGCGATGGCGAGCTTGATCACGTCCTTGGAGTCGCCGGTGAGGTGGTGCTCCGGCAGCCGGGTCCGCACGAGCGCGGCGGCGATGGTGCTGGCCAGGATGAGGCCGAAGGCGGTGGCGGCAAAAGCGATGGGACTCAAGGGGATGGCCTCGCGGGTTGGGCCCCGGTTATAGGCCATCGCGATTTGTGGACAAAAGCGTTACATCCAGGTGTCCACAAATCGCCCTCAGTTGAACCGCACGTACTCGAAATCGCTCGCCTGGTTGTTGATGCCGCGCGCCGGCGGCGCGATCCAGTGGGCATACTTGCCGGGCTGCACCACCGCCGGCCCCATCAGCGAGGTGACGTAGGCGCGGTCCTCGTCGGTCGGCAGCCATTTGCCTTCGTTGGCCTTCCACTCGGCCTCGGAAAGCACGCGGCCGTCGGGCGAGATGCGCAGGCCGGCGAAGGCGCCGATGCGGCGGTTGAAGGCGCGGTGCGGCAGCGTCATCTCGAAGTCGATACCGGCACGCTCGATCGCCTTGTTCCAGCGCAGCAGGCCCTTGGCGCAGTCTTCTATGTAGTCCTGGCGCAGCCGCTCGTTCAGCGCCTGCAACGCCGGCACGGTCTTCTTCACGATAAGGCCGTTCTCCGCCGTATCGATCTCGTAGCTGGCATCGGTCAGCAGGTGATCGTCGTCGATGCGGGTTTCAAGAAACCGGCCCTTTACGCCCTGGGTGTAGTAATTGGCGGCGTTGGTCGAGGCCTCCTGGCCGAACAGGTCGAGCGACACCGAGAAGTGGAAATTGAGGTACTTCTGCATGGTCGGCAGGTCGATGGCGCCGATGCTGCGGACGTCGTCGGTTTTATGTTCCTTCATCAATTCGCAGGTGCGCTGGAGGATGCGGCCAACGCCGGTCTCGCCCACGAACATGTGATGCGCTTCCTCCGTCAGCATGAAGCGGCAGGAACGCGACAGCGGATCGAAGCCCGATTCGGCCAGCGAGGCGAGCTGGTACTTGCCGTCGCGGTCGGTGAAATAGGTGAACATGAAGAAGCTAAGCCAGTCCGGCGTCGCCTCGTTGAAGGCGCCGAGGATGCGCGGCTTGTCGGGATCGCCCGAGTGCCGCACCAGCATTTCCTCGGCCTCCTCGCGGCCGTCGCGGCCGAAATAGGCGTGCAGCAGGTAGACCATCGCCCACAGGTGGCGGCCTTCCTCGACATTGACCTGGAAAAGGTTGCGCAGGTCGTAGAGCGAGGGTGCGGTCTTGCCCAGCAGCCGCTGCTGCTCGACTGACGCGGGCTCGGTGTCGCCCTGGGTCACGATCAGCCGGCGCAAGGTCGAGCGATGCTCGCCGGGCACCTCCTGCCACACCGGCTTTCCCTTGTTGTCGCCATAGGCGATGGTGCGGTCGGCATCGCGGCCGGCAAGGAAGATGCCCCAGCGGTAGTCCGGCATCTTCACATGGCCGAAGTTGGCCCAGCCGTTGGCGTCGGTCGACACCGCGGTGCGCAGATAGACATCGAACGCCGACGTGCCGTCCGGTCCCATGTCCTTCCACCAGTCGAGGAAGCGCGGCTGCCATTGTTCCAGGGCGCGCTGCAAGCGGCGGTCACTGGAGAGATCGACGTTGTTGGGGATGAGCTGGCTGTAGTCGATGGCCATTGATGCCTCCTTATGCCCGCTTCCGGTCGTATTTCGATTGCTTGCCGGTGCCGTAGAGTTTCAGCGCGCCTTCAGGCCCCGTTGCGTTGGGGCGCTGAAAAATCCAGTTCTGCCAGGCCGAGAGCCGCGCGAAGATCTTGGTTTCCATCGTCTCGGGGCCGGCAAAACGCAGGTTCGCCTCCATGCCGATCAGCCCATCGGGCGAGAAGCCGGCGCGTTCTTCCATGGCGAGGCGGACCTCATCCTCCCAGTCGATGTCGTCGGGCGTGAAAGTGACGAGACCGGCCTTGTCGGCCGCTTCGGCATCGAGCGCCTCGCCGATCTCTTTCTTCAAGGTCTCGACATGCTTGGGATCGGAAAGGAAGCGCGTCGCCAACCGCGTCAGCCCATTGCCCATCGGGTAGGTGCCGAAATTCATGGCCGTGAGCTTGACGGCGGCGGCCGGCAGGTTAGAGCCCTCGACTGTGCCATCCAGCATGTAGGAGCGGTCGGCGGCCAGCACGATCTCGAGCAGCGTGCCGGTGAAGCAGGAACCGGGATCCACGAGTGCAATCAGGCTGCGCGAGCTGACGTCGAGACGCTTCAACGTGCGCTTCCAATAGAGCACGATCTCGCGCACCAGCCAGTCCGCCGATTCTCTCGCGAGCAACGCGTCATAGGCTTCGACCAGCGCGCCGTCGCCTTGGCTCTGCAGGACCCAAGTGCCGATCTCGGTTTCGTTGAGACGCAGATGCATCATGGCGTCGTCGAGGTCGCGCGCCAGCGCCAGCGGCCAGAAGGTGGCGCCCTGGGCGTGGACGGCGTCGCCATCGGCTGGCGGCGCTTCCGTCGGGCCATTGATCCGAATTCGCGCCGCGCGCTGTTCGCGGTCTATCTCAACAGTGAGGCGCCGATAGCGGATCGTGTCGCCGTCGATCGTGCGTTCGACCTGTGCCAGGGCGATGCCCTTGGCATTCTTCGGCCGCACCGACTTGGCAGCGGTCTCCTCGGCGATCTTCCTGGTTTCCTCGGCCAGCTTGCTGGGCGGGATCAGCCGGTCGACCAGCCGCCATTCCTGTGCCCGCTTGCCGCGCAGGCCCTCGGCGGTGGTGCAGAAGAAGTCAGCGTGATCGCGGCGCACCAGGCGCTTGTCGACCAGGCGCGTGAGGCCACCGGTGCCCGGCAATACGGCGAGCAACGGCAGCTCGGGCAGCGAGACCGCGCTCGCGCCGTCGTCGGCCAGCAGGATCTGATCGCAGGCCAGCGCCAGCTCGTAGCCGCCGCCGGCAGCGATGCCATTGATCGAGCAGATGTAGCGCTGGCCAGATTGGGCCGAGGCGTCCTCGATGGCGAGCCGCGTCTCATTGGTGAATTTGCAGAAATTCACTTTGTGATCGTGGCTGCTGAGGCCAAGCATGTTGATGTTGGCGCCAGAGCAGAAGACGCGGTCGCGTTGGGATCGGATCACCACAGCACCGATTTCGGGATGCTCGAAGCGCAGGCGCTGCACGACGTCGGCCAGTTCGATATCGACGCCAAGATCGTAGGAATTGAGTTTGAGTTTGTAGCCGGGTTTGAGGCCGGCATCCTCGTTCACGTCCATGGTGAGATAGGCGACACCGTTCTCCAGCGCGAGCTTCCAGTGCCGGTAGCGCTCCGGCGCGGTGCGGAAGTCGATGATGGCGGTCTCCGACATGGCATTCCCATATATATAATTCGGTACCGAAATACCTATTTACTTTCCCCACTGCAAGGGCATTCTGCCGGACCATGATTGCCCTCCGACCCGCCGAGCCCGTCGACTTGACGGCCATTTCCGCCCTCGATGCACGGCTGACCGGCCACTCCAAGACGGCCTATTGGCAGGCCATGCTGGCACGTTATGCCGGTGGACCGCCGGAGCGGCACTTCCTGGTGGCCGAGACGGCCAAGGGCGTGCTGGCCGGCTTCATTGCCGGCGAGGTCCGCGCCTGGGAATTCGGTCAGCCGCCGGCCGGCTGGGTGTTCGCCATCCAGGTCGATCCGAAACTCCGGTTGAAGGGCACGGGCAGCGCGCTGTTCGAGGCGCTGACGACCCGCTTCAAAGCCCAGGGCGTTTCGCGCGTGCGCACCCTGGTCGATCGCAAGGATCATCTGATCCTGTCGTTTTTCCGCGCCCAGGGCATGACGGCGGGGCCGTCGCTGCAACTCGACAAGGCGCTATAGATGAAGCTGCAGACCGCGACGCGCCTTGGCCTGTATGCGGTGCTCGAGTTGGCGCGCGATCCGGCGCAGACTTTGTCTTCGGCCGATCTCGCCGAGCGCTTCGGCGTGTCGACGCATCATCTGGCCAAGGTCCTGCGCACGCTCGCGGCGGCCGGCCTCGTACGCGCCGAACGCGGCGCGGCGGGCGGCTACCGCTTCACCGGCAACCGCCGCCGCGTCACCTTGATGGATATCGTGGCCCTGTTCGAACCGGCGCCTGGCCGGCGTGCGAAAGAGCCTGGCGAGGAGACCGACATCGGCGGCGCCCTTCTCAGTGTGCTGACCGAGATCGATGAGATCGCGGAGGCTACCCTGCGCTCGATCAGTCTAGAGACTCTGCTCAGTTCCAGCCATCCCGCGTCTGCGGTAGCTTCTTCTTGAGCAGCGCTCCGGCGACCACGTTGCGCAGCACTTCCGCCGTGCCACCGCCGATGGTGAACATGCGGACGTCGCGCGCCATGCGTTCCAGCGGCAACTCGCGGCTATAGCCGCGGGCGCCGAAAAACTGCAGCGCCTCGTTGACGATCTGGATCGCGCTCTCGGAGGTGAAGACCTTGGCCTGGGCCGCCAACAGCATGTCGGGGAAGCCGCCTTCACCCGAACGCGCGGCGCCATAGACCAGCGCCCGCGCCGCGGAGAGTTTTATCGACATGTCGGCCAGCTTCCACTGCAGGCCCTGGAATTCGTTGATCGGCCGGCCGAACTGGTGGCGCTTTTCGGACCAGTCGAGCGCCAACTGGTAGGCACCCTCGGCGATGCCGAGCGCCACGGTGGCGGCACCCACGCGCTGGCTGTTGTAGGCGGTCATCAGGTCGGCGAAACCCTTCTTCAGTCCGCGCGGCGGGATCACCAGCGCCGAGGGCGGCACGTCCATGTCCTCGAAATCGATCACCGCTTCGGGAATGCCGCGCAGCCCCATGGTGGGCTCGCGCTTGGTGATCTTCAGCCCCTTCGTTTCGTCCCGAATCGCCAGGAAGCCCCCGATACCCTCGTAAGAACCCTTCTCGTCATAGACCTTGGCGAAGATCAGATGCAGCCGCGAGACGCCGCCGCCGGTGATCCAGTGCTTGCGCCCGTTGATGACGTAGCGGTTGCCCTTCTTGTCGGCGCGCGTGGTCATGCCGTTGGCATCGGAGCCCGCCTCGGGCTCGGTGATGCAGATTGCCGGCTTGTCGCCCGCCAGCACCATGTCGGCCGCCATCTTCTTCTGCTCGTCCGAGCCATAGGCCATGATGGCACTGACGGCGCCCATGTTGGTCTCGACCGCGATACGGCCGGTCACGGCGCAGGCGGCAGACAAGGCCTCGATGGCGAGCACGGCGTCGAGCCAGCCCTTGCCCTGGCCGCCATACTGCGTCGGAATGGTCATGCCGATCAGCTTGGCGTCCTTCAGAAGATCGATGTTGTCCCAGGGATACTGCTCGGTGCGGTCGACCTCCGCGGCCCGCTTGGCCACGGGTCCGGCCGCCAGCTCACGGGCGCGAATCTGGAGGTTCACTTGGTCGGGCGACAGTCCGGACGCGTTCATGAGGGCTTTTCCTGGTCGTTGGGATCGACGCTGAAGATGGCAACTGCATCGCTGCGGCCGCGCACGGTCATACTGCCAAGCGCCGCGAATGCAAACTCGCCGTTGCAGGCTGTGCAGGTGCTTTCCGAAACCAGAATGCGCGTGCCGTGTTGCTTGTTCAACTCTTCCAGCCGCGAGGCGAGATTCACCGTGTCGCCCAGCAAGGTGAAGCTCATGCGTTGGCCGGCACCGACCGAGCCCCCGATCACGCTACCGGTGCTGATGCCGATGCGGGTAGCCAACGCCACGCCATCCTCGCCGAAGGTGCGGCTGCCGACGGCGCGCTGGATGTCTATGGCCGCGCGCACCGCCGCTGCGGCGTGGCCGTCGCAGGCGAGCGGCATGTTGAAACTGGCGAACAGTCCATCGCCGATGAAGGTGTTGACCACGCCGCCATGGGCGCGGATCGGCGCCAGCACGGTCTCGAGATATTCGTTGAGCGCCAGCACCAGTCGGTCGGGCGAGAGGTATTCGGCGATAGTGGTGAAGCCCGCGATGTCGGTGAACAGGACCGTCGCTTCCCGGGTCTCGCCGGCCAGCACGCCCTGGCCCTCGCGATGCAGGATGGCGGATGCCACGCTCTCGTCGACATAGCGGCCGAAGGTCTCTCGGATGCGCTCGCGCTCGCGCAACCCCTCGACCATGTTGTTGAACCGTCCGGTCACTTCGCCGACTTCGTCATTGGAGGTGACGGGCACGCGCAGGCTGAGGTCGCCTGCTGCAACCCTGCCCATCGCGCGCGACAGAACCCTGAGAGGTAGCAACAATGAGCGGACGATGAAGTAGGCCGAAATGGCCACACCCATCACAGCAGTTGCGATATCGACCAGAATCTCGAACTGCAGCCGCTCGCCCTCGTAAGAATAAAGTTCGGTCAAAATTGCCGCCAGCGGGCCGATCGAGATAACGATGAGCGCTACCAGGAGCTTCACCATGAAACTCCCGAAAAACAGGCTGAGATTCTCGCCGTAATGCCGGAAAATGAAGTCGCAGAGCTGAGCCAGGTAGTCGCTGACGACGAAGTAGGCGAAGGTGAAGTAGAAGACCGACAGTACGATCAGGGCGACGACGAAGTCGGCGATCGTGGGGGTCGGCAGTGCGGTGCCGTCATAGTCGACCCACCATGGCACCGAAAGCCGAAAGGCCCAGACGAGGAGTGCCAAAATGCCGGTGGTGCGGGCCGACAGGAGCGGAAGCTGAGTCAGTCGCCGCTGGATCGCCTCAAACGGTATCTCTCCCGCCAGGTAGCGCCGAATCGGCGTGAACAGCCACCGCGCGACCAGCCAGTTGACGACCAACAGCAAGGCGATGCCAATGGTTACCGACCGCCAGGCGTTCAGCCATGAACCAGACAGCGCCATGAAGACGACTGTAATCGCCAGATCGAGGAAGAAGACCGACGTCGCCATCCACAGATAGCGCCGGCTGATCGAAGCAATCTCGGTGGCTGTGGCGGAAGCCTGCATGGCCGCCGGTATAGCGGGAGGGCGCGGCGGGGGAAACGCCTACACGTCATAACTTGCGGGAGCCCGCAAAACGGCGGCGCGGACAAGACGAACTTTGTGCTCCGGCTAGGCAGTGGGTGGAGGTCGACAACCGGTCGTGCTACGCCCGCCAGCATGACGGTGTCTTTGGCTGACCTCAATCGAATGACCCCTCCAAACTTCGCCGCGGCGATTGGCGAGACGTTCGAATTGGCGCCGTGGGTGGCCGACGCGGTGTGGCCCAAACGCCCGTTCGCGAGCGTGACGGCACTTCATGAAGCGATGATCGGGCTGGTGCGGGCGGCGCCACGCGCGCGGCAACTCGAATTCCTGCGCGGTCATCCCGACCTTGCCGGCAAGGCCGCCCGGGCCGGTGCGATAACCGACGACTCCCGGGGTGAGCAGTCGAGCGTTGGCCTCGACTCCTTGGGCGAAGAGGATTTCGCGCGTTTCCACCGCCTGAACGACGCCTACAAGGCCAAGTTCGGCTTTCCGTTCATCATCTGTGTGCGACGCCACACGCGCGATTCGATCCTGGCGCAATTCGAGAGGCGCCTGGGTCACGATACCGCTACCGAATTCGCCGCGGCCGTTCAGGAGATCTTCTACATCACGCGATTGCGCGTGGCCGCGAAGGTGACAGGCGAAGGCACGCCTCGCGTCGATGGCCGGCTCAGCACTCATGTGCTGGACACCCATGCCGGTCGCCCGGCTGCCGGGATCGCGGTCGAGCTCTTTGAATTTTCGGGCGAAACGACGCATCGCCTCGCCACTGCCGTCACGAATGCGGACGGCCGTACCGGCGAACCGCTGATTGCTGGCCGGCCGTTGCCGATTGGCCGCTATGAATTGCGCTTTGCCGTGGGCGACCACTTTCGTAGCAGGGGTATCGAGCAGGGCGATCCGCCGTTTCTCGACATCGTGCCTTTACGCTTTTCCATCGCCGAGCCGGAAGGGCATTATCACGTGCCATTGCTCTGCACGCCCTGGAGCTATTCGACCTATCGCGGAAGCTAGATTTACGGAGGAAACGATGACCTACAGCGATGTCTCCCTGATGATCGACGGTGCCTGGACCAAGGGGGCCAAGGGCCGGACCATTCCCATCGTCAATCCGGCAACGGAGGAGGTGATCGGCCAGGTTGCTCATGCCGAAACCGCCGATCTCGACCGCGCGCTTGCCGCCGCCGACAAGGGCTTCAAGGTCTGGAAGAAGGTCTCGGCTTACGAGCGCTACAAGATCATGCGCAAGGCCGCCGACCTGATTCGCCAGCGTCTCGACGAAATCGCACCGATCATGACGATGGAGCAGGGCAAGCCGTTGATGGAGGCCAAGGGCGAAACCGCACTGGCCGCCGACATCATCGACTGGATGGCCGAGGAAGGTCGTCGGACCTATGGCCGTGTCGTGCCGGCGCGCGCCGAGAATGTCTACCAGCTCGTGATCAAGGAGCCGGTCGGCCCGGTTGCGGCCTTCACGCCGTGGAACTTCCCGATCAACCAGGTCGTTCGCAAGGCATCGGCGGCGCTTGCCACCGGCTGCTCGATCATCATCAAGGGGCCGGAGGACACGCCTGGCTCGTGCGCCCAGCTCATCAAGGCTTTCGTCGATGCCGGCGTGCCGGCGGGTGTGATCCAGCTGGTCTATGGCGTGCCGTCGGAGATCAGCGAATACCTGATCCCGCATCCGATCATCAAGAAAGTGACGTTCACCGGCTCGACGCCAGTCGGCAAGCAGCTTGCGGCGCTAGCCGGTGCGCACATGAAGCGCGTCACCATGGAGTTGGGTGGGCATGCTCCGGCTATCGTCTTCGAGGACGCCGATCTCGAGCAGGCCGTTAGCGTGCTGGGTGCCAACAAGTTCAGAAACGCCGGCCAGGTCTGCGTCGCGCCGACGCGCTTTCTCGTGCACGAAAAGGTCTATCCGGAGTTCGTCGAGCGCTTCACCGCCTATGCCAAGAACATCAAGGTCGGCAACGGGCTCGAGGCCGACACCAGGATGGGGCCGCTGGTCGCTGAGCGCCGGCTGCATGCCATGGACACCTTTATGAACGACGCCCTCTCGAAGGGCGCCAAGGTCCAGACCGGTGGCAAGCGTATGGGCAACAAGGGCTACTTCTACGAACCCACGGTGCTCACCAATGTTTCGCCCGACTCGAAGATCATGAACGAGGAGCCGTTCGGTCCTCTGGCGCCGATCATCCCGTTCAAGGATTTCGACGGTGTGATGAAGGAGGCCAACCGTCTTGCCTGGGGTCTAGCGGCGTATGCCTACACCAAAAACACCAAGACCGCGGCGGCGGTCGGTGCCGCCTTCGAGAGCGGCATGGTATCGATCAATCACCATGGCCTCGCTCTGCCGGAAGTGCCGTTCGGCGGCATGAAGGACTCGGGTTACGGTTCGGAGGGCGGCACAGAGGCACTCGAGGCCTACCTCAACACCAAGTTCGTCAGCCAGCTCAACATGTGACAGACGCAGATCCCCTCTCACGGTTGCGTGGGAGGGGCTTACTGCTGGCCGGAGGGTAGGGAGTGGTCGAACTTTTTCGCCGGACGACACTCGCCGGCCTATTGGCGACGGGAGCGACAGGTGCAGTGCGGGCGGCCGAGTGGCCCGACCGATCTGTCACATGGATCGTGCCATACCCCGCCGGCGGCGGCTCCGACACGTTCGCCCGTCCGATCGCCGCGCGCGTGACCGACCAGTTGGGCCAGCCGATGGTTATCGAAAACAAGAGTGGTGCCGGCGGTACTCTGGGCACCGCCGTCGCCGCGCGCGCGCCGGCGGACGGTTACACGTTGCTGGTTGGAGACACCGGTCTCGTCTACGCGCCACTGGTCTACGCCAAGGCGGGCTTCGACTTCGGCCGCGATTTCGCGCCGGTAAGCGCACTTGCACGCGTGCCGTATGCGCTGGTGATCAACCCGGCACGGCTCGACGTTGCGACGCTTGCTGACTTCATTGCGGCGGCGAAGAAGAAGCCCGGGTCGATCGACATCGGATCGGCAGGCCTCGGCACCGTCACGCATTTGGCCATTGGGCTTTTCGAGGCACGTGCTGGCGTTCAACTCACCCACGTGCCCTATCGCGGTGGCGGGCCGATGTTGCAGGATTTGTTGGCAGGACAGATCGCTGCGGCCTTTGTTCTCGCCAGCGCCCTTCCGGGGTACGTGAAGTCGGGCAAGTTGCGGGCGCTTGCCATTGCCAATCGCCGGCGCGAGCCAATTCTGCCCGACGTGCCGACCACCCAGGAAGCGGGCCTCACTGATTTTCGCATCACCATCTGGTTCGGCCTGTTCGCGCCCCGGCGCACACCGGAGCCCATTCTCGATCGCCTGCACGGTGCCGTTCAGGCAGCGCTGGACGACGAGGAGGTCAAGCACCTGTGGAAGGAGCAGGGCGCGCGCGTCGAACTGGAGAGTCGTGCCGACTTTGGTCGCTTCATCGACCGCGAGATCGTACGTTGGAATCGGATCGCCAAGGACGCCAACATCAAGATGGAGTAGTCGATGCGGATATTCCGTCGCGCCGTGCTGGGTGGCTTTGCTGCCGCCGGCTTTACCGAGCAGGCGAATGCTGCCGACTGGCCGTCACGGGCGCTGGACTGGATCGTGCCGTTTCCTCCCGGCGGCTCGAACGACACGTTCGCACGGCCGATCGCGGCTTTCGTCGGCCAGCGCCTTGGCGAGCCCGTGGTGGTGAGCAATCGCGGTGGCGCCGGCGGTACCATGGGAGCCAAGACTGTGGCATTGGCCGCGGCCAACGGCTACTCGATGCTGGTCGGCAACACCGGCCTTACCTACGCATCGCTCGTCTACCCCGACACCCGCTTCGAGCTTGAACGCGACCTTGTGCCGATCAGCGGCTTTGCCAGCGTTCCGGTTGTGCTGGTCGTCAATCCCGACAAGCTCGACGTCACGGATTTCGCTGCGTTCCTGGCGGCGGTCCGGAAGTCCCCCGGCAAGTACAACATCGGCTCGTCGGGCCTCGGCACGATCCCGCACCTTGCGATCGAGCTTCTCAAGGCGCGGACCGGCATCGACATCGCGCATGTCCCCTATCGTGGCGGCGGTCCGGCATTGCAGGACATGCTGAACGGCCAGATCGATTCGACCTTTCAGCCGCTCAGTACCGTGGTGTCCTACGTGCAGGCGGGCAGGCTTAGGGCTCTCGCCATTGCCGCGGCACGGCGCGAGACGCTGATGCCTGACCTGCCCACCTTCGCCGAGGTCGGGCTGCCCGACTTCCGCGTGAGCACCTGGTACGGGCTGTTCGCGCCGAAAGCGACGCCGGGCCCGATTCTCGACACGCTGCACGATTCCATCCAGACAGCGCTGGCCGACCCCAACATCCGGCGAATCTGGGCCGAGCAGGGCGCGCACGCGATGATCGAGAGCCGGCAGGCCTTCACCGAGTTCGTGGCCCGCGAGACCAAGCTCTGGAACGAAATCGCGCGGACGACCAGTATCCCAATGGAGTAGTGGCGGCGATTACGTCTCGGCGCCGCCGTTCACCTGGATCATCTGGCCGTTGATGTAAGCGCCGGCCTCTGAGACCAGCAGCCGTGCCGTGGCGGCGATCTCGACAGGCGTTCCCATGCGGCCGAGCGGCACCCTGGCCACGGTCTGCTGACGATGGTGCGAAGAGTCGTCGTCGTCCTCGACGTCGGCGGCGATCGGGCCAGGAGAGATCGCGTTGACGGTCACGCCTGCGGAGCCGAACTCCTTGGCCAGCGACTTGGTGAGGCCCCAGACGCCGTGCTTGGCGACCGACACCGGCGCGCGTCCCGCATAGCCATGGATCGCGTTCATGCCCGTGAAATTCACGATGCGGCCCCAACCTTTCTTGAGCATGCCGGGCAGGCAGGCCTGGGAAAGCCAGACGGCAGCATCGAGATCGACGGCGATGACTCGCCGCCATTCCGCCTCGGTCATCTTCAGGAAGGGCTTCGCCGGCCGGAGTGCGGCATTGTTTACCAGCACATCGATGGCGCCGAATGTCTTGATCGCCATACCAGCAATCCGTTTGCAGTCCGCCGGCTTGCCGACGTCGCCCATCACGACCAGCGCCTTGACACCGAGCTTCCGTGCCTCCCGGGCCACTTTCTCGCAGGCGGCGCGGTCGCTGGAGCCGTTGACGACGACATTGAAGCCGTCCGCGGCGAGGCCGAGCGCACAGGCGCGGCCGATATTGCGACCGGCCCCGGTGATCAGGGCGGCCCGCCGTGCCTTCGCCATCAGATCACGCGCCCCGCTCGCAATATGGCGACCGCCTTTTCATCATAGCCAAGTTCGGCAAGCACTTCGCCGGTGTGCTGACCGAGGTCCGGCGTCGGCTGCAACGCCTTGGGTTGCGGAAAGTCGGAGAGATTGATCGGTTGGCCGACCACCTTTATGTCGCCGAGCGCAGGATGACTCACCGGGCGGGCGATACCGAGGTGCTGGACCTGCGGCTCGGCGAAGGTCCTGTCGATCGTGTTGATCGGGCCGCAGGGTACGCCCGCCTTGTTCAGCGCCGCGATCCAGTGTTCGCCGGTATTGGTCTTGGTGACTTCACCGATGCGCTCGTTGAGCGCCTTGCGGTTCTGCGAGCGCAGCGCCGGCGTGGCGTGTTCGGGATGATCGATCAGCGCGGCCGCACCCAATGCCTCGGCGAAGCGCTTCCACATCTTGTCTCCGGCGGCGGCGATGTTGATGTAGCCGTCGCTCGTCGGAAACACGCCGGTCGGGATCGACGTCGGATGGTCGTTTCCGGCCTGCTTGGCCACTTCGCCCTTCATCAGCCAGCGCGAAGCCTGGAAGTCGAGCATGAAGATCTGCGCCTCGATCAGCGAGGTGTGGACCCACTGGCCCTTGCCGGTGCGCTCGCGGTTGAAGAGGGCCAGCATGATGGCCTGAGCCAGCAACAGTCCCGATGTGAGGTCGGCAATCGGGATACCAACGCGCATCGGCCCGCGGCCGGGTTCGCCGGTGATCGACATCAACCCACCCATGCCTTGAGCGATCTGGTCGACGCCGGGCCGCGCGGCATCGGGCCCGCTCTGGCCGAAGCCCGCGATCGAGCCATAGACGATGCGGGGGTTGATCTTTGCCACGGTGTCGTAGTCGACCTTCAGCCGATGCTTTACGTCGGAGCGATAGTTCTCGACGATGACGTCGGCCTTGGCTGCGAGCTTCATGAAGATCGCATGACCTTCCGGACTCTTGAGATTGAGCGTCATCGACTTCTTGTTGCGGTGCAGGTTCTGGAAGTCGAAGCCGTGGCGGGCGCCGCCCATGGAATCGTTCTTGCCGTCGGAGGGCGGCTCGATCTTGATGACGTGGGCGCCCCAGTCGGCGAGCTGGCGGACCGCGGTCGGGCCGGCACGGTGCGCAGTGAGGTCGAGGACAAAGAGGTGGGAGAGAGGCAGGGCGGTCATCGTTCTACTTCCCCTTGAAGGCGGGCTTGCGCTTTTCCATGAAGGCGCGGCGGCCTTCCTTGAAGTCGTCGCTGTCGAAGCAGGCTTCCGCCATTTTCTCGAGCTTCCGGTGATCCTGTTTGGACTCGGGCTTGGCGATCTCGCGGGCCGCGGCCTTGGCGAGCGCGATGGTAAGCGGCGCGTTCTGGGAGATCGCGCCGGTGATTTCATCGACCATGGCGTCGAGTCCGCCTTCGGCGGCGACGCCGTGGACGAGGCCCATGTCATAGGCCTCCTTCGACGAATACTGCTTGGCCGTGAACAGAAACTCCATGGCCCGCGGCAGGCCCACGATGCGCGAGAAGCGCTCGATCCGGAGAAAGCCGTAGCCGAGGCCGAGCTTGGCCGCCGGTACACCGAAGCGGGCGCCTTCGTTGCAGTAGCGCAGGTCGCAGCAGGCCGCCAGGTTCATGCCGCCGCCGATGCAGTAGCCGGAAATCTTGGCGATGGTCGGCTTGGAGAAGTTGTAGAGCGACTCGTAGCCTTCCTTGGAGATGGCGTCGTAGCGGACCTGGGCCTCGGCATTGGCGCGCTCGCTCTCGAATTTCGAGATGTCGGCACCGGAGACGAAGGCCTTACCGCCGGCACCGCTCACCACGAGGCAGCGGATGGTGGGATCGGCCTCGAAGTCCTTGAGGATGGCCACGAAGCTGTCCCACATGTCGAGGGAGACGGCATTGAGCTTGGCCGGGTTGTTGAAGACAAGATGCCCGACCGCACCTTCGCGCCGTCCGTAGAGTTTCTGTTCCTGCATACCGCCGATCCTCCGATAAGGCGGGGAATATAGCGCGCGGCGGGCGATTTGAATAAGGTAAGCGCGACCGGGAGGAAACGTGGCAAGACCACGACACTCAGGCTGATCGCGGGCTTCATCGAACCCTCGGCAGGCGAAATCATGGTCGGCGACAAGAAGCTGTCTTCGCCCGCACCGTGCCGCTTGCCATTCCCGGCCGCATGCCGGGCGCCTCGCGGCTGAGGACCCTGGCCGACATCACCGCCCCGCTGCTGCGCTCCGCCGTGATCGCCACCTGGTGCTTCGTCTTCGTGGCCGCCGCCAACCGGCTCTCGGGCACCCGGCTCCAAGCACGGCCGGTGTCCTGACTCCTGCTTCTCTTGCTCTTCCGGACCGCGCGCGTCTCGCGCGCCTCGAGGCGCATGTGAATGCGCCGGAGCGAGCCGGAGGCTCGCGGTCCAAAAGACCATGAGCGCCAGCGAACTCATCGACCGCGACACGGGCAAACTCCCTGCCCGTGTCCCCGGCCAAATCCCACAGGCTTATTCAGCGCCCGGAGGGTCGTTCGATGCCGTGTTTGCACGGCCTTTTCGCATTGTTTGTGGACGCCTGAATGTAACGCGTTCTGTCCAGAAACCTGTCCAGAATCGCGTCCAGAATCGCGTGGGCAAACCGGTCGCAAGCCGATCGTCCTGGCCGACGTTCGCCGTCGGCATTGTTTGCTCTTTGGGTCTCGTTTTCGTCGTCAACGGCATGGTCAGGACCATGCCAAGGCGTAGCGCTCTCTGAAGAGCTTTTGGGGCACGCCGGGGGAGTTCCGGTGGCACGGACGCCTTAGGGTAACCGAATTCAGAAAAAGCCCGCCGCGCCTCCCGGGATCGGGGGCCGGGCGGGCCTGGATGCGGCGGACATGCTTTCCGCCACGGTAGGCGTTTTCTTATCAGAAACCTGCTGATCCTGTCAAATCCTGTCGGACCTTTTTTGGGTGCCGGCAGTGCCGGCACCGCTCGATGTCATCGGGTTCAGAGGATCGCCACTTCCTCGACCGTGACCGGCCGCTGCAGCAGGCCGAGCTTGCCCAGGGTCGCCAGCGTCGCCTGCCAGCCTGCCCGCGTCTGGGCCCCGAGCGGCGGCGCGCCAAGCTCGCGTGCGACGTCGGCCATGCCGAACTCGACGTAGCGGGGCGGCAGTGACGGAAATAACGCCCTGAACGACCGCGACGCTTCGGCCGGCTGCGCCTGCACCGCGCCGTAACCCTCGGCCAGCGCCTCGGCGATCCGCCGTGCCGTCGCGCGCCGCGCCGGGTCGGTCCAGGCGGCGTCGCTCACGATCAGGTTCAGGCTGTAGCAATCGACGCCGAAATCGGCGAGCCGCAGGATCGCGAGCCTGTGGCCCTGGGCGATGAGCTCGGCCGGCGTGATCTCCTTATAGTCGATCAGCGCATCGACCTTGCCGTCGAGCAGGGCGCGTGCGTCCCAGCCGACCTCGACCTCGGTGATGCGCGAGCGGTCGAGCCCATTGGCGGCGAGCAGCGCGCGATATTCCTCGACCGTGATGCTGCCCGGCACCAGGCCGATGCGCCGTCCATGGAGATCCTGCGGCCGCACTATGCCGGTCGCGGCCAGCGAATAGATCACCGTCGGCGTGTCGCGGTAATAGACCGCGAGGCTCTTCATCGCGAAGCCCCGGGAGCGCGCGATCGCCGTGGCGGCGCCGCTCGACGAACCGATCCAGTGACCGTCGCCGCGGCCGATCTTCTCGGCCGAGACCGAGGCGCCGCGGCCCACGGCGATGGTGACGTCGAGCCCGCGCCGCTCGAAGGCGCCGAGTTTCTGCGCCAGATAGAAGCCGGCATAGGTCGGCGAGGGCTTCCAGTCGATCAGCAGCTCGACCTTTTCGCGCGTTTGCGCACGCGCGAGCGCCGGGGCGGCGAGGGCAGCAGCGATCAGCGCGCGGCGGGGTAGCGATGCGAAAGAGCGAGATCGGACCTGGGTCATTCTGTTGCGGACATTCTGTTGCGCCACGGCGAAGGGGTTAAAGACAAAGGATAAGAGCGCATTTCGTGTCGTGGGAAGTGTCGAGTTTCACGCGCGGCATCGGGGGCGACAGGGGCGACGGGAGAACCTGGCCATCACGTACATGAGCTGGCGGTCGTTCAAGCGGCCCGGCGCCATGGCGAAACAGGCGCGCCGCCGCCTCGGCGAGGGCCGCCTCCCAGGCCGACGCGAAGCCGGGAAGCGTGAAGCGCCACGTATAGGGCGTGGTGCGGTCGACATCGACGATGGCCGCGGCATGGGCCACCGAGCCGGTCTCGCCCAGCGCCTTCAGGAACGCCATCTGGCGCTGCCGGCGGCGGCTGAACTTGCGGCCGTTGCGGTAGGTTCGAGAGAACGGGTCGGTCATGACGCCCTCCTTGACAGGATATACAGGAAACGGACGGTTTCCTGTCAAGAGGTGCTGTCGGTTGCCCTAGTGGACTGGGCTCGAAAAGTTCAACAGAGTCTGAGGCTAAATTACGCTGGTATCTCGAATCCGAAATATCCAGCTTATGGCGCTCGCACGAGTCGCTCGCTCAACGTAGCGTCCCGGGATCCTACACACTACAGATGAGTGTTCCGAAACCAGTGCCGCCAAGCCGAGCGCAAGGGCATGAGGCTTAACACACACAACCAGAGGTTATCCATAGCGGATCAATCGGGAGCGTAGTATCTCCGTCGCGCCATTGTTTCTTGAACGCGTACAGAAGGACTTTGTGGAATATCAAGATGCTGTCGCGTTTCCCTTACCTCCTTCGGCAGGCCACTTTACCGGCTTCTTGTGTACGGTCGGACCGGCTGCAAATTCGAAGACAGCAGCAATCAGTCACTACCTGGGGCCTCCTCAACCTCTAAACGAACAGCGCTTTGACATCTCATCTCCGCCTAGTCGCTGCTTCCGTCTGCCATCGCATTTCCGTCGCGGTCGTGCGCCTCGGAAAGGTCGATCGTCACGCCATCGCGCCGGCAGAAATCGCTGACTATCTGCACAATCCCAGATAAGAAGTAATGCAGAAGAATTAGGCAGAGGAGCCTTCCATGCCCGCTGGTGCGACCCTCCCGGTTCTCGACCACGACCTGGCCGATGACGAGCTTCAGTGGATGAAATCCGTTTACGCGGATTTCAACAAGGCTCGCGCTGCGGCCGGCCCCGACTTCAACCCCAAGGAAGCCCTGCGCGCCATTCTGGCCCGTCCGGAATATCGCCTGTCCGCCGCACCGGATCTCAGCGGACCCGGCCCGTGGCGTCTGGGCCAGAACCGGCACGGCCGCGGCGTCGCGGCGGTGTTCCTGCCGAAGGTCGAACTTCACACACACATCGCCAGCCGCACCGATCAGTTCCCGATGTATGTCATGGGCGAGGCCGATGGCTTTTCCCTCGACGAAAACGGCAAGCCGCTGCTGACGCCGGTGGCTGGCGGCAGCCATTTCCACAACGCGCCCGGCGCGCCGCACGCCTTCATGCCGAAAGTCGGCGCGCCCAAACCGGACAACTGGGAAATCGCCTTCATCGCGATCACGCCGCGCAATCTGATGGAAGACACGCACCGCGTCTCGGACGAGGTGCGTGCGCTGTACAAACGGGTTGTCGGTCAGGACGCCCCTTTGGGCGTTTAACGCTGCGCCCGTCCGCGATGAGACGCGCGGATTCGCGTCCGACACTACCTGGGACACGTGCGTTGGCGTTTCTGAGGCATCAAAACCCCGGGAGCGCGCACCTCCCTATGAGCGTGTCTTGGAAATGCGCCTTCGAAGTCATTTCCGGTAGGCGTCGCCGGGGGTGGGCGGGGCGGCTCCCGTTGCGGTGGAGACACCGCGGATGAGGAGGATGGCACCGCGCGTCCTCTGGCTGCTGCTCGGGATTGCTGCAACCGGCTTCGGCATCGCCGGCGCGGTACTGCCGCTGCTGCCGACGACGCCGTTCCTGCTGGTCGCCACCTATGCCTTCGCCCGATCTTCGCCACGCCTGCACGCCTGGCTGATGTCGCACCGCCAGTTCGGTCCGCTGATCGCCAACTGGCAGCAACACGGCGCCATCGGTCGCCGCGCCAAGCAGGCGGCAATTGCCGTCATGGCGCTCTCTCTCGCTATGAGTTGGCTGTTGGCGGTGCCGGGTTGGATCATTGCGATACAGACAGCCGTGCTCGCCGGTGTCGCCATTTTTATCCTGACGCGCCCCGACGGTTCGCAGGTGTAGCATCCAGGGAGGGCGGCTCTTCGGTGGTCCGGCCAACCTGGCGCGCAAAACGCGCCATAGTTGGCAAGTGAATCGAAGCCGTGTCCGTGTCCAGTGCCCATCGCGTGATTGAAATTGACGTGGCGGGCAATAGGATGGCGCCATGAGCATCCGTAACCTGCTGTCGATCGTCGCGATTCTGCTGTTCGCTGCCGGGCCTGCGACGGCCCAAACGTACGAGGAACAGATGCGCACGGCGGCCGGCGCCTACGAGCGCAAGGACATGGCGACCGCGGTCCGGATCTGGAAAGTCTGGGCAGCCAAAGGCGAGGCCGAGGCGCAGACGCTGCTGGGCGCCATGTACTGGAGCGGTGAAGGCGTACCGCGCGACCATCGCGAGGCGGCGTCTCTGTATCTGCGTGCCGCCAACCAGGGTTATGCCCGGGCGCAGAATGACATTGGATTCATGTACGGTTTCGGCGAGGGCATTCCGCCGCACGACGATGTCGAGGCCTACAAGTGGCTGACGCTCGCCATCGAGCGCTACACGGCGAAGAACCAGGACCGCCGGGATCAGGCGAGCGAGGACCGGAAAGTGCTTGCCGCCCGCATGACCCCTGCGCAAGTCACCGAGGCCGCGCGGCGCGCGAGGACGTGGAAGCCTGTTCCCGAGATGCGGTAAACTTGCGGACATGAACAAGGCGTCGCCTGCTGTGGCACTCGTCGCCGTGCTGTTGATCGGCTCGATGGCGGCGGCGCGCGCTGACGATACGCCGACTGCTCCGGAGCACGTCGTGGAAGAGCGGGTGGCGGACATCGCCGCTGAGCGGCGACATGACCTGCTGCCCTTCGTGCGCCAGATCGCCGTCGACGGAGCCATCACCGGTTCGCTTGAGGCGTCGACCGCTGCGGCTGGCGTGCCGGCATCGGCGATGTTGGAGGTGCTGCAGGCCCTGGCGGGCTCAATTGACGCTGGCTGGGCGATCCAGGATGGCGACCGTTTCCACGTCCGTTACGAACAGACCTTCACGGCGGCAGGGATGCCGCTCGATGATGGCCGCGTACTGTGGATCGAGTTGCGGACGGCGGGTGATGGTGCTGTCGCGCTCCATCGGTTTCGCGGTCGGGACAAGGTCGAGCGCTTCTGGCAGGTGAATGGCCAGGCGACGACACCGCCTTCGATCCGCCTGCCGGTCGAGGTCATTTCGATTTCTTCGGGCTTTGGCTTGCGGGCCGATCCGTTCGATCAACCACCGCCATCGCCTACGGCGGACAAGCCTTGGGCGATGGGCGGCCCGCGGCGCCCGCCACTGCAGGGCCTTCCGACCGGGAGCGCCTCCGACACGCCGGGAACGGGCGCCACGGCGGTTCTCCGCGGCTCGCAGGGGCTGTCGTCATACGGCAAGTCATCGGCTGGCCAGTCGGCCTATGGTGGCTCGAGCGGCAGTACGTGGCAGCCTGCACCGCGCGTCACGCGCTCGTTGTTCATGCATGAGGGCGTCGATCTGGTGGCGCCGGCGGGAACGCCGGTCCATGCCGCGGCGGATGGCGTGGTTGTCGGCGCCGGCCCCAACGGCCGCTATGGCAACTGGATCCGGATCGCGCATGCCGGCACGCTGGCCACGGTGTATGGCCATCTCGCCGGCTTCGCGCCGGGCGTCGCGGCGGGCTCGACCGTGTCGAGTGGCGACGTCATCGGCTATGTCGGCAGCACCGGCCGCTCGACTGCCCCGCACCTGCATTTCGAGTTGCTGGACAATGGCAAGCCGGTCAATCCCATCAACCATCCGGAAACCCGACGTGGCGCGCTGCGCGGTTCCGATCTCGAGCGCTTCGGCAAGCAGGTGGCGCAGAGCAAGACCGAACGTGAGCGCGAGGCGATGGTCGCGGCAATAACCCGCCCCTGATCTTTCCGCGCTCCGCTCTCCCTCGCTCCGCGCGGCGCCATTGCACGGAGGAGGGAGGAGATGAACTGCGCGGAGTCCTCGAGATCAGGTCTTGGGCGTCGTCGGGTTGGAAAGTATCTCGGCGCAGGCCCGAGCGACGTCTGAATCCGACGTCTTGCTGCCCGGCATGGTGGCGAAGCCGCTCTTTTCGACGACATTGCCGCGCTCCCACGAACTGGCTTTGGCGAGCTCGGCGATCTTCATCGCAGAATCGTCCTGGGCGCGGAAGCGGACGGCGCAGATCGGTGCGAGGGCGGCAACCTTGGCGTCGCTGGCGGCCGTGGTGGCGTTCTTGGTCGCGGTGCCGCCGGTCACCCAGCCGCCCCAACCGAAGCCGACGACGGCGAGCGCAATGGCGCCAAGAGCAGCGCCCCATAGATAGGAATTGGTGTTTGCGGGCAATTTCATGAGATGTCCTTTCATGGCCGCCGAGCGGCCTTCGAGCCGGCGTTCGCAGGAGCACTTGGCCGGCAATCAGTGAGTTCGGGAAGATCGGGAACGGCACCGGCGGTACCAGCCGGTTCTTTGGCGGTGCACTTCCCATCTTCGGCGGGAGCGCGATCATCTCTCAGCCATCGCAAGCCACTGGCTTGGGGGCGATGGTACATTAGCCCTACACCTTGCAGACAGGTGCGTCCAACGACAGGGTTGTTCCATTTGATACATCGCGTGCGATGCATTGCGGATGGACCAGCCGGCGACGGATTCGCTGCTGCTGGTCGCCGGCTTTCGATCAGGCCTTAGCCGATCAGGCCTTTGGCGTCGGCGGGTCGGTAAGAATCCGGGCGCAGGCGCGCGCGACATCACTGTCGGGGGACTTCTCGCCGGCCACCGTTGCCCAGCCGCCGCCCTCAATGATGCGTGGGCGATCCCAGCGGCTTGCGGTCTTGAGTTCGCTGAGGTTCATCGCCGCGTCGGTATCGGTGCGGAATCGCTCGGCGCAGATCGGTGCCAATGCCATCACGTGGGCGTCATGAGCGGCCGCGGCGACCTGTTTGCTCGCCGTACTGGAGGTCATCCAGCCACCCCAGGCGAAGCCGACGATGGCCAATGCGAGAGCGCCACTCGCTGCGCCCCACAGGACGGGTTTGGTGTTCTGGGGAAATTTCATGATGTCTCCTCACGGGCGACCGCCTGATCGACGTCCATGGCAATGGAGGGCCAGAGACACAAATTTCGGCGACCAGAGCTGCCCACCTCGCAGCTGGATTGGGGGATGCGTCCCGGATGCCGACGATCAGTGGGTAAACCGCGGCATTGGTGGAGCGAAACCGTCAGGCAACTCTCAGTCAATTCTCGAAGGCGTAGCTGTGTCTTCGAAGAACAACGATCGGGACGGAGGCTGGCTGCAAAGGCCAGTCCAAGACGAATTAATCGTCAAACCGCCTTGGCAATAGCCACTATCGACGGTGGAATTACCCTACACGATGAAAGCAAAAATGTCCAATCACTCGGCATCCGCAAATCGCACGAGGCGAGCATGTTGTTCATCCCACAAGGTGAGGCGAGTCGCGCGAAGACCGGCGCGAAATTTCAGTGTTGGCACGGATCGGAAGGCCGAGACCGCTTCGTGCGCCGCTGGCAGGTTGTAGTTCGGTATCCGCGGATTGAGATGATGGACGTGGTGAAAGCCGATATTGCCGGTCAGCCATTGCAGCGGCCGTGGCAGACTGAAGTACGATGAACCTTCGAGCGCCGCTTCGACGAAGCTCCAGTCGCTCTTGCCGGCCCAACGCGAAGTCTCGAACCGGTGTTGCAGAGAGAACAGCCATACGCCCAGTATCGAAGATACAACCATTACGGGCAGATGTACGAGAAGAACCTCCCGCCAGCCCAGCAGGGCGACCAGAACTCCAAACAACGCAACGAGAGCCAGGTTGGTCATATGGACCGACCAGCGTTCGCGCGTCCACGTCCGTGGCGTGTCGAAGGGCACGCGGTAAAGCAGCACGAAGACCAGGGGCGGCAGCAGGATATTGGCAATCAGCGGATGGCGCGGCAGTCGGTAGAGAAATCGTCGCCACGGCGTCAGTGCCTGGTATTCCCGCACGGTCAGGCAGGCGGAATAGATATCACTGCCCGCACTTTGCCGGTCGAGATTGTTCCAGTTGGCGTGATGGGCGGCATGCTGGCGACGCCAGTTGGCGAAGGGCGTGAGGGTGATCAGGCTGCACAGCCGTCCGACCGCCGTGTTGGCCGCGCGCGAAGCGAAGAAGGATCCGTGGCCGCAATCATGCTGAACGATGAAGACGCGAACCAGCAATGCCCCGGTCGGAAGACTGAGCGTGAGCGTCAGTAAGGGCGAGATCGGGTAAACAAGGTACATCGCCGCACAGCCGGCGAGAAACGGCCCAAATGAAGTCAGTAGCTGAAAGATACTCATTCGGATCGTGGGGGCGGCAAACGAATTCACCGCTTGTTGAAGCGCGGCGTCCGAAGGGCCAAGATCGCGTCTATTATCCATTTGGGCTTTCTGGACCGCAAAGTCGGTGGAAACGCCAGGATGGCCAGGAGATGAGGACCGTCTCGTCCCGGAACAAGGGCCAAGGGCAAGATGATCCGGCAGGCCGGGCTGGACGCCCCCCTTGCAAATCTCGCCCACAACGCCCATATGGGGACAGTCGATAGACGGTACAGATGACTTGGCCATGCCCCGACTCCGGTTGGCGCCGCGCCACAAACACTTGTCCCCGAAAACAAAATGCGCATTCGACGGCTTACCTTCGGGAAGGCCAGCATATCTACATCTATGATTGTGAAAGGGTTCTCCCATGACTACGGGAACCGTGAAGTGGTTCAATATTCAAAAGGGCTTCGGATTCATCCAGCCCGACAACGGCGGCAGCGATGCCTTCGTGCATATCAGCGCCGTCGAGCGCGCCGGCCTTGGCAGCCTCAACGAGGGCCAGAAGGTCGAGTATGAGCTCGTCGCCGATCGTCGGAGCGGCAAAATGTCGGCCGACAACCTCAAAGCCGTCGGCTGATCGTGACGCCGCCGGCAACGGCGGCCTGCTTCTTTCGCTCCGGTCGACCACGGATGTACTGGCGAACCGGACGCCGGAAGGAGTAACTCGATCCAGCCCGACGGATGCCGCGCTTCGGCGCAGCATCCGGTGGCCCCGCGCCTCTCCAGGTTGCGGGGCCTTTGCTTTTTTGGAGGGCGCCAACCCATGATCGCGCTCACGATCCGCCACAGAACGACCTACCGATATCATCAGCCGGTGCAGCTGGGGCCGCACCGGCTGATGTTGCGTCCGCGCGAGAGCCGCGACCTTCGCTTGGTTTCGAACGACGTGACGATACGGCCGGCAGCGTCGGTCAGCTGGGCGCACGACGTCTTCGGCAATGCCGTCGCGACGGCAACGTTCCGCGCAATGACCGACCACCTCGTGATCGACAGCATCAGCAAACTCAGCCTGGGCGCCGACGCGTGGCCGATCTTCGACATTGCCGCCTCGGCAATCGATTACCCCTTTCTCTATGCCGACGACGAGTGGACTGATCTCGGCGCGCTCGCGTCGCAGCAATATGTCGACACCGACGAGGTGCTGAAGAACTGGGCCCGCGCGTTCGTGCGCGGCGAATCTACCGACACGCTGGCACTGCTCAAGGATCTTTGTGCGGGAGTGTCGGGGACGATTCGCTATCAAAGCCGTGAGGTCGAGGGGACGCAGTCGCCACTCGAAACGCTCGATCTTGGCGTGGGGTCCTGCCGGGATTTTGCCGTCCTGTTCGTCGAAGCTGCGCGCAGTCTCGGCTTCGGGGCACGAATCATCTCGGGCTACCTCTACAATCCCGACCGCGATTTCGTAGGCTCCGATGGCGAGGGCTCGACCCACGCCTGGGCGGAGGTCTACCTCCCGGGTGCCGGATGGATCACATTCGATCCGACCAACCGTAGTGTCGGTGGCTTCAACCTGATTCCGGTCGCGGTTGGCCGCGACATCTGGCAGGTGATGCCCGTCGCCGGCAACTTTACCGGGATGACCGATGCGTTCCAGGGCATGTGGGTAGAAGTCAGCGTCACCACGTGACCCGAGTTCGTGATTTTCGTTTGTCAGCCTGTCGAAACTGCGAGTAACGTGTTTCCTCCGAGGGGGAAATGACATGGCCCAGGATCGTCGGTCGTTGCGTGCTCTTGCTGCATTACTGCCGGCCGGAGTGCTCGGTCTGTCCGTGGGGCTTGCCTCTGCCGATGCAGTGGCTGCGGCGTCGTCCGGCGAGGACCGTGCCACACAGCCGAAATCGAAAGCCGTTGCCGCCCGGCTCGAGGCCATCCGCAATTCCGTATCCGACATCGTTGAAGGCAAGACCGTCGATGTCGACGCCGAAGCCCGGCTCGCGTGGTGGGGCAACGGCGGTTGGCGGAACGGCGGCTGGGGTTGGCATAACGGTGGTTGGCACAACGGCGGCTGGGGCAATGGGGGTTGGCATAACGGCGGTTGGGGCAATGGGGGTTGGCACAACGGTGGTTGGCACAACGGCGGCTGGGGCAACGGCTGGCATAACTGGTAGGGACGTGCAGAGCTTTTCTCCCCTGGGCGCGCCGGCAGGCCGACCCGAAATCGAGATGGTGATCATCCAGCCGACCGCCTTCTGCAACATCAACTGCACCTACTGCTACCTGCCCGATCGCAGCAACAAGCACGTCATCGCTCAATCGACGGTGACGAAACTCTTCACCGAACTCTTTTCGTCCGGCTGGACCAACCCGGAGATCACGGTGCTCTGGCATGCCGGCGAACCGCTTGCCGTGCCGGTCGCGTTCTATCGCGAGGCCTTTGCGACGATCGAACGGCTGAGACCCAAGGACGGACCTGGTGCTGTTGTCGTGAAGCATTCGTTCCAGACCAACGGCATGCTGATCGACGATGAATGGTGTGATCTGTTCCGGGAATGGAAGGTTGGAGTCGGCGTCAGCATCGATGGTCCGCGCGAACTGCATGACGCGCATCGCAAGACCCGCAGCGGCGCCGGCACCTTCGACAGGACGGTTGCCGGTATCCGCTGCCTCAAGGCCGCCAACTGGCCGTTCCATGCGCTCTCCGTTCTGTCGCGCGCGAGCCTGGAGATGCCTGAGGAGATGCTGGCCTTCTACATTTCCGAGGGCATCGACCATGTCTGCTTCAATGTCGAGGAATCGGAAGGCGACTACGTCTCCGACCTGTTCCAGGGTGCCGAGTTGCGCCAGCGCTACGAGACGTTCCTGCGAAAGTTCTGGCATCTGGCGCGATCCGACGGACGCATCCGGTTCGTTCGCGAGATCGATCACGCCCTGCCGCGTGTCTTCCGCCCGGAGGGCGTGCGTGCCCGCAACATCCAAGTCGAGCCGCTCGGCATGGTCAATGTCGACAGCCACGGCAACATCTCGAGTTTTTCCCCTGAGCTGCTCGGCTACAAGAATGCCGACTATGGCGACTTCCTGCTCGGCAACATCAACACCCGGTCGCTCCGCGAGATCTACGAGGACACCCTCGGCTCGGCGCTACTGCGCGACATACAGGCAGGCACCGAGGCCTGCCGCGCGGGATGCGAATATTTCTCGGTGTGCGGCGGCGGCGCGCCGGTGAACAAGCTGTTCGAAAACGGCAGGTTCGACAGCACATCTACGTCGTTCTGCACGCTTACCCAGATGGTGCCGACCGACCTTATCCTGGAAGCCTACGACACGCTCGAGCAAAACTGGACCGCAGACGGTCTTTCCACCATCGCCCAACTCGCCGCCCAACCGGCGTCGCCACCGAGGATGCCATGACCAGATCGTTGCTCTTCGCCGTTGTTTGCTACTTCGCCGCGACCTGGGCGCTTGGCGTCCAGGCGCAGCAGCCTGCGACTGGCGCCAAGCCGCCTGCCGCCGGCTACGGTCAGGACGCGCCGCCACCCTCGCCCTCGGAAATGGTTCCATGGCCGGTCCTGCTGGTGACCAGCGTCGAGGTTCTGCGTTCGACGCATGGCGGCGGCCTCGACATCGTCCGCGCTCGCGGCGTGGTAACGTCGTCCGGTTGGGGGGCGCCGCACCTGGTGCCGATCACGCGCGGCGAACCGGTGGACGGCATTCTCGACCTGATATTTCAAGGTGTCGTACCGGCGAGTCCCGCGCCGCTCGGCGCATTCATGGCCTTCGAGGCGTTGTTGCCAGTGGCCGCAGGACATCCCTACAAGGGCGTCCGGGTGCGTTCAGCCAGCAATGCAATCGTCCTGAAGACAGTTCCAGGATACATCGAGGGCGCCACCCCAAAGGCCGACTGCGCTTCTTGCCTCGGCAAGTATTTCGTCGCAAAGGGCGCCACCGCGCCGGCCGGTGCAGCCTCCGACAGTCTGGTGCGGGAAGCTGACCTGCCGTGGAAGCTGCGCATCATCAAGCCGACCGACGGGCTGCCGAACTATGCTTTCGACCCGAACCGCCTGACGCTGGTCCTGTCGGAGGACAACCGCATCGTCGACGCCGCCTGGGACTGAGAGGTTCAACGGTCCGTCAGGTGCTTGCCGTCTATTGCGCTACGAATTTGGCGAGCGGCTTCCACTTGGCGTAGTCGGCCTCGATCCTGGCGCGGAACTCGGCCGGGGTGCTGGAGTGCGCCTCGTTGCCCAGGCCCTGCAGTTTGCTCGTCACGTTCGGCTGCGCCACCGCGATCTTCGCCGCGGCGGCAAGCTTGTCGGCGATATCGGCCGGAAGGCCGGTGGGCGCGGCGAGGCCGAGCCAGGAGATCACTTCGTAGCCCGGTACATCGTCGGCGACAGGCGGCACGTCGGGATTGAAGGGCCAGCGCTGCTTGGACGTCACGGCGAGCGCGCGAACCTGACCGTTGCGGAGCGGCCCGTTGTAGCTCGTGAAGGTGCTGATCGCCACGTCCATGCGGCCACCGATCACGTCGGCAATCTGCTGGCCGGTGTCCTTGTAGGCCACCGCTTCGATCTCGACCCCGGCCTTGGCCTTCATCAGTTCGACGGCGAGATGCAGCGTGTTGCCGACACCGCTGTGAGCATAGTTGAGCTTGCCCGGGTTCTTGCGCGCGGCGGCAAGCAGGTCCTTCAGCGTGCGGTATGGCGAATCGGCCGCGGTGAAGAAAGCGAACGGAAACTGGGTCAGCAGCGAGACGTAGGAGAAATCCCTGAGCGTGTTGAAGGGGACCTGGGAATCGGTGGCGCTGATAACGTTGGCGCCGCCGGTGATCAGGTAGAGCGTGTAGCCGTCGGCCGGTTGGCTCATGACGTATTGCGCCGCGATGCGTTCGCCGGCGCCGGGCTTGGGCTCGACGATGACGCTCTGGCCCAACGTCTCCATCAGACTGGGCGAGACCAGGCGCGCGATGGTGTCGGGGTTCGAACCCGGCCCGTAGCCGTGCACGATGCGTATCGGCTTGGAAGGAAAGGCCGCCTGGGCGTACCCGATGGCGGGCACACCGGCCACCATCGCGATGGAGCTGAGCAGAGTCCGGCGCTTGAAACTTGTCGGCATCGTTTCCTCCTGTGCTGTCGGCTTGAGCGCCGCTTTTTGTCAGATCCTGGTTCGGCGGTCGCGAATGACTGCCACAGTATCGAAACTTCACATATTTTCGAAACTATAGGCAAGCCCCAATGCAGACCGTCAGGATGCCAGGGGCGCCAGCGCCGTGCTGAGGGCACGGCTCGATATCTGCAGGAGACCGTGGAACGGCTGGCCCATCTCGAGGATCAGGAAAATCCCGCTGGATGCCGACAGGGCGATGATCAGCAGGGCCGCCATGGAGGTTGGATTGAGCGGCGAGAACAGGCTGAAGCTGACGAAGATCATCACCAGCCAGGAAATCAGAGTGACCAGAAGCGGCACCGGTATGGCGGCGTGCGAACGCTCGAACAGCATCAGGCGCGATCTCTGCGTCGCGATGGTGGTCTGGATGACCTGACTCTGGATGGAGCGTTGGAGGTCGGTTTGCGGAGCGAGTTCGTGCATGGCGATGAAGGCGCGCGCGGCATGGCCGTCCGGATTATGCGGCATGTCCTTCGAGGGAGGCCTGCCGGCCTCGCCCCAGAGTGCCGTGACCAGAGGCTCGACGCTGCCGCGAAGCAGCTTGCGCAACGGCTGCGCTTCCGGTCCGTATCGCTCCAGGAGTTCGTCGATCAGGATCAGGTTCGTCGCAATCTGCCGCACTTCGTTGCGCTGCGCCTCATAGGCGTTGCTGGCGGAGTTGATCAGCAGGCCCAGCACCAGGGCCGACATCGTGGCGATGAGCCCGGTGCCCAGCCGGACGATATCCTTGGCGTGGTCGTTGAGGTGATGTCCCGGCAGGACGCGACGCAGCTGGGCGCCGGCGGCGGCACCCAAAAGCATGAGGGTGCAGGTCAGCAGCGCGACTTCGATGGGACTCACAGGCGGCTCCTCTGCTGATGGCGCACTATGCGGGACTTATCCTTTGGCGACGAGCACCATCGGGCGTGCCGCCGGTCTGGTTTCCGCTGCGGACTCGCGCTAAGGAAAGTCGACGATACGCCACGAGGGAGCGTTGAATGCGAGCCGCAAGGCAGGTTACGCCGCAGGCAATCCTTTTCGACGACGATGGCGAAACGCCGAACAATCCTTCGCTGCCGCTGCTGGTCTATCGCGGTGCTGTCGAGGTCGTGGGGGCTACCGACCCGGCGGCGCTGTTCGAGAATGCGTTTGGCGCGCAAAGCTGGGGACATGGGTGGCGCAACGGCATCTACGACTTCCTGCATTTTCATACCCGGACTCACGAGGTGTTGGGCATCGCCCGCGGTCGCGCGCGTGTTCAGTTTGGCGGCACCCGCGGCCTGGAACTTGACGTGGAGGCGGGCGACGTGGTCGTGCTGCCGGCCGGCACCGGGCACCGTCGCGTGTCCGCCAGCGCCGATCTGCTGGTGGTTGGCGCCTATCCCGACAATTGCGGCTTCGACCAGAAGCGTCCAGGGCAGATCGACCACGCGAGCGCCGTCGCGGCGGTCGCTGCCGTCCCGTTGCCGCGCGCCGATCCGCTGTACGGGCACGATGGTCCGTTGCGGGAGACGTGGATGCGATGAAGTACATCCCGGTCTTCGTGGCGTGTCTGCTGGCGAGCGGACCGGCCGCGGCGCAACCCGAGGCCTATGGCGGCCTCGCAACGATCGAAATTCCCTTCGCCAACGGCCCGATCCGCGCCGAGCACGTACCCGAAATTCGCCTGAAGCTGAAGGGCGCGGCGCCGCGCCGCTTCGGCATGGATACCGGTTCGACCGGGATCGTCGTGGCCGCCGAGCACTATGTGCCGGGACCGGGCGACACCAACGACGGGCCAGGCCGCATCGTCTACAACAGCAGTGGGCGCGTCCTGCACGGCACGCACCACACCACCGATGTCGAGATCCTTCTCAACGACGACCGGCCGGCGGCGACCGCGCGCGTGCAGGTGCTGCGGGTGGACAGCATCACCTGCCTGCGCAACGCCCGCGACTGTACGCCCGATCCGCGTCCGCGCGGCGTGGCCTTCATGGGCATCGGTTTCGACCGCGCCGCCGCCCAGGGAACCGACAGCGGTCCGGCGGCGTCCGCGCCGCGCAATCCATTCGTCAATCTCGTGTCGCTGGGCTCCGGCGCCTCGGCAAGTTCGATACGCCCAGGCTACATCGTCACCCGGACCGGTATTCATCTCGGCATGAACACGGCGCTCACGCGAAATTTCGCCTTCGTGAAGCTCTCGGCCAAGGGCACCGTCTCGGCGTCGGGCCTGCCGCAATGGAACGCAGCACCCCTTACCGTGTCGGTCGACGGCCAGACCGCGACCGGCACCAGCCTGGTCGATACCGGCATCAGCTACATGTTCCTGTCGCCGCCGCCCGGTACTGCGCTGATCCCAGGTGCGCGGGCGCCGGCGGGCACAAGGATCGCGATCGGATTGCCGGGTGGGCGTGCCGCCACGGCTTTCTATGAGTTCACGACCGGTGACCGGGCCAATCCGCTGCATCCCGAAAAGGTCGAGGTCGTGCGCGATCCTGGTGTCTTCGTGAATACCGGCCGCATGTTCTTCGAGGGTTTCGATTATCTCTACGACGCCGTCGGGGGCTATGTCGGGTACGGCTGGAACGGCCGTGTGAGCGGTGCCTTCGGCAGGGTTACGCCGGGCGGACGATGATGTCGGGCCGGGCTGCCGCCTCACCGGAGGATGCGGGCTTCGCTCCCGACCTTGCCGAATGTCTGGACAAGCTCGTCGCCGACAAGCGAGCCTGGAACGTTCACGGCGTGGTCGTGACGCGTGGCGGTCGGCTGGTGGTGGAGCGCTACTTCACGGGCGATGATCGCCGCCGCGGCCACGCCCTGGGGGAGGTCGCGTTCGGCGCCGACACGCTGCACGACCTGCGCTCGGTCTCCAAGAGCATCGTCGGTCTGCTCTACGGCATCGCGCTGGCGCGCAGGAAAGTGCCGCCGCCCGAGGCAGAGCTCATGCCGCTGTTCGCGCAGTATGCCGACCTCGCCGGCGATCCCGGCCGTG
>CALDNT010000255.1 GCA_937915145.1 uncultured Reyranella sp.
CGACAATCAACACGCAGTGGCCGACCTGGCCCTCGAAGCTGGTACCGGTCGTCGGGTTTACAATCCTTGCCGTCCGCATCGCGCTTGAGCTCTGGGCCTATATCCGACTGGTGGCCGATCCCGACGCCGAGCCGATCGCCGTACCTATCCCTGCCCACGTCGTTGAGGACGCCTGATGGAGCCAATTACCATCGGCATCCTCGGCATGGTGGCGCTCACCGTGCTGATCATTTCCGGCGTCCGCATTTTCGTCGCCGCCGGCCTTGTCGGCTTTGTCGGCCTGTGGATCCTGCGCGGCTTCGACAAGGCGGTCGGCATCGCCGGACACGTGCCCTATTCGGACACCACGAACTACGCGCTGTCGGTCCTGCCGCTGTTCATCCTGATCGGCCATCTGGCGCACCACGCCGGCATCGTCCAGGGCGCTTATCGCTGCGCCCGCGCGTGGCTCGGCTGGATGCCGGGCGGGCTGGCCGTCGCCACCATCTTCGCCGCAGCGGGCTTCGCCGCCGTCTCGGGCGCCAGCACCGCCACCGCGGCGGTATTCTCGCGCATCGCCATCCCCGAGCTGCTGCGCTTCAAGTACCAGCCCGGCATCGCCGCCGCCGTCGTCGCCGCGGGCGGCACGCTCGCCTCGCTCATTCCGCCATCGGCCATCATGGTGGTCTACGGCATCATCACCGAGACCTCGATCGGCGGATTGCTGCTGGCCGGATTCATTCCCGGCCTCATCTCCGCGATCCTCTACGCCTCGATCATCGTGATCCGCTTCAAGATCAACCCGGCGCTCGGCGAAGCGGTCCCCGGTATCTCGTGGCACGAGCGATTCGTCACGCTGCCCGACGCGCTGCCGATCGTCTTCGTGATCGGCGCGGTGATCGGCGGCATGTACACCGGCTGGGCAACGCCGACCGAAGTCGGCGCGCTGGGTGCCTTCATCGTGTTCGTCATGGCGCTGCTCAAGCGCTCGCTTTCCGGGCGCGGCCTGCTCGACTCGCTGCTCGATACGGTGAAGCTCACGGTGATGATCTTCTCGATCATCTGGGGCGTGCTGATCTTCGTGCGGTTCCTGGCCTTCGCCGGCGTCTCCAGCTCCTTCTCCGACTGGATCGTCGCCATCGGCGTCTCGCCCTACTTGGTGCTGCTGTTCGTGATCGTGCTCTACACCGTCCTCGGCATGTTCATGGACGGTATCGGCATGCTGCTGCTCACCCTGCCGGTGATCTTCCCGGTCATGAGCAAGCTCGGTTTCGATCCGATCTGGTTCGGCATCATCGTCGTCAAGATGGTCGAGGTCGGACTGCTGACGCCGCCGGTCGGTCTCAACTGCTACGTCGTGAACGGCGTACGACCGGACATCCCGCTACAGCAGATTTTCCGTAATGTCTGGCCGTTCGTCCTTATGGACTTTGCCTGTGTCGGGCTGTTCACTCTATTCCCGGGCATCGTCACGTTCCTGCCAAACCTGACGATGGGCAGCCCCTGATAGGCTGATGGATTGACGCCACAACCAGGAGGAACGCTATGAAAGCGCAAGCGGACAAAGTTCTGAAGGAAGCGGTGAGCAAAGGAGACGTTCCAGGCGTGGTCGCGGTGGCGACCGACCGCAAAGGCACCACCTACGAGGCGGCCTTCGGCAAGCGGGTACTGGGCGAAGACGCCGACATGACACCCGACACCGTGGCTTGGATCGCCTCCATGACCAAAGCGATCACCGGCGCCGCCGCCATGCAACTGGTCGAACGTGGCAAGCTTTCGCTCGACGCGCCCGCCAAGGCCGTGATCCCCTATCTCGGCGAAGTCGGCGTGCTCGAGGGCTTCGACGCGGCAGGCAAGCCCAAGACCCGCAAGCCCAAGCGCGACATCACGTTGCGCCATCTGCTTACCCACACCGCGGGCTTCTCCTACGAGATCTGGAATGCCGACATCGGAAAATACCAGGAAGCGATGGGCGTGCCCGGCATCACGGGTTGCGAAAACAAGGCGCTGACCACGCCGCTGCTGTTCGATCCCGGCGACCGCTGGGACTACGGCATCAACATCGATTGGGCGGGAAAGATGGTCGAGGCCGTGAGCGGCAAGAAGCTCGGCCAGTACTTCCGCGATGAACTGCTGGGACCTCTCGGCATGGACAGCACCGGCTTCTTCATCACACCCACCATGCGCGAGCGCCTGGCCAAGATCCATCACCGCGGCCCGGACGGCACACTGGCGCCGGACCTGGCGCTCGAAATTCCGCAGGCGCCCGAGTTCGAGATGGGCGGCGGCGGGCTCTATGCCACGGCCGGCGACTATCTCAAGTTCGTTCGCATGATGCTGAATGAAGGAAGGTCCGACCGCGGCCAGGCAGTGCTGAAGCCGGAGACAGTGGCGGCCATGTCGAAGAACGCCATGGGCGCGACCAAGGTGACGCTGCTCAAGACCGCGATACCGCCGTTGTCGAACGACGCCGAATTCTTTCCCGGCATCGACAAGCAGTGGGGCCTCTCTTTCATGATCAACAATGCCGAGGCGCCGACCGGCCGTTCGGCCGGCAGCCTCGCCTGGGCCGGCCTCGCCAACACCTACTACTGGATCGACCAGAAGAAGGGCGTGGGCGGCGTCTACGTGACGCAGATCCTGCCCTTTGCCGACAGCAAATCGCTACCGCTGTTCTACGCCTTCGAGAAGGCAGTCTATAGCAACTAGGCAGCGGGCCGGCACCTGCTTGCCGGGCGCCGTGCCGAATTTGCCGGGGTGCCGGCATGCGAACGAGGAGGCGAGCATGTCGGTGGAAATGGGCTGCCTTTTTGCCGCGATGGTGCTTGCGCTCCTGCATCTGACGGCCGCCTCCTTCTGCTTCAAGGCGCAGGTCGGCAATCGCTACACCGTCGGCCCGCGAGACGAGGACTTGCGCCCGGCGGGACTTGCCGGCCGGCTCGACCGCGCCCAAAGAAACTTTCTCGAAACGTTTCCGGTCTTCGTCGCCGCCGTGCTCATGGGCCACCTTCTGGAGCGGAGCGGCGTTGCGAGCACTGCCGGAGTGCTGCTCTATATCGGCGGCCGCTCGGCCTTTCTTCCGCTGTATGCCTGGGGCATTCCCTGGCTGCGCACCTTCAGCTGGAACATCGCCACACTCGGCCTGGTCCTGGTCATGGCGCAACTGCTCCTTTGATCTCGACGCGGTCACTCGTCGATCGGCAGCCCGAGGATCAGATAGCTGAACGATTTGCCGTGCGAGTCGAGATTGAGCGAGGTGTTGACCCCGCCCTCGAGCGCGTCCAGCAGGACGAAATTGAGGCCGTACAGATGATCCATCTCGTAGCGGGTGACGCCGCCGGTGAAGAGACCGGGGAAGGCCCGCCTGATCCGCTCGGCCGTGAGCTGCTGCTTGAGCAGCGGATAGTCGGCAGGGTTGTAGGCCCAGACCGAGATGTTCGAGGTGTTGCCCTTGTCGCCGGCACGGGCGTGGGCAATGTCGTGGATGCGGCGCGGCGTGCTCATGCGGCGAACATCTCGAAGGTGGGCCGCACGAGGTCGCGTGCAATCAGGGTCGAATGGGTGACGACGCAGGGCGTGACCTGGCCGCGATAGCCACCGCCGCCGGCCGGCCCGCAGCACAGCAGAGATTCGACCTCCCACAGCATGAAATCGACGTCGTCGCGCTCGGTGGAACGGACCGCCACACGCAGCCGGATGTCCTCGCTGGCGCCGGCCGGCACCTGGGCCGTGGCATGCAGCGAATTCAGCCCGACCAGGTCGACGCGCAGATCGCCGCCGAAGCCGTTGCGGCGGGTCAAGCGCTGGCGCACGACGTCGGCGGCAAGTTCGGCCCGGGCGCGGGCGTTGGGGCCGGCGTAGCTAACGCCACCCTCGCCCAGGAACCCACCATCGAAGCCGACCGTGACCTTCAGCTTCTCCGGCCGGGCGCGGCCGGATGCACCCGTCACCCGGACGCGGTCGTGGCCCACTCGCTCGATGCCGACGCGGCTGAAATCGGCGGTGACGTCGGGCGTTAGGTAGGACGTGGGGTCGTGCACTTCATAGAGCAGCTGCTCCTTCACAGTGGCCGGCGTCACGCAGCCACCGGTATCGTCGAGCTTGGTGACGACGAACCCGCCGTCGGCGCCGACTTCGGCGATCGGAAAGCCGCAATCGGCGAGCCGCGGCACGTCCTTGAAGCCGGGATCGGCGAAGTAGCCGCCGGTGATCTGCATGCCGCATTCCATCAGATGGCCGGCGAGCGTGCCGCGGCCCAGTGCGGTCCAGTCGTCGGGCGCCCAGCCGAAGCGATGCGCCAGCGGCGCCAGGAACAACGCCGGATCGGCGATGCGCCCGGCGATCACCACGTCGGCGCCGGCCTCGAGCGCCGGCAGCAGGGCATCGATGCCGAGATAGACGTTGGCCCCGACCATGCGCAGGCCGACATCCCCGACAGTACCGGGATGGTCCATGAACGCCGTGTCAGCGTCGACCAAGCCGCCGACGTCATCGCCCTCGATGCAGGCGACCTTGAGGCCATCTAGCCCGAGTTCACGGGCGATAGAGATGGCCAGGGCAGCGGCGGCACGCGGATTGGCGACTCCCATATTAGTGACGATCCGCGTGCCGTTTGCCCGGCAGTGCCCCAGGACGGCGCGCAGGCGTGCACCGAGTTGCGGGTTGTAGCCACGCGAGGGGTCGAGCATGCGGTCGCGGTGGCCAAAGGCCATGGTGCGCTCGCCTATGCATTCGAAGACGAGATAGTCGAGGGCGCCTCTCTGGGCGAGATCGACGGCGGGGCCGAGGCGGTCGGACGAGAAGCCGGCGCCGCACCCGAGGCGGATGGTTTCGCTCAAGACCGTCTCCTCAGGCCGCCGGCATCGTGCCTTTGGGCAGCGCCGCGCAATAGTCGTAGATCGCCGAGGGCCGGGTGAACCATACCTTGTCCTTCTGCGGGTGACTGGCGATATGCTGCAGCGCCTCGCGCAGCATCCTGAGGCGATAGGGCTGGCCCACGATCATGGTGTGGAGCGCGATGCCGCACACCAGAGGCTGCTTGGCCGACTGGCGCAGAAGCTCCTCGAACTGGCCGATGATGAAGTCGCGGAACTGCTCGGGCGTGTGGTGGCGCACCAGGATTTGCGGGCTGTCGTTGATCTCGATCGGATAAGGCACGCTCATCAGCGGTCCCGAGCGCGTCTTCATCCAGAGCGGCTGGTCGTCGGCAGGCCAGTCCATCAGGAAATCGAAGCCGGCTTCCTTCAGGAGGTCGGGCGTATGATGGGTCGACGCCATCCAGGGCGCCATCCAGCCGCGCGGCCGCCTGCCCGACGCCTTCTCGATGGCGTCGCGCACTTCTTCGAGAAAGCGCTTCTCGTCGGCCTCCCACATATGGCCGTGGCGTTCAGCATTGGTCCGGCCATGGCCGATGAATTCGTCGCCGCGGGCCTTCAGCGCATCGACGATCTGCGGCGCATGGTCGAACACCGCGGTGTTGATGAGATGGGCCGCCGGCAGGTTGAGCTCGTCGAACAGTTCCAGGCAGCGCCACACGCCTACCCGGTTGCCGTAGTCGCGCCAGGCGAAGGTCCGCGGATCGGGCGGCGTGCCGGCAACCGTCAGCAGGTGGCCTTCGCCGGCGCCGAAGGCGAAGTGTTCGATGTTGAGGCCGAGATAGACCGCCAGCCGCCTGCCGTCGGGCCAGGAATAGTCAGGGCGCTCGACGATCGGCGAGTAGGGGTAGCGATGGTGGTAGGGCAGACGCAGCATGAAGGCTCCTTCTGTCACCGTAGGCAAAGCGCCGGATCGCTCGCCGCGCTCACTGCGCCGTCCAGCCGCCATCGACGAACAGCAGCGTCCCGGTGATGAAGGACGAGTCGTCGCTGGCAAGAAACAGTGCCGCCTTTGCGACTTCCTCGGGCTGACCGATGCGGCCCATGGGGTGGCGATGCTTCCAGAAGGTGCGCATCGCCTCGGGATCGGCATAGCGCTTGAGCGACCTGGCCGGCATCGGCGTGTCGATCACACCCGGCATCAGCGCATTGACCCGAATCCCCTGCGCCGCATGATCGACTGCCATGGTCTTGGTGAACGAGGCAATGGCGCCCTTGGAGGCGATATAGGCTGCGTTCTTTCCTGGGCTCGATTGCGCGAGTTGCGAGCCGATGGTGACGATGGCGCCCGACCTGGCGGCAATCATCGACGGGATGGCGTAGTGGATCCAAAGGTAGGTGCCCTTCACGTTGATGGCGAAGGTGCGGTCCCATGCCGCCTCCTCGATCGTGTCGACGGTGCCGCCGGTCGAGGCGCCCGCCGCCGTCAGCAGCACATCGATGCGACCCCACTTCTCCATGACCTGCGCGACGCCGGCGCGCGCCTGCGGATCGGAACTCACGTCGGCGGCGATGGTGAGCGCCTGCCCGCCCTTCGAATCAATGTCGGCCGCGACCTGCCCCATCCCACCCTCGTCGAGATCGACCAGCGCTACTTTTGCGCCTTCGGCTGCAAACAGGCGGGCAGAAGCAGCACCGATGCCGGAGGCGCCGCCGGTGACAATGGCGACCTGATCCTTGAGTTTCATGGCCCAAAGACTAGACCGCCGCTCCGCAGATCGCACGACAAAGTGAGCGGCGTTGATGCAAGGCCCCCTCCACATATTGCTAGCCTGCCGCAGGAAGGAGCGACATTCATGACCGCGTTCAATCGGCGACTGTTTACCCTTGGTGGAACTGCCTCCGTCGTGGCCATGGCAGGATCTGCCGCGGCGACTCCGACGGGCACGTTCGCCGTCAGCTACAGCGATGCCGAGTGGCAGCGCCGCCTGACGCCTGACCAGTACGCCGTGCTGCGCCGGGGCAAGACCGAGCGCGCCGGGTCCAGTCCGCTCGACCGCGAAAAGCGTTCCGGGACGTTCCATTGCGCCGGCTGCGATCTGGCGTTGTTCGCCTCGGCGACCAAGTACGACAGCGGCACCGGCTGGCCGAGCTTCTGGCACCCGCTCGAGGGCGCCGTCGGTACGCGTCCCGAGACGTTCCTGTTCTTCCGGCAGACGGAGGTCCACTGTAGCCGTTGCGGCGGCCATCTTGGGCATGTCTTCGGCGACGGCCCACCGCCCACCGGCTTGCGCTATTGCATGAACGGCGTTGCAATGACCTTCAAGTCGACCGGGGCAAGCTCATGAAGCGGCTCGCCGTCATCGCCGCGCTGCTGACGCTGCTGGCGTCGACGCTGGTGCATGCGCAGACCCGTGCCGTCGCGATCTTCGCTGGCGGCTGCTTCTGGTGCATGGAGCCGCCCTTCGACAAGCTCGACGGCGTCCTGGCGACGATCCCCGGCTACACCGGCGGCACCAGTGCCGACCCGACCTACGAGCAGGTGTCGTCCGGCCGCACCGGTCACTACGAGGCGATCAAGGTCGAATACGACCCCACAAAGATCGGCTACCCGCGGCTGCTGGAAGTGTTCTGGCGCAACATCGATCCGCTCGATGCGACGGGCCAGTTCTGCGACAAGGGTCCGCAATACCGCTCCGCCATTTTCGTCACCGATGACGCCCAACGCGCGGCGGCCGAGGCATCGAAGGCGGCGCTGGTGAAGTCAGGCAAGCTGCCGGGACGCATCGTGACGGAAATCCTGCCGGCCACGAAATTCTACTCGGCTGAGTCCTATCACCAAGACTACTACCGAAGGAATTCCGTGAGCTACAGCTTCTATCGCTGGAACTGCGGGCGCGACCGGCGGCTTGAACAGCTTTGGGGACCGGCGCCCAAGTCCTAGACCGGCGCAAACCCTCAGCGCTGTCGGCGGCGGCGGGCCATCATGTTCAGCCCCTCGACCAGTGCCGAGAAGGCCATGGCTGCATAGATGTAGCCCTTGGGGATCTTTACCCCCATGCCTTCGGCCATGAGGGCGCCGCCGATCATCAGCAGAAAGCCCAGCGCCAGCATGACGATGGTCGGGTTGTTGCCGATAAAGCGTGCCAGCGGATCGGCGGCAAGCAGCATCACGCCGACGGCCGCCACCACGGCCGTCACCATGATCGGCAGGTGGTCAGTCATGCCGACGGCGGTGATGATGCTGTCGAGCGAGAATACGATGTCGAGAACCAGGATCTGCCCGATGGCAGCGGCGAAGGAGAGGCGGGCCACGCCGACAGCCGAAGGCTCGGCGGCGTGCCCGCCGCCCATCACGGTGTCGTGGATCTCCGTCGTCGCCTTCCAGATCAGGAACAGGCCGCCAGCTATCAGGATCAGATCACGCCACGAGAAGGCATGGTCCAACAGGGTAAACAGGGGCTGCGTGAGCTGAACGATGAAGGCTACCGTCCCGAGCAAGGCCAATCGCATGAACACGGCGAGGCCGATGCCGAGCCGCCGGGCATTCGACTGCTGATGCTCCGGCAACTTGTTGGTGAGGATGGAGATGAAGATCAGGTTGTCGATGCCCAGCACGATTTCCATGACCACGATTGATCGGAA
>CALDNT010000256.1 GCA_937915145.1 uncultured Reyranella sp.
GTGCTGGAGCGGCTGGAGAAGGCCCAGCCGCGCAACGCGCTGGCGCTGTTCTATCTCGGGGCGGCGTCGCTGGCGGCCGGCGACAGGCCGGCGGCACTGCGTCGCTGGCGGACGCTGCTGGCGTTGCTGCCCGCCGACGCGCCGATCCGGCCGATGCTGGAGGAACAGATCAAGGCGGCGGAGTAGGCCGCCTCAGCTCGATATGCTGAGCGAGTTCATGAACCGCGCCAGCACCGGGCTGTTGCGATCGGCCGCCGGCACGATGGCGACCTGCTCGTAGAGCCGCGCATTGAGATAGTAGATCCGCGCCGCCAGCACCTTCTGCCCGCCGTCGATGGCGAGCACGAAGCCGCGGCCCTGCGCCGGCCCGAGCTGCAGGTCCTTCTGCTCCAGCACCCGGGCGCCCGGCCAGCGCCGCTTGACCAGCGACTCGGCGGCCAGCAGTTGTGAATAGAGATCGTCCGGCGGCCGGTCCTGGTCGTTCTGCTCGTAATCGTAGATCATCAGCTCCATGGCGAAATTGCCGCCGAGCTCGATCAGGTAGGATTGCCTGGTGCCGCGGCCGGCCTGCGGCACCGTGCGGTGCCGGTATCCCTTCGGCATCTCCAGGCGATAGCGCCCGTTCGGCCCCGCGACCTCTTCCCAGGTGAGCGATTGCGCCCGCGCCGGACCGGCCACGAGACCCACGCCGCCGATGGCCGCCCATGCCATGAGATCGCGCCGCTTCATGCTGCCTCTCCATCTTTCCGCATGGTGAGTGTAGATGAATGTCGGACGCGAATGCAACCGGCCGACGCAGCAGCGGATCAGGTCGGCGCATCAAGTCGGTGGAACGGGCCGCCGCACTTCCTCGGCCATCAGCTTGCCGGTGGCCGGATTGACCAGATGGACGGCCCGGCAGGCGAGGCAGTTCTGCGAGACATAGGTCGGCAATGGCTGGCCGCCGCTGTCGTGCGTGCCCTGCACATTGTAGCCCGTCGCCGGGCAGCGAAAGATGAAGTTCCGCATCGTGCCTCAGCAAAACCGCCCCGGTCTCCCGGCGCCTTGATCTGGCGCAAGGCTGGCGCAAGTCCGGCGCGTGCGGGGGGGGGCCGATTGTCCTTGGTGAACCGCCGGCGAAGGCCCATCTAACGGATACCGGCCGGCCATCCCCCATCGGCTGCACGGAGGCCTCCGCCAAATGACCCTGCGACCGGAATATTCCCTCGGCCATTCCGCCTACAACGGCTTCCTCCATGCCGAAGTGGGCGAGGAGGCCAACGGCATCATGCTCACGGTGCTGACCGCGCTCACCCGCCTCGGCATCGACCCGTGGCAGGAGGCCGCCCGCCTCGCCGACCTGCCGCGCGACGTCGCCGTCACCGCGCTCGCCGCCGCCCTCGCCCGCCTGCCCGCCATGTCACCGGGCGGCAACTGGAAGGCCGCCGACGCCGAGGCGATCGCCACGCGCCTGGCCGGCCTGTTGCCCGGCCACAGCTCGGCTCCCCTCCAGCAGCCGGCCGCGCGCCCCGCCGCCGCGCGCTCCGCCGCCGACTCCGGCGCCGACTCCAGCGCTGCCCCGGGCGCCGCTGCCGGACCGGCCAGGAAGGCCACGCTCTCGACCTGGCTGCTGTGGGGCGTGGCTGCCCTGATCCTCTATTTCCTGTTCCTGCAGTTCCAGCCCGACAACAATCTCGAGCCGCCGAGCGACCCGGACTCGACCACGCAGCGGTAACGCACGCAATCGTCCTTCTCCTCCTCCCCCGTCTCGGGGGAGGTGCCGCGTCTCACGCGGCGGAGGGGGTCAGAACACCTCCGCCCCTAATCCCTGAACACCGCGATATGAAACGGCCGCTTCGCCGGCGCGGCCCTAGGATCGTAGGTATGGACCTGCATCTGGTGCGGATCCTTCGCCAGCCCGACGGTGATCAGGCCCGGCGCCACGGCCTCATCGAGGCTGCTGCCGATGGTGCCGGCGAAATTGGTCTTCGCCTCGCCCTGCAGCGCCACCTTCCAGGTGATGAGGTAGCGGTTCTCGCCCTGCAGCTCGCAGCGCTCGATCATGTAGCCCCGGGCGATCGTGCCGTCGGCATTGATGACGCACGCCAGTCGCTTCTCGAATTCGGCCATGGGGTCCTCCGCTGTTCGATTGTGAGGAAGGCGAAGACCCTAGGCGCGAGACGAACAGGGCCGCAAGAACCAATGAACGCATAACGCCCTCATTACCTCCCAGACAATCGCCTCCCGCCCCCGTCCCGCGCTTTCCTCCACATGGGTCAACCATCCGCAGGAGGAAGCCATGTCCACGCAAACCGCCGCCACGCCTGAAGCCGTCACCGCCGCCCCCTCGCCGGAGGCGATCGCCGATACCTACGTCGCCACCTGGAACGAGACCGATCCCGCCCGCCGCCGCGCCGGCATCGCCGTGGCCTGGGCCGGGGCGGGCACCTACCGCGATCCGGTGATGGCGAGCGACGGCCCCGCCGGGATCGATGCCATGCTGGCGGGCGTGCAGGCCAAATTCCCGGGCTTCGTGCTCAAGCGCACTTCTAAGGTCGATGCCCACAACGGCGCCTTGCGCTTCACCTGGTCGCTCGGCCCCGCCTCGGGTCCGACGGTCATCGAGGGCGTCGATTTCTGCACCCTGGCGCCGGATGGGCGGCTGGCATCGGTGGTCGGGTTCATCGACAAGATGCCGGGCTGAAGAAGCACGTGTAGGTTGCTTTACTTATGGGTATAGCAATCCACTATCCATCTGATGGGTACTTGAATAACCCATCAGATGGGTTATGTTCATGCCGACTGTCCATTATGCCGGGAGCCTGCGTTTCATGATCTATCTCGAGGATCACGGACCGCCTCATGTTCACGTCTTCTCGGCGGGCGCCGAGGCGAAGATTCTGCTCGGGCCCTCGGGTGGATTGCCTTTACTCAGCTGGGCTCGCGGTTTCGATCGCGCGAGTTTGCGGTGGGCGGTGCTGGAGACGCGGGCGCGGCACGCCAAGCTGTTGGCGGCCTGGCGTCGCATTCACGGTTCGGAGGATCGCCGTGGCTAATAAGGGTGGAATGGCTAAGCCCGGGGCGAGGGCCGAGATTGATCGTCAAATCGAGCGCGACATCGATCGCGCCCTGGCGAGGGGCCGGCGTCGTGCGGCCACCGAGCCACAGGCCAGCAGCGCCCGCTACGATCGGCGCACCGGCCGCGTCGTGGTCGAACTGACCAACGGCTGCAGCTTCGTTTTTCCGGCGCGCTCGCTGCAGGGAATGGCGCGGGCGAGCGACGCCGAGTTGGCCGATATCGAGATCATGGGGATAGGCTACGGCTTGCACTGGCCCGCGCTCGACGCCGATTTCACCGTGCCCGGCCTGCTGATGGGCATCTTCGGCACGCGCGCCTGGATGGCCGCGGAGCTGGCCCGCCGCGCCGGCCAGGCGACCTCGCCCGCCAAGGCTGCCGCCGCCCGCGCCAACGGCCGCAAGGGCGGCCGGCCGCGCAAGCGCGTCGCGGGCTGAAACGCCGCTGCGTTCAGCCGACGATCTGGCTGAGCGCGGTGCGGACCGCCTTGATTTCGCCGGCGGCCGGCCGCCGCTCGCGGACCGGTCGGTCGGTGTAGGGAAACGGCACCGAGACGATGTCGAGGCCTTCAAAGGTCGGCATAGCCGGCGCGGTCCGCCGCCGAGGCCCATTCGGTGAAGCAGGCGAATGGGTCGCAGCCGTCGGACGGGGCGCGGATCACCCGCACGTCGTCGCCCCGGATCGCGAAGGCGAAAGTATCGCCGGGCGCGAGGCCCAGCGCTTCGCGGGCTTCCTTGGGCAACACGACCCGCGGGCATGGCGAAACTCCTACGTCAAACCGCAGGAATATGGGGAGCGGGCGATGCGGGCAATCTGTGCAGACACTGCCAGCAGCCCGGCGAAAGGCGCACGACAGGTCTGCGATAGGAGATTTGCAACTTTAGCCGGATTCGTCCTATATTTCCGCTATCATTGCATTTGGTCTGTCCAAAAGACCTGAACTTTTGGCCATGCCCCGGCCGCACCGGTGGCCGGCCGGGCAAACGGTTGGAGTCAATTTTCAGACAGTCCCGCGATTTGGGCCGTCGTCGGCGGTCGGCGGATTCGCCTGCCGCTTCAAAGGCCTGGGCCGGATCGGTCGGACAGATTCCGGACACTTCGTGTCTGAAAAAGCCGCCCTTTTTGGCCGCTGGCGGAGTCACGCCGGGTCGCGTCTCCGTCGCCTAGTTCCAGAACGCCTTCATCCCGGCGAGGTCGGCGGCGCCGCGCTCGCGGCCGTACTTGAGCATCGGCGTGATCCATTTGGGATCCATGATGCTGTCGATACTGTCGACCCCGGGCGGCAGGCCCACCACCACCAGCCGGGTCCGGGTGCCGCCGGCTTCCAGGTCGCGCACCTCCTGCTGCAGCGTGTTGGGCATGCCCGAGGTCCTGAGCCCCTGCGTCACCGCCTGCGGCCCGCCGTCGGACAGCGAGATCACCAGCGCGCGCCTGGTGCCCGCCACCACGTCGCAATGGGTGCTGGTCTGGCAGATGCCGCCGTCCATGCAGAGCCTGTCCTTCAGCCAGGTCGGGCCCATCGAGCCCGGCAGCGACGAGCTGGCGGCGCACGCCGTTTCGATGGCGATGCCGGCGCTCTGGCTCACCACCAGCCGCTCGCCGCTGTAGCAATCGTTGGCGGTGGTGTGCAGCTTGGGCGAGGGCCAGCCGCCGTTGCCGATCAGGTGGCCGATCGTCGTGGCATAGCCGGCGGCACCGTCGGGATTATGCGACGCCATCGCCGCACGGCCGATGGCGCGGATGGTGGCGGGCTCGGCATCGCTTGCATCGACGGCCATGCGGCGCGCCCGTTGCTGGCTTTCGTTGGCCTGCAGTGCCGGCACCAGCTCGGCGAAAATCTTCGGGAAGTCGCCGAGCAGGTCGAGCTCGCCGGTCAGCCGCCACAGCCGGCCGCCGGCCAGCATCGCCCCGGCCATCGAACCGGCCGAGGTGCCGACGATGATGTCGGCGGTCGCCAGATCGACGCCGCCCTGCTTCAGCGTGTGGAAATAACCCATCATCCACGACAGCAGGTAGACGCCGCCGCCGCCCAGCGCGAGGCCGCGCTCCTTCCCGGCGCCGGGCGGCGGCGTGTAGGGGATGGGATGCGCCAGCCCGTCGTTCCAGCCGGCGGGCGTCGCACCGGTCGGGGTCGTGGCGGTTGGTGGCGTTGTCTGGGCGCGTGCCGTTGCGGCGGCACCCAGCGCCAGGGCTGTGGCAGCACCGGTGGCCAGGAGATGGCGGCGGGTCTTGGTCGGCGGGGTGTCGGTCATCCCGAAGGATAGGCGCCGAGACGCGGCACCACCACCACCGATGACAATAGCGGCCGGCCATCGACTCGATAGGGCATCGGCATTTCAGCCGCGCCCGCCGCCCCTGCATGGTCCGGCCATCGTCATTTCATCCCAGGAGAAACCCATGTCGAACTGCTTCACCCAGCTCTGCGCCGCGGCGCTGCTCGCCTTTTCGCTCGCCCTCGGCGGCACCGCCCAGGCCGAGACGTCGCCGGCCGGCGTCATCGTCGTGCCCTCGGCCTACGGCATGGTCGAGACGGTCGAGCGGCTGAAGAAGGATATCGCCGCCAAGGGCATCACCTTCTTCGCCGAGATCGACCAGGGTGCGCTCGCCGCGGTGGCCGGCGTGCCCAACGTGCGGCCCTCGGTGCTGCTGCTGTTCGGCAATCCGCCGCTCGGCACCCAGTTTCTGCTGGCCAACCAGCAGGCCGGGCTCGACTGGCCGGTGCGCATGCTGGTCTACCAGGACGAGAAGACCCGCGGCATCATGGTCGCCTGGACCGATTTCGCCTGGATCGCCAAGCGCCACGGCATCGCCAGCCAGCCGGCGCAGTTCAAGATGGCCACGGAAGTGGCCGCCTCGATCGCCTCGGCGGCTACGGCCGCTGTTCCCCGCTGAACGGCGAGTGCGCTGCCATCCAGCCCGATCCCATGCGGTCGAGGGCGAGGCCGCCCACGACCAGCACGGCGACCAGCATCACGGTCGCCAATACGTAAAAGGTTCCGCTGCCGGCGGCCCGTGGCGCGCGCTCGACAACCGGCGCCCGCAGCGGTTCGGGGCGGGCCGCCCGCGGCGGCATGGTATCGGGCCGTGCACTGAGGCGCGGCTCGGAAATGCGTGGAATAGACCGGCGCGGAACTGGGCGCGAATCCTGGACAGTCATGACACCCTCCTGCTGTTGCGGACCAACTGGCTGCGGGGACGTCGTCTGCTTCATGGGGGGCCCGTGCCGCATGGAGGTGCTGCACGGGCCTCGATATTTATGTGGTTTTCATTCCGGGAAATTCCACCTCTTTTTGCCCGGTTTATCGCCCGGTCGCCCTAGGCGGCAGCCAGCGCCTGGTCGAGATCGGCCAGGATGTCCTCGATATGTTCCAGTCCGATCGACAGCCGGACATAGCCTGGCGTCACGCCGGTCTGGGCCTGCTCCTCGGCCGATAGCTGCGAATGGGTGGTCGAGGCGGGGTGGATGGCGAGGCTGCGGGCGTCGCCGATATTGGCCACGTGATAGAACATTTTCAGGCCATCGATGAACTTGCGGCCGGCCTCGGCGCCGCCCTTGAGCTCGAAGCCCAGCAGCCCGCCATAGCCGCGCGACAGATGCTGGTCGGCGCGCTTCTTCGCCTCGCCTTTCATCAGCGACGGATGGATCACCTTGGCGATCTTCTTGTTGGCGGCGAGATGCTTGGCCACGGCGATGGCGTTGTCGCAATGCACCCGCATGCGCAGCGGCAGGGTCTCCAGTCCCTGGATGAACATGAAGGCGTTAAAAGGGCTCATCGGCGCGCCGACGTCGCGCAGCAGCGTGACGCGGGCCTTGATGATGTAGGCCACCGGTCCCATCGGCTTGGTGGCCTCGGTCCATACCGCGCCGTGGTAGCTGGGGTCGGGCGTGTTCAGCATCGGGAAGCGGTCCTTGTGCTTGGCCCAGTCGAAGTTGCCGCCGTCGACCAGGATGCCGCCGATCGAGGTGCCGTGGCCGCCGATGTATTTCGTCGTCGAATGCAGCACGATCGCCGCACCATGGTCGAACGGCCGGCACAGCACCGGCGCCGCCGTGTTGTCCATGATCAGCGGCACGCCCAGCTCGCGGCCGATGCGCGCCACCTGGGCGATCGGGAACACTGCCAGCTTCGGGTTGGGCAGGGTCTCGGCGTAGTAGCAGCGGGTCTTGGCGTCGGTGGCGCGACGGAAATTCTCCGGATCGGCCGGATCGACGAAGCGGCACTCGATGCCCATGGTCTTCATGGTGTTGGCGAACAGATTCCAGGTACCGCCGTAGAGGTCGGTGGAAGCGACGAAATTATCGCCGGCGTGGCAGATGTTCTGGACTGCGAACAGCGAGGCCGCCTGGCCCGAGCCCAGCGCCAGGGCCGCGACCCCGCCTTCGAGGGCGGCGATGCGCTGTTCCAGCACGTCGTTGGTCGGGTTCATGATGCGGCTATAAATGTTGCCCATCTCGGCCAGGCCAAACAGGTTCTGGGCGTGCTGGGTGTCGCGGAACTGGAAGCTGGTGGTCTGGTAGATCGGTACCGCCACGGCGGTGGTCGCGGGATCGCTGCGGTAGCCGGCGTGCAGCACGACGGTCTCGGGATGCTTGCTGTTGGTCGCCATGGTGTTCCTCCTGCGGGAAGGTCCCGTAACCCCGGTTGGCCCGGCCTGATTCATGCTACGATTTCGACATCTTTCCGCGAGGTCAACCCCATGCCCGACTCGATATTGCCCCGTGCCCCGGCCCTGCTCGATGCCGCCGGTGCCGCCGCCCTCGTCGCCTCCTACAAGCCGGTCTCGAAAGGCGCGGCGCTAAAAGACATCGGCCGCATCGATCCGCACATGGCGCGGTTCATCGGCCTGTCGCCGATCTGTCTGATCGCCACCGCCGATGCTGCGGGAAAGCAGGATGTGACGCCGCGCGGCGATCCGCCGGGTTCGTTCAAGGTGCTGGACGAACACACCGTGGCGCTGGCCGACCGGCCGGGCAACAACCGGCTCGATACATTGCGAAACCTGCTCGAGAATCCGGAGATCGCGCTCATTTTCCTGCTGCCCGGCACCAACGAGACGGTGCGGCTGGCCGGCACCGCGCGGCTGTCGGTCGATCCCGAATTGCTGGCGTCGATGGCGGTGCAGGGCAAGGAACCGCATTGCGCCGTCGTGGTGCAGGTACGCCAGGCCTATCTCCATTGCGCCAAGGCGCTGCTGCGCTCGCGGCTGTGGACCGGCGACTATGTGCAGCCCAAGGGCACCTTCCCCTCGATCGGCCGCATGATCGGCGACCAGCTCGGCATGAGCGAAGAGGAGAAACAGCAGCGCGAGGCCACCACCGAGATCGCCTACAGGGACGGACTATGGGCGCCTATCAAGTAACCGGACAGCGCGCCCGCCAGATGCGGGCGGTGCCGGCCCCGGTTCTGAAACGGCTCTATGGCCGTTCCGACATCAAGGGGCTGGTGCAGACCAGCGCGCATCTGTTGCTGCTGGCGGCCGGCGGTTGGCTGGTGCTTGCGACGCGCGACAGCTGGTGGGTGGTGCCGGCGTTGCTACTGCAGGGCGTACTGGTGAACGCGCTGTTCGGCGCGCTACATGAATCGGTGCATTACGGCACGTTCCGGACGCGCTGGCCGAACGACGTGCTGGCGTTCTTCGCTGGCGCCGCGATCCTGAACAACGCCGCCTTCTACCGGCACTATCACTACGCCCATCATCGTTACACCCAGGATCCGGCGCGCGATCCCGAACTCCTCAGCGCGGTCGTGCCGCGGACCTGGGGCCAGTATCTGTTCCGTGCGAGCGCTATTCCCTTCGTGATGATCCGCCTGCGCGACATCTTCGTCTTCCCCCTCGGCCGTCGCGGCGACGTCGATTACATCGACGAGGCCGGCTGGCCCGAGGTCCATCGCTGGGGCCGGTTGCTGCTCGCGCTTTATGTCGCCCTGATCGTGGGTTCGGTCGTGTTCGCGACCGACGTCGTGCTGTGGGCCTGGTTCCTGCCGTTGCTGGTCGGATTGCCGCTGCTGCGACTCTATCTTCTGTGCGAGCACACGCTCTGTCCCGAGAGTGACGACGGCTTCGCCAACACCCGCACGACGCTGTCCAACCAGGTGGTGCGGTTCCTGATGTGGAACCTGCCCTACCATGCCGAGCATCATCTTTTTCCCAGCATTCCGTTCCATCATCTGCCGGAGGCGCACCGCCATCTGCGGCCGCATCTGAAATACGTGGCGCGGAGCTACACCCAGGTGCACCGCGAGATCATCCGGGGCTTTGCGTGAAGACCGGCGAAGGCGTGTTCGACTGCGGCGACCTCGCGCTGCAGCGCGGCGGCACGCTCAAGGCGGCGCGCATCGTCTACAAGACCTACGGCACGCTTTCGCCCGGGCGCGACAACGTCATTGTCTATCCCACCAGCTACTCGGCCCATCATACCGACATCGAATGGCTGGTCGGCGTCGAACACGCGCTCGACCCCAGTCGCTACTTCATCGTCATTCCCAACATGTTCACCAACGGCCTGTCGTCGTCGCCGTCCAACGCGCCCGGGGGTACACCTGATTTTCCTCAGGTGACGACCTACGACAACGTCATGCAGCAGCGGCGGCTGGTGGCCGAACTGTTCGGCGTCGACCGCGTGAAGATGGTCTACGGCTGGTCGATGGGCGCGCAGCAGGCCTATCACTGGGCCGCCCTGTTCGGCGATTCGGTCGAACGCATCGTGGTCAACTGCGGCTCGGCCCGCACGGCGCCGCACAATTTCGTCTTCCTCGAAGGCGTCCGGGCGACACTGCAGGCCGCTGCCACGCCCGAGCAGGGCCTGCGCGCCATGGGCCGCATCTATGCCGGCTGGGCGCTCAGCCAGACTTTCTATCGTCGCGAGCTGTGGCGCGGCCTGGGCTTCGCCAGCCTGGAGGATTTCCTGGTGCGTTCGTGGGAAGCCAGCTTCGTGCGCCGCGACCGGGCCGATCTTCTGGCCCAGCTTTGGACCTGGCAGCATGGCGATATCTCGGCCAACGATCTTTACCGCGGCGACCTGCAGATGGCGCTCAGTGGCATCACGGCCAAGGTGCTGCTGATGCCGTCGGCCACCGATCTCTATTTCCAGACCGACGACAACCGCGCCGAGCTGCCTCATCTCAGGAACGCCAGGCTGGTGGAAATTCCCTCGGTATGGGGCCATCGTGCCGGCAACCCGCTGACAAACCCCGAGGACGCGGCGTTCATTGACGCCCAGGTAGAGGCACTGCTCGATGCATGAAGGTCTTCCCAGCGACGGTCTGGTGATCGTCGCCAAGCGCGACTGTCCGACCTGTGTCCTGATCGAGCCGGTGATGCAGAGCCTCGATCGTGCCGGTCCTCTCGCCGTCATCAGCCAGGACGATCCGGTATTTCCGTCGGGTATCGGGCGCGTGATCGACGACCACGATCTGCAGCGTTCCTTCCGGCTCGGCATCGAAACCGTGCCCACCCTGATCCGCCTGAAAGGCGGCCGCGAAGTCGAACGCACCGTGGGCTGGGATCGCGCCGAATGGATCCGCGTCGCCGGCGCGGCCGCCGCAGGCGATGGCCTGCCGGCATGGCAGCCGGGCTGCGGCTCCAAAAGCGTCGAGCCCGGCGTGCATGAAACCCTGGTTGCGCGCTACGGCGATCCCGGCCTCGGGTCGCGCGAGATCGCGGTCGGCGAATGGGACGATCCGATCGAGGCCTGCTTCGAGCGCGGCTGGAGCGACGGGCTGCCCGTCGTGCCGCCAACCACCGACCGCATTCTGCGCATGCTGGGCGGCACTGAGCGCAAGCCGGATGAGATCGTGGGTCTGATTCCGCCCAACCTCGCACCCTGCACGGTCGAGAAGGTGGCGATCAACGCCGTAATGGCCGGCTGCAAGCCGGAATACATGCCGGTGGTTCTGGGTGTCCTCGAAGCGGCGCTCGATCCGCTGTTCGTCCTGCACGGCCTGCTGTGCACCACGCATTTCTCGGGGCCGCTGGTCATCATCAACGGACCCGCCGCCAAGGCAATCGGCATGAACAGTGGCGTCAATGCGCTGGGCCAGGGCAATCGCGCCAACGCCACCATCGGCCGCGCACTGCAGCTCATCGTGCGCAACGTCGGCGGCGGCCTGCCGGGCGGCATGGACCGCGCCACGCTGGGCAATCCCGGCAAGTTCACCTTCTGCTTCGCCGAAGATGAATCCGATCCCGACTGGGAGCCGCTGGCGCAACGCCGCGGGATTGCCGCAGGCAAGAGCGCCGTCACTTTATTTCATGGCGAGGGCGTGAACGGCTTCATCGACCAGAAGTCGCGGACGCCGGAGGAACTCGTGCGTTCGCTGGCGATGGGCCTGTTCGGCGTCGGTCATCCCAAGCTCTGCCTTGCCGGCAACGCCGTGCTGGTGCTGGCGCCCGAGCACTACAGGATTTTCAAGGACGGCGGTTTTGACCGCCGGCGCATCGAGGATGAGCTTTACAAGGCCTTGAAGCGGCCGGGCAGCGAGCTTGTCCGCGGTGCCCAGAATGTCGCCGAGGGCATGCCGCCGTCGTTTGCCGACAAGATGGTCGACAAATTCCAGCCCGACGGGCTTCTGATCGTTCGCGCCGGCGGTGAAGCCGGGCTATTCTCGGCCATCATCGGCGGCTGGCCCGGCCAGTCGGTACGCGATGAGTGCCAGGCCGTGACACAGGAAATTCGCTGAGGGAGATACGTCCATGAACGTCGTAACCAAGCTGCGCGATCCGACGGCCGAGACCTCGCCCGTCCGCCGTTCCCGCCTGGCGCCACCGCTCTCGCTCGAGGGCAAGAGCGTCGCGCTGATGGATATCGGCAAGGCGCGTGGGTCGGAATTCATCGATCGGCTCGAAGGTCACTTCAGGAAAGCCGGTGTCACCACCCGGCGCTACCGCAAACCCACGAACACCAAGGTGGCGCCGACCGATCTGCTGCAGAAGATCGCGGCGGAAAACCAGCTTGCGGTGATCGCGCTGAGCGATTGAGGCTCCTGCACATCGTGCAGTCTGCACGACCTTCACAGCCTCGACGGACGCGGCCTTCCCGGCGTCAACATCGTCACCACCCACTTTGCCCAGGGCGTCGAAGCGCAAAGCGACGCGCTGGGATTTGAACCGGGCGTGGTCTACGTGCCGCACCCGATCCAGAACCGCACCACGGCCGAGATCGAGGCCTACGCCGACCAGGCGTTTGAAAAAGTGATGGCGCTGCTGAAGGCCACCTAGTCCTTTTCGGGAATCACGGCTGGCTGCACGACAGTGGGATCGGTCGCGGCGGGTTCCGGTGGTGCGGGCGGTGGCACGATGGGCGGCGGAGCAGGCGCCGGTATCGTGGCCAGGAACGCGGCCACAGCGGCGGCTGTCGCCCCGGGGTCTTCTTCCATTGGATTATGGCCGAGCTTCTCGAAGATCTCGAGTTGGGCGCCCTTGATATCGCGCTGGAAGCGGAACGCATCGGCAACCGGTATCCAGCGGTCCTTTGCGCCCCAAAGGATCAAAGTCGGTACCTTCAGGCGCTTGAGTGGCGTGGGATCGAGCGGTTCCTGGGCGCGGGCGCGCTGCAAGGTGGCTTCGCGGTTGCCGGGGAAGCGCTGTAGTTCATCGTAGCGACGGACGCGCTCGGGCGTCACCATCGCGGGATCGGCATAGACCTCGGTGAGCGAACGCCGCGCCAGGCGCTCGGGCCGGAAGTAGACGCCGACGTCGCCCAACCCCGTCAACCGGGCGAGCCGGGTTGGCCACGGCGTTTCGCCCTGGCGCGGATAGCCGGCGGAGTCGATCAGAATAAGCGCACTTACCCGGTCGGGCCGGGTGGCGGCGAAGCTCCAGGCTACGGCACCTCCCATCGAGTGTCCGGCCATCGCGAAGCGCTCGAGGCGCAGGGTATCGACCAGCACTTCGACGAAATCGGTGTAGGCCTCGAGGGTATATTCGTCGCGCGGCCAGGCACCGGTCAGGCCATGCCCGGGCAGGTCGACCGAGATGACGCGGACCTGGCGGCCGAGATCGCGCGCCCAATCCTCCCACACATGCAACGATTCTTGTGCGCCGTGGATCAACACCAGCGGCCTTGCATCAGGGTCGCCCTGATCCCTCACATGGGTACGCACGCCGCCGATGTCGATGAACTTCGAGCGGTCGTCCGAATAGCGGGCGATCAGCATTTCCGGCGGCAGTGTCGGTGCGTAGGCCCACAGTACGACGCCCATCAAGGCGCCGGCGGCGAACAGCAGGTAGAGCGACCAGCGCCGGCGCGGCGCGTCAGATCTTCGGCGGCGGGGTGCCATCGCCGATCTCCCTTGTCTTGTTCTCGCCGGCCGAGCTCATCGCCGTCGCGCTGCGAATGGCTTCAACCAGTGCTTCGATGCCGCGCAAGTGAACATCGACTGTCCGGAACGGAATGTTGATCTCTGCCTCGCGAAATTTCTCGAGAATGGCCCGGTTCAATTCGTTTCCAACGACAAGCCGATCCTCGAGCCGGGAAACAAAGGCGAAGAGATCAAACTCCAGCCCATCGGAGCCGAGGCGGTTGAAGCGGACGATGGACGCCGGCACACGCAGCACGCGGGGATGCCCGAGTGCGGCCTCGCGCAGGATCGCCTCGACCTTCGCGACATCGCTGCCGTAATCCACGGTGACCGCGATTTCGACCCGGCTCGAGGTATCGGCATAGGTCCGGTTGATGACGGCGCTCTGCAGAAACATGCTGTTCGGTATGATCACCGACGCACGCTGAAATGTCTCGATTTCGGTGGCGCGGATGTTTATTCGCCGGACGAAGCCTTCATGACCGTCGACAACCACCCAGTCGCCAGCCTTGATCGGCCGTTCCATGAGAAGGATCACGCCTGAGATTACGTTGTTGGCGATGTTCTGCAGACCAAGGCCGATGCCGACCGACAGGGCGCCGATCACGATGGCGAGGTTGGTGAAGTCGATGCCGAGGGATCCGACGCCGACCAGAATCGCGATGATGACCCCGGCATAGTTGAGCCCGGCGTCGATCGACTGGCGTAGCGGCACCGATGCATCGACAGTGGGCATCACGCGATCGCGTACGATGCTGCGCACCAGTCGTGCGAGCAGCATGCAGACGCCGAAAGCGATGATTGCCGTGCCGACATTGCCGAGCGAGATCGTGATGCCGCCCAGCGTCACGCCATGCATCAGTTGGCTGAAACCTTGCAGGATAGCGTCGATGTCGACGCCCCAAGCCGTCGGGATGGCAATCGCCAACAGCACGACCAGGACGGTGTCGAACAGCAGAAGGACGAGATAGTGGCCGCGCAGCGCCGAATCGGGCGCAAGGCCGAGGTGCTGTCGAACCCAGATCCCCGAGGACGTCTCGGGCGCGGCTGCGACTTCGAACAAGTCGGCCGCCAGGCGGTGCAACAGGAGTGCGGCCACGATCAGGAAGCAGGTGATGAAAATTGCCGCATGGAGATGGGCTGCGAGAGTTGCGTACCCCGCCAGGGCGAAACCGATGGACGACACGATCACCAGGCTCAGTACCGCCCGCCCTATCGACCACCAGATGCCGCCGATCAGGGGCGGACGTTCCGCTCCCGATGCCGCCGCCTGCCAGGCGCGATTGCCGAACGTCGGCAGGGCAAGCACCGCAAATACTGTTGTCAGCACCAGCGCGCCAAAGGCCGTAACGGCGGGCGTGTCACTGCCGCGACTGAGGGTGAGGTAGACGACATCGACGGCGACGACGATCAGCATCAGGCGGCGCAGCGCCTGGGATAGATGATGCGCGCTCGCGTCGGTGAACGGCAGGACACGCCACGCCGGCCGCCTGGGCGCCAGGGCGGTGGAAGTCAGGCCGAGTATCAGCAGCAGGACGATGACGCGCACGACGATTTCCGGCACGAGCGAGGCGAGCGGCGGCGGCGGCGAACTCGCGGCCAGGAGCCGGCCGATCAGCCAGACCGCGAGGACCGGCACCAGGACCAGGCCGACGCCATCGATTGCCGCAGCAAACGTGCGGTCGCGCTGGCCAGGTTCGATCGCATCGCCCCGGCCAAACCGCCGGCGCAGCGTTCCGCCGGCCCACCACAGGGCGAGCGTGAACACGGCCCAGATGCCAAGGATGGCAAGGCCGCGCGTGTCCGAAGCCAGTGTCGCCGCGCCGTTTTGGCGCCAGGCGGCCACGGCTGTCGACAGCGACTGTACCGACGCGGTCAGTTCGGGCCCTAGCCTGGGCCATACCTCGGCCGATAGTGGCGGGACGCTTCGGTGCAGCAGGGTCTGCAGGACGACCTCGCCGCGCAGCTTCGTCATGCGTTCGAGAAGTTGATCGGCGCGTGCGATCACCACTTCGCCCTGCTTGACGCGGCCCTCGCTGACGGTGGCCTGTTCGGCCAACTGTTGCCGCTCGAGTTTCACCGCCTCCGACTCGACGGGCGCGTCGGCACCGGGCCGGATCTCCAGAGGCGCCAGAAGTTTTTTGGTGTCGGCAAGATCTCTGCGCGCCAGGGCCACGGCGGCCACCGCGGCGTCGCGCACGCCGACGGTCTGGTCACGCAAGGCATCGATCTCGGCGGGCAGGAGACTGGCCTCCGCGACGCGGACGGCGATGCGGTCGAGCTGGCGTGTCCAAAGTTCGACGAGCGTGCGAAAAGGTCGCTGTGGTTCCGTCGCCGGCTGGGCGAATGCGGCGGTGCCGGCGGCCAGCAGCGTGATCCACACGACGAGAGGCCACGCGAGGCGGGCGGAAATTCGCATGCGGGTGCCGGTTCCTGATGACGCAGTCTGATCCGCGCCTTCAGTACCACGGCCCACCCGGATCGGGCCATCGCCGAGCATGGACCCGCCTCGCCAAGGCGCCGAATTTGGGGCATTCATCGTGCGGCTGATATGCCCCCGCGGTTCGCCGTTGACAGAACGGGACCGACGCGGAACCTTGCGCGCCGAAAACGGGAATTTTGGGGAGCGAAAGCATGGCCGATAAGCAAGGGGCGGTGGGCGAGGTGCGGATCAAGCCCGATCGCTTGCATGCGTTCGCGATGGCGATTTGCCGGGCTGACGGCAGTTCGGAACAGGAAGCCAAGCTGATCGCCGACCATCTCGTGCTTGCCAACCTGTTTGGCCACGACAGCCACGGCGTCGGCATGATGCCGCATTACATCCAGAACACCGCCAACGGCGCCTGCGTGCGCAACCATCATGCGAAGATCGCCCGCGACAATGGCGCGGTGATCGTGATCGACGGCGGCGCCGGCTACGGGCAGGTCGTCGCCAAGGAGGCGATGGACATCGGCATCGAGCGCGCGAAGAAGCACGGCGTCTGCGTCGTCGGCCTGATCAACGCCCATCACATCGGCCGCATCGGCCATTGGGGCGAGCAGTGCGCGCGCGCCGGCATGGTGAGCACACACTGGGTGAACGTGCATGGCCACAAGTCTCTGGTGGCGCCGTTCGGTGCCGCCGAGGCCCGTTTCACGACCAATCCCTACTGCACGGCGGTGCCGCGCAAGGGCAAGGAGCCGATCGTCCTCGACTTCGCCACCAGCCAGGTGGCGGCGGGCAAGGTCCGCGTCGCCAACAACAAGCAGGTGCAGATGGAGTCCGGCCTGTTGATTGACGCCGCCGGCAACGCGACCACCGACCCCGGTGTCCTGTACAACGCGCCCTATGGCGCCATCCTGCCGTTCGGCCTGCACAAGGGCGGTGGCCTGGCGGTGATCTGCGACCTTCTGGCGGGCGCGCTCACCGGCGGCAAGACGCATTCGCCTCGGACCATCAAGAAGGACGGTACCGACATCATCAACAACATGCTGTCGATCATCATCGATCCTGAATCGATGGGCGGGACGGCCGCTTTCGAGGACGAAGTGGAGAATTTCATCGGCTGGGTGAAATCGGCAAAGCCGCAGCCGGGCGTTGCCGAGGTCCTGACCCCCGGCGAGCCCGAACGCGCCCGCCGCGTCGATCGCGAGAAGAACGGCGTGCCGATCGACTCCACGACCTGGCAGCAGCTCATCGATACGGCCCGCAAGGTGCGCCTCAACGACGTCGACATTCCCCAAATGGCCAGCGTCTGACGCGACTGGCAGACAGGAGACCGATCATGGCCAGGATGAAGCTCTACTATTCGCCCTCGTCACCCTATGCCCGCAAGGTGCGGGCGCTGGCGCTGCTTACCGGCCTCGACAAGAAGATGGAGATGGTGAATGTCGCGCTGACGCCGGTGGCGTCCAATGCCGACGTCGACAAGCACAATCCCATCGGCAAGATTCCGGCCCTGTCGGTGAAGGGCATGGATCTCTTCGACTCGCCGGTGATCTGCGAATATCTCGACAGCCAGCACAAGGGCCGCAAGCTGTTCCCGCGCAAGGGCCGCGCGCGCTGGGTGGCACTGCGGCAGCAGGCGATGGGCGATGGCCTGCTCGATGCCGCGTTGCTGGTACGTTACGAAGGTTTCCTGCGCCCCGAGGACCGGCGCTGGCCCGACTGGACCAAGGGCCAGATGAAGAAGATCAACGGCGTGCTCGACCAGCTCGAGGCCGAGTCAAAGTCGCTCAAGGGCAGGCCGACCATCGGCACCATCACCATTGCCTGCGCGCTCGGCTACCTCGACTTCCGCTTCGCCAGCCACGATTGGCGTGGCAAGCGCTCGAAGCTCGCCAAGTGGTTCGCTACATTCTCGAAGATGCCGGCGATGAAGACGACAGTCCCGCCGCCGGCATGAAACCGGCCGCGATGAATGGCGACGAGATCATTGCCCGCCTCGGGTTGCAGCCGCACCCCGAGGGCGGGCATTTCCGCGAGACCTTTCGGGCGCCGGGCGAGGGACGCAGCGCCAGCACGGCGATCTTCTTCCTGCTCAAGGCCGGCGAACGCTCGCACTGGCACCGGGTCGATGCCGACGAGGTCTGGCATCATTATGCCGGCGCGCCGCTCGAACTTGCGGTAAGCGAAGACGGACGCACTGTCCGCCGCGCCCGTCTGGGCACCGATTTCGGATTGGGCGAGACGCCTCAGATCGTGGTGCCGCGGCAGGCCTGGTTCGGCGCCCATTCGCTCGGTGCCTGGACCCTGGTCGGCTGCACGGTCGCACCGGGATTCGAATTTTCAGGCTTCGAACTGGCACCTCCGGACTGGCAGCCCGGCTAACGGCGCCACAACTCGCGCGAGGCGAGCACGGCGCCGGCCGTGACCAGCGCAGCGGCCAGCAGCAGGGACACCGTCGGTTCGGCAAGGCCGCAGGCGACAAGCAGGGCCGTCGAGAGGATCGGCGTGGCGTAGCTGAGCGCGCCCAAAGCGCGGATGTCGCCCCGCTTGACGGCGTGATCCCAGAAATAGAACGCGGCACCCGCCGGCCCGAGGCCGAGCGCCAGCACGGCCAGCCACGCGGCGGCCGACGTGGGCAAGGCGGTGCGTTCGAAGGCGATATGGCACAGCAGCGACAAGGCGGCGGAGGCGGCGCAAAAGGCGGCGATGGCGTCGGTGGGGGTTTCGCCGAACCGGCGCGACAGCACGGAATAGAACGCCCAGATGACGGCGCAACCCAGTGCCAACGCATATCCAAGGGCATGGTCGCCGGCGAAATGAAGCCCGCGGCCGAAGGCGAGCAGGGCCACCCCGGCAAAACCCAACGTCGCCCCCACCAGATGCGGCCAGCCCAGCCGTTCGCCGGCCAGCGGTGCCGACAGCAGCACGATCAGGAGCGGCCAGAGATAGTTGATGAGGTTGGCTTCGGCCGGGGGTGCCAGCTGCAGGGCGGCAAAATAGAACGCGTGGTAGCCGAAAAGGCCGCCGATCCCGAGCAGCCAGACGCGTGCCGGCCAGGCCACGAGCCCGGCCCACCCGACCCCGCGGCGCAGGGCGCGGGCAATGCCGATCGCCGCACCAATGGTGAACGTCATGGCAACCATCTGGAACGGTGGAATGGCGCCGGCCGTTACCGACAGCGCCGCCAGGGCGCCCCACAGGGCGATGGCGGCCATACCGGCGGCCATCGCCCGGCGGCGGCCGGTATCTCGGATCTCCATAGCCGGCGCATAAAGAGCGCCGCCGCGATTGTCGAGCGGCCGTTTGCCGGGCGGATGCATGGTTTGCGTTTAGCCGTTACGATGCCGCCACAGCGGAGACGGCATGTTCGTTCGACCGACCAATCCAATAAGCCATCGCCTGGCTCGCATGGCATTCATCGCGGCCTGCATGTCGGCCTTGATCGTCACCGTCGCCGGACCGCTGCACCGTTATCTTGGCGTCGACATCGAAGCGGCGATCGCGGTCTTTCGCTACGGCTTCTACGTCGCCGTCGCCGGCATCGCGTTGGGGCTGGCGACCATCGTGCCGACGCGGCCCGGCGACCGGCGGCGCGGGTTCGTGGCGGCACTGCTGGCGATCGTGATCGGCGCGGCCGGCGCCTGGGTGCCGGTGAGCTGGTTCCTGCATGCCCAGCAATTGCCGGTGATCAACGACATCTCGACCGATACCGCCAATCCGCCGGCCCTGGTCGCGACCCTGCCGCTCCGCCGGGGTGCCGCCAACCCGCCAGCCTATCCCGGCGCCGCCGCCGCGGCGCTTCAGCGCGCCGCCTATCCCGACATCGTGACCGTCGTTCTGCCGGTTCCGCCGGCCGAGGCCTTCAAGCGCGTCGACCGGGTGGCGACGGCGCTCGACTGGGACGTTGTCGCGCGCGCGCCGGCGGATGGCCGCCTCGAGGCCGTCGAGACCAGCGAATGGTTCGGCTTTCGCGACGACATCGTCGTGCGCATCCGTGCCGAGGGCGCCGGCAGCAAGATCGATATCCGCTCGAAGAGCCGGGCCGGCGAGTCCGACCTCGGCGTCAATGCGCGGCGCATTCGCGATTTCATCGCCCGTCTCAAGGCCGAGCGCTGACCGTCGCGCTCAGTTGTCGCCAAGCGGCAGGGTGAAGCGAAAGTTCGTGCCCGAGGCGCCGGTCTGCGTGAGGGCGATGTCGCCGCCGTGCGCGCGCACCAGATCGCGGGCGATGGCCAACCCCAGGCCCGCGCCGCCGGCGCGGCCGCCGGTGGCGAACGGCTGGAAGAGCTGTGTCGCCACCGCCGGCGGCACGCCGGGGCCGTTGTCGGTGACATCGATCAGCAGATAGGCGCCGCCTGCCTGAGATCGCACGGTAACGGTCGAGGCGCCGGCCTCGAAGGCGTTGCGGCCGAGATTGACGAACACGCGGTAGAGCAGATCGCGGTCGGCAAGGATCGACTGGCCTTCGCCGACTTCGTTCAGCCACGCGCGGACAAGGTTGGGATTGCTGTCCTCGCCCTGTTCCTGCAGGGCGATGCCGGCCTCGTCGATCAGATCGGCGAGATCGACTTTGGACAATCGCGGCGGCGGTTGATCGCGGACATATTCAATGGCATCGCTGGCCAGCCGTGCCGCCCGGTCGATGGTGTTCAGGATGGTCGGCGCCAGGACCCGCGTGCGCTCGTCGCCGCTGCGTGCCAGCCGGTCCGACAGTAGCCGCGCCGTCGACAGCATGTTGCGCAGGTCGTGGTTGATCTTGTTGGTCGCCGCGCCGATTTCGGCGAGGCGGGATTTCTGCCGAAGCGAGGCGCGGAGCTCGCGCTGCAGGTTCTGGAATTCGCGATCGACCACTCCGATCTCATCGTTGCGCCGGGTCGCCGGGCGTCCGGTCCCGACGGCTTCCGGCGCGCGGCGAAACGCCGTCATGTCGGTCGACAGGCCCTGTAGCGGCCGGATTACCAGCCAGCGCAGCCCGAGATAGAGCAGCACCGCCGTGAACACGGCGATGATGACCGACAGCACCAGGATGCGCACGGCGTAGCCATACATGGCGATCCGCATCGGCAGTTCGTCGGCGACGATCCAGACCATGGCCGAGGGCAGGCGCATCGAATAGCCGCCGACGCGGATATAGCGCGAGCCGTCGTAGGTCATGGCCGACAGGGCGTCCCAGATCAGGCCGACGGCGCTGCGTTCCATCAGATTGAATCCCGGCATGTCGTGGCGGGGTTCGACGTTCATCAGGGCGCGCTTGGGCTTGTCGCGCTCGACCAGCACCACGGCGTCGACGCGGGCATTGTTGAGCAGCGTGCGCTTGACCTCGTCGGTCACCATGTTGTCCGGCGTGGCGTCGAGCGCCAGCGCGGCCAGGGTGCCGCTTTCGACGAGCTGTTCGAGATAGACCACCCGGAAGCGGGCGATCGACGGCAGGAAGATCAGGATCTCGGCCGTCATCACCGCCGTCACGACGAGTGCCAGAATCCGCCACGACAAGCCGAAGCCCGCCCTTCGAGGGCGTGCGGGCCGGACAGATTCGGCCGGAACGGTGATTTCGGTGGTCATCGCCGGCCGAGTCTATCGAAGTCCATCGTTCCGGCCTAGGTGCGGGCCCTTCAACTCTTCAGGATCACAGGAACTTCTCCTTGATGTTGATGGTCGAACGCTGGCCGATCGCATCGAAGTGGGCAGCGATCCATTGGTCGGCGACCTGGCGCCCGATCGTCTTGAGGTGAAGCAGGAAGTCCATGCGGGCGTTCAGCTTGCTCGAAACGCCGAGGCCCTTCATCTGCTGCTCGGCCTCGATCCAGTGCACGTTGATGCGCTTGTAGGTGCCGGCGTCGAGTTTTCCCTCGTCGACGAGGTCGGTGACGAAGGAGATCGCCCGCATTTCGCGCATCAGCGACGAGTTGAAACTGATCTCGTTGACCCGGTTCATGATCTCGGTCGCGGTGGTCGGTACGCGATCGCAGCCCAGCGGGTTGATCTGGACGATGACCACGTCCTGGGTGTCGGTGCCGTAGATCAACGGAAAGATCGCCGGATTGCCCATGTAGCCGCCATCCCAGTACGGCTCGCCGTCGACGGTGACGGCCTGGAACAGGAAGGGCAGGCAGGCCGACGCCAACAGCACGTCGGGCGTGATCTCGCCCGACTTGAAGACGCGGACCTTGCCGGTCCTGACGTTGGTCGCGCTGATGAAGAGCTTGACCTTGCGGCATCCCGACAGCCGTTCGAAGTCGACCGACTTCTCCAGCGCGCCGCGCAGCGGGTTGAGGTTCATCGGATTGAGCTGATAGGGCGACAGCATGCGCGTCAGCATGTCGAAGGCGACGAAGGCGGCGGAATGGTCGAGATTCCAGCCGCTCGACATCTGGTCGAACGGCGACGGCTGCAGCGGCCCGGTCTGTGCCGCCTGGCTGATGTTGCCCCAGAAGGCATCGAGCGCCCGCTTGGCCTCGTCGCGGCCGCCGCGGCCCAGCCCGTCGGCGAACACCGCCGCATTCATGGCGCCGGCCGACGTCCCGGAGATCGCCTCGACTTCGATGCGTTCGTCCTCGAGCAGGCGGTCGAGGACGCCCCAGGTATAGGCACCGTGGGCGCCGCCGCCCTGCAACGCGAGGTTGATGCGCTTGACGTGCATGTCCGGCTCCTCACTGCGCCGTCCAGCCGCCGTCCATGGGCAGCGCCACGCCGGTCACCGACGCGCCGTTGTCGGTGCAGAGGAAAAGAGCCAGGGCGGCGAGTTCGGCGACCTCGACGAAACGCTTGTTCGGCTGCTTCTTCAGCAGGACATCGGTGATGACCTTGTCGCGCGAGATGCCGTGCGCCCTGGCCTGATCGTCGATCTGCTGTTCGACCAGCGGTGTGCGGACATAGCCGGGGCAAATGGCGTTGCAGGTGATGCCGTCTTCGGCGGTCTCCAGCGCCGTCACCTTGGTGAGGCCGAGCACGCCGTGCTTGGCGGCGACGTACGCTGCCTTGTAGGGCGAGGCGATGAGGGCGTGCGCCGAGGCGACGTTGATGACGCGGCCCCAGCCCTTGGCGCGCATCGGCGGCAACACCAGCTTGGTGGCATGGAAGGCCGACGACAGATTGATGGCGAGGATGGCGTCCCACTTCTCTTCGGGGAATTCCTCGATCGGCGCCACATGCTGGATGCCGGCGTTGTTCACCATGATGTCGACGGCGCCGAAGGCATCGATGGTCTGGCGCACCATCTGTTCGATCGCCTTGGGCTTGCTCATGTCGGCCGGCGAATAGACGATCTTGGCGTTGGTCCGCTGCGCCAGTTCCGACCGCGTCTTCTCGATCTGCATGGTGTCGCCGAAGCCGTTCAGCACGACATTGGCGCCGCTGCGGGCGAAGGCCTCGGCGATGCCGAGCCCGATGCCGCTGGTGGAGCCGGTGACGATGGCGGTCTTGCCCTGAAGCATGTGAGTTCTCCTGGTTGCTGGATGAACCCACCTTGCGCGTTGCCTCGAACGACCTGAAATGCCGAATGCCTACCGATTCAATAGCGCGTGGGCATCGCGCAATTCCTGAAGCGAAGCCAGCAAGGCCTCGGGATCGGGCCAGCGCGACGGATCGACGTCGGCGAAGGCGAAGGCCACGCGGGCGCTCGGTTCGACCACGAACACCGCGGGCACCGGCAGGCGCCAGGTCGAATCGCCGTGCTGGGCGGGCAGGTCGCGGCCGCGTTCGCGATGCATGCGGATGTAGCCGGGCGAGAGGTCGTAGGCCAGTCCACAGGTGCGGGCAAAGGCATTGGCCGGATCGCTGAGCAGCAGGTAGCCGATGCCGTGCCGGGCCGCCGTTCGGGTCACGTGTTCGCGCTGGTCCGGCATCACGCCCACGGCCGTGGCCCCCAGGGCTTCGATCGCCGGCCGCGCCTCCTTGAGGGCGGCCATGGTGAGGTTGCAATAGGGACACCAGTCGCCGCGGAAGAGTGCCAGCACCAGCGGGCCCCGGTCGAGCAGCTCGCTCGATGTCCAGGTCCGGCCGGAGCCGTCCTTGAGCGCGAAATCCGGCAGATAGTCGCCGACTCCGAGCCCCTCCTCGGCGACGCGCATCATCCGCAGCCGATCGAGTTCGTCCTCGAAATCTGCCCGGTCATGTGGAGAAAGCGCCGCCGTGTGGTGACGGCTCAACTCCAGGAGCGTCTCGGTCAGGGTCATGTAACGCCAATGTGCGCGGCATTGCAGTCCTGGAGAAATACCTTCCGGTATGAAGGACGATAGCCGCAGGCTATGGTTCTTTGGGGTATCGTTCGCGCGCCTTTGGGGGCCGACGCCGTGGAAATGCATCAGATTCGTTACTTTCTGGCGGTTTGCGAGACGCTGAATTTCACGCGCGCCGCCGAGTCGTGTCACGTCTCACAACCGTCGCTGACGCGCGCCATCAAGGGCCTCGAGGACGAGCTGGGTGGGCCGTTGTTCCGCCGCGAGCGCAACAACACCCATCTGACCGGCCTGGGCGAGATGATGCGCCCTCACCTGTCGCAGGTCCTGGTCGAGACCGACGCCGCCAAGGAGCGCGCCAAGAATTTTTCCCGCCTGGAAGATGTCGAGCTGAAGCTCGGCATGATGTGCACCATCGGCCCGCGCCGCTTCGTGCCCTTCCTGCAGGCCTTCCGCGAACGCCATCCCAAGGTGAGGCTGGTCGTGAAGGACGGATCGAATCAGGAGCTCCAGAACAGCCTCGCGCAGGGCGAGCTCGACATTGCGGTCTATGGCCAGCCGGAGGAAATCGACGACCGGTTTCATGCGCGGCGACTTTATGACGAACGCTTCGTCATCGGCGTCGGGCCAGGCCATCCCTTCGACCAGCAGAACGTCGTGTCCGCCCAGGATCTCGACGGCCAACACTATATCAATCGGCTGCAGTGCGAGTTTTTCGACCACGCCCGCAAACTGTTTCGCGAAAGAGGCGCCAAGACCGTCATCGTCTTCCGCAGCGACCGCGACGACTGGGTGCAAAGCATGGTGATGGCGGGACTGGGGTTCACCTTCATTCCCGAATATGCTGTTACGGTGCCCGGCCTGCGCGTACGCCCTCTGATCGATCCGGAGATCACCCGCACAATCCAGATCGTCACCGTGCGTGGTAGACCGCACGCGCCTGCCGTGGGCACATTCGTTCGCGAAATTCTGGCCTTTCCCTGGGCAAACGCCGGTTCCTAGTCGGAGATTTTCAGTCATGGTCAAGCGTCTGAGCGACCTGCCCGAGGTCGAAGCCCATCACCTCGCCAACATCAAATGTCCGACCTACGACGACACGCCGCCGCTTGCCGGCAAGCCGTTGCAGCAGCGCCGCGTCGTGCTGATCTCGACGGCGGGCCTGCACAAGCGCGGCGACCGGCCGTTCCAGCCGGGCGACGGCAGCTACCGTGTCATTCCGGCCGACACTGCGGCCAGTGAGCTGGTGATGAGCCACATCTCGGTCAATTTCGACCGCACCGGCTTTCAGCAGGATCTGAACGTGTCCTTCCCGATCGACCGGTTGCGCGAACTGGCGGCCGATGGCGTCGTGGGGTCGATGGCGGCGATGCACTATTCCTTCATGGGGGCTTTTCCGCCCGAAGCAGCCGAGCCGCACGCCCGGCATCTGGCGGGGCTGCTGAAGAACGATCAGGTCGACGCCGCCATCCTCGTTCCGGTTTGACCCGCCTGTACGCGCGCCGTGGGCGCGCTGGGCCACTTTCTGGAGCGCGAAGGCATTGCCACCGTCGGCATCAGCCTGGTGCGCGAGCACACTGAAACCATCCGTCCGCCCCGCGCGCTGTGGGTGACGTTCGAACTCGGCCGGCCGCTGGGTGTGCCGGACGACGCGCCTTTCCAGCGCCGCGTGCTGCATGCCGCTGCCCGCCTGCTGGAACGCACCGACGGTCCGGTGATCGCCGACTATCCCGAGCATGTCACCGAGGAGACCGATCTCACCGGCTGGGCCTGCCCGATCAATCTGGCCCCCGGACGGACCGATACGCTGGCGGCGGAGATCGACCGGCTGGGCGTCTGGTACGACCGGGCCGTCGCGGCCCAGGGCCGGACCACGGTCGGTGTCTCGGGCCTCGACATGCGGGCGGCGGGCGACCTCGTGACCGCGGCGCTCGACGAGGCGTTGCCGGCGCCGCAGTTGCTCAAGCAGGCGATTGACGATCTGAAGGCCTACTACCTCGAGGCGGCCTCGGCGTTCCCCGACCCCGGCTCGTCGCGAACGCGCAAGGCGTGGCTGTGGGACGAGACGATCCTGGCGAGATCGCTGCTTGCATTGCAGCCGAAGCTGGCCGCCAGCGCCGATGCCCAGCATCGGATCCTGGGCAATCTGACCCTGATCCCGGCAACCGAGCGGCACCGCCTCGGCTAGCGCATGGAGTTGAGCCACGGTCGGGGCTGGACGGCGATCTCGGCGGGCGTATGCTTTGCCGGCATCAGGAGGCGCGAATGACGACCGCAACCGAAGGCGCGGAACTCACCCAGGTCGGCCCCGGCACCGCAATGGGCCAGCTCATGCGTGAATACTGGATGCCGGCGCTCAAATCCTCCGAACTCGAACGCGACGGCGCGCCGGTCCGCCTGATGCTGCTCGGCGAGAAGCTGATCGCATTTCGCGACAGCACCGGCCAGGTCGGGGTCATGGATCACCGTTGTCCGCACCGCTGCGCCTCGCTGTTCCTGGGGCGCAACGAGGAAGGCGGCATCCGTTGCCTCTATCACGGCTGGAAATTCGACACCTCGGGACAGTGCGTCGACATGCCGAGCGTACCGCCGCAACAGGATTTCAAGCACAAGGTGAAGGCCAAGGCCTACCGGACGCTCGAACGCGCCGGGCTGGTCTGGGTCTACATGGGGTCGCGCACCGAAGCACCGCCGCTGCCAGCACTGCAGATCCTCGATGCGCCCGACGGCGAGATCAACATCAGCATGGTCCAGCGCGATTGCAACTACCTGCAGGCGATCGAGGGCGAGATCGACACCGCACATTTCGGCTACCTGCACGGCGGTCATGTCGATCCCGGCAGGCTGGCGGAGGACGAGCCGCTCTATCACACGGTCGCGATCCGGGCGCCGCAGTATCAGGTGGCCGACGTTCCGTGGGGCACGCAATACGGCGCTCACCGCTCGGCCGGCGCCGGCCGCACCTATTGGCGTTTCGCCAATTTCCTTTTTCCCTTCTGGACGCAGGCGCCGAACGGCGAATTCGACAGCCATGCCCATGGCCGCGCCTGGGTGCCGCTCGACGATCATCACACGATGTACGTCTTCATCTGGTGGAAGCGCGCGACCTCGGCGATGTCGCTGCCCCAGCCGACCTATCGCGACGGCACGCCGATCGGCGGCACCGGCCGCGGCAACAAGCTGCTGCCCAACACCACCGACTGGCTCGGGCGCTGGCGCATGGCGGACAACGAAGGCAACGACTGGGGCATGGATCGCGACGCCCAGCGCCGTAACGCGATCTACAGCGGCATCGACGGCATCCATCTCCAGGACCAGGCAGTCACCGAAAGCATGGGCCCGATCGTCGATCACACCTTCGAGCATCTCGGACCATCGGACCAGATGATCACCCGCACGCGACGCCGGCTGCTGATGGCTGCCCGCGCGCTGCGTGACGACGGTACCCTGCCGCCCGGCGTCGAAGACGGCGGCATCTACCGGGGCGCCCGCAGCGGCTATTTCGTCAGCGACGACCGGGGCGCGTGGCGCGATGTCTACGACCGGCGGCTGGCCGCCGCCCTGCACCCGACGTCCACGCCGGCACGCGCCGCCGAATAGGCCGGCGGAGGGACAAGCCCATGCGTCTGTGGCGACCCAGCGTTGCAGAAACAATATTGACAATTCAGCAGAATTTGGCCTACTGTTCCGGTAGATTGGCGCTTGGCATGTCTGCGGGCGCCAGATCCTTCTTTCCGGCAAAGACCTGCCCGCGGCCGTCCGCGGGTTCGCGTCCCAGAACGCAGGGTCGCCGCTGCGGGTCCTGACCCGTGGGCAGACACAACAACAAGCCCCGCCTCTCCGACGGCCGTCGGACAGGCCTTGCCATGACGCTCGATCAACGCAGCGCAGCGGGGCACGCTCAGTCGAACGGCCGACGGTTTTGCTGTCTCCTGCTGGCGCCCGCTTCCTGCGTCGGGGACAGCTCCGGGCCCACATAGGGGCCCAACAGTCCCGTCGTTCAGGTGGGCCTGCCGGATGGGCAAAAATCCCGTGCTTATTGGCTCTCCGGCGGTTGGGGAGCCGAATTTTCAGGTCTCGAATTGGGCCCTTTTCTCAAAGTTGGGCCAAGCCGCAGGGCCCGGTCAGTTCGAGCCGGAGCCGGTGATCAGTCGGGCGCCGGATTGGAAGGTCACATAGGACCACAGCCAGTCCACCATCACGATCAGGCGGTTCCGGAATCCGATCAGGAGCATGACGTGGATCATGCCCCACAGCAGCCAGGCCAGCGTGCCGTCGAGGCGCAGCCAGCCGAAATCGGCCACGGCGGCACGCCGGCCGATCGTGGTCATAGTGCCGAGGTTGCGATAGTGGAACGGCGGCGGCGCTGGCCGTCCGGCCAGGCGGGCGCGCAGCACGCGGGCCACGTAGGCGCCCTGCTGCTTGGCCACCGGTGCCAGGCCCGGCAAGGGTGTGCCGTCCTTGCCCAACGCATGGGCGGTATCGCCGATGACGAAGATCTCGGGGTGGTCCGGCACAGCCAGATCGGGGCCGACCACGACTCGGCCGACGCGATCCGGTTTGGCGTCCAGCCACTGGGCGGCCGCGGAAGCGGCCACGCCGGCTGCCCACATGATGGTCGCCGCGGGAAGGTGCTCGTCTCCGATGGTCACGCCATTCTCGTCGCACTTGGAAACCGGCACACCCAGCCGAACTTCTACACGCAGCCGCTCGAGCGAGACCTGGGCGGCGGTGCTGAGGACCGGCGGAAAGGCCGCCAGCACGCGCGGCCCGGCCTCAACCAGCACGATGCGTGCGTCGCGGGGATCGATGTTGCGGAAGTCGTGGCGCAGGCCGATGTGCGCCAGTTCGGCGATGGCGCCCGCCATCTCGACGCCGGTCGGGCCGGCGCCGACAACCACGAAGGTAAGGAAGCGCTGGCGCTCCTCGGCCGTGATCGCCTGCTCGGCGCGTTCGAACGCCGTCAGGATGCGGCGGCGCATGTCGGTAGCATCGTCGATCTTCTTGAGGCCGGGCGCTGCGTCCGCCCATTCCTCATGGCCGAAATAGGCATGCCGCGAGCCGGTCGCGAGGACCAGATGGTCGTATTCGATCTCGCGGTCGTCGAGCTTCACGACGTGGCGTTGCCGATCGACTCCCGACACCGAGCCCAGGATCACCTTGATGTTGGCGGCGTGGCGCAGGATGGCGCGGATCGGCGAGGCGACCTGCGCCGGCGACAGCCCGGCGGTTGCCACCTGGTAGAGCAGCGGCTGGAACAGATGGTAGTTGCGCTGATCGACGACGGTAACGTCGGCTTCCGCGCCGCCCAGCGCGTGTGCGGCGCTCAGTCCACCAAAGCCCGCGCCGACAATGACGATGCGTGGTCGGGCCATGGTGGCGCTCCCTTCAGGCTCGTCCGAACAGGTTGAAGGCAACGATGCGGTCTATCGAGAGTGCACCGGGGCCACGGCTCACCACATAGGCAAGGATCGAGCCCCACATCAAGTGTTCTGGCCAGTTGCCGGGGTAGACGAGAAACTGGATCGTGAGTGTCATGGCCAGCAATGCCGCGGCACCGAAGCGGGCAAACAGCCCGAACACGAGCAGAACCGGCGCGGCAAGTTCGACCGCAGTGCCCAGGTAGGCGGCGATTTCGGGTGGCAGCAACGGCAGACGATATTCCTCGCGGAACAATTCTATCGCGGTGTCGAAGCTCTGGGCCTTGTTCATACCCGACTTGAAGAAGGTGGCACCGACGGCGATGCGCATGCCGAGTTCGAGCACGGAGAGCGGAAAGCGGCCGGCGGCCGCGCGCCACGCGGCGAGGCGGGCGACGAAGTCTGAAGCGTGTGGATCGCGCGAGTATGTGGTGGTTGTCATGGCGTGATGCTCCGGAAAGGTTCGGACGCCGACCCCGGCATCGTCCGGAAATCCGGATGAACCGACGTCGATTGGGGCGGGGAGGCGCCGGCGTGATGCCGGGGTACGGCGTCCGATGGCGGGTGACGTGGACCTGGGGCGGGGGATCAGCCCTTGGCGCCCGCCAGCTTGCCGCCGACGATCTTCTCGCAGGTGCCCTTGGGGACGCTCAGCCAGGCATCGTTCTGCGCGTCCTTCTTGGACGTGCCGGCGCACGACGAGGTCGCGGTCTGGCAGTCGTTTTTGCCGGCCTTCGACACGCCGTAGCACTTCTCGATGTTGCCCTGGGCCTGGGCCGCGGCGCCGAGCAGAAGTGCGGTGCTGAGGGCAGCGGCGATGGTGAGTGAAGTCTTCATGACGGATCTCCTTGATCGGTATGGTGTCCCTTGCGGGTGGCGGCACCATGCCGGGAGCGCGTCGCGATCTGAAATATCGTGTCCCTATGGGATCAATGTTCGCGGGCTATCGCCTGTCGTCACCAGACCGGCAGACGGGCGAGCAGGCGGACCAGCCAGCGTGTCCGGGGTCCGAACAGGGTTTCGGTGTAATAGCTGCCGGCGGCGCGTTTGCTGGCCTCGCCCAGGGTCGGATAGGGTGGCACGAAACTCGCCATCGCCGCGATCTTCAGGCGCCGGGAGATCGCCAGGCACCAGGGCTGGATGAGGTCGCCGGCGTGGGGACCGACGATGGCGGCGCCGAGAATGCGGCCGCGCGAATCGGTTATGACCTTCACCAGCCCGTCGGTTTCGCGTTCGGCCTGGGCGCGGTCGTTCTCGGCCAGCTTCCAGCGCAGCACCCGGATCGCCTCGCCATGCGTCTTACGTGCCTCGCTTTCGCTAACGCCGACCTGCGCCAGCTCGGGGTCGGTGTAGGTCGCCCACGGCACGATCGACGGATCGAGCCGCGCCGGCGCGCGGAACAACGCGCCGCGGATGAACAGCGAGGCCTCGTAGCCGGCCATGTGCGTGAACGCATAGAGGCCGTTGCAGTCGCCGATCGCCCAGACGTTCCGGTTGGAGGTCCGCAGCGATCCATCGACCGAGATCCCTCGCCTGGTATGAAGGACGCCCGCCTTCTCGAGATCGAGACCTTCGATGTTCGGCGCCCGGCCGGCGGCGACCAGCAGGTGCGAGCCTTCCAGGCGCTCGCCGCCGTCCAACAACACCGCGATCCCCGCCGCCGCGCGTTCGACTCCGGAAATCTTCACGCCGCCGCGCAGAGCGACGCCCTCTTCCCGCAGCCGGTCGACAACGACCGCCGACAGCTCGGGGTCGTCCTTGGCCAGGAAGTCGAACGCCTCCAGCACCGTGACGCGGGCACCGAGACGGCGGTGCGCCTGCGCCATTTCGAGGCCGATCGGGCCGCCGCCGATCACGATCAGATGGCCCGGCAGCGTACGGTTGGCGAACACCGTCTCGTTGGTGAAATGGGGAACGTCGGCGAGACCGGGAATGGGCGGCGTGGTCGGCCGTGAGCCGGTCGCCAGAACGATCCGCCGGCTGCTGACGCAGTGTGGCCCGGCCTGCAACGTGGTGCGACCGACGAAACGGGCCTCTTCCTTGAGGACGCGCACGCCCAGCTTCTCGAAGCGCTCGACCGAATCGTTGGGTGCGATGGCTGCAATCACGCCGGCGACATGATCCATGACTTTGGCGAAATCCACGTTCGGCTCGACCGGCGCGATGCCGAACGCTGCTCCGCTGCGCTGCGCCTGGGCGGCCTTGGCGGCGGCGATCAGTGCCTTGGACGGCACGCAGCCGAAATTGAGGCAGTCGCCGCCCATCAGGCCGCGCTCGATCAGGATGACGTCGAGGCCGAGTTGAGCGGCGCCGGCGGCGGCCACGAGGCCGGCCGAGCCACCGCCCACGATGCAGACGTCGGGTATGAGCTCGGCGCTCATGTCAGGGCGCCGTCTTGTTGCCGCGCAGGCGGGTGTAGAGGACGGGCAACAAAGACAGCGCCGCCAACCCCAGCAGTGGCAGCAGAATGCGCCATTCGAAGATGACGCTGAAATCGGGCCGTTCGCCGCGCTCGATGAGCATGCCGAAACTCGCACCGACACTGGCATAGACGACTGCGCCGGGAATGATGCCGATCAGGGTGGCCAGCGAATAGGGACCAAGCTTCATGCCGAGCAGCGCCGGCACGATGTTGACTAGCCAGAAAGGAAATACCGGCACCAGCCGGAGGACCAAAAGGTAGTTGAAGCTGTCGCGGCGAAAGCCCTCCTCGAGGCGGGCCAACGTCGCCCCGGCGCGCGCCTGAAAAATGTCGTGGAACGCCGATCGGGCGGCCAGGAACACGGCCACGGAGCCCAGCGTCGCGCCGATCACCGACAGCAGCGAGCCCAGCCAGACGCCGAACAGGAAGCCACCCACCGGCGTGATCACCACCGCGATTGGCAACGAGAACGCGACCGCGAGCGCATAGGCCAGCACGAAGATCACCGCCGCCGCGGCGGCGTGGGCGGCAACCCACGACGTGAGTTCGGCATGGTGACGGCTCAGCATCTCGAAGGAGAAGTACCGATCGAGACCGAACAGGAGGAAAAGCGCCAGCCCCAGCAGCAGGATCGCCACGGGAAGCAGCCGGCGCAACAATGGCGGGGTCATATGGCTCTTCATGTCGGGCAGGATCGATATTGACGCTCATCGGGCCCGCCACAAAGCAATCTCGCTCACACCTGGGTGACCGGCAGGCCCGGCTCTGTCGCCGCAAACGACGACCGAACGTGCAAGGCATCCCACCAGCCGGAGAGCTTTGGATAGGTTTTCAGCATCGCAGCGCCTTCAGGTGTGGCGGCGAAGTAGGCGATCATCGCGCCGAGATGAAGGTCGGCGAGCGAAATGTCAGGGCCGGCCACGAAGGGCTCGAAGCGGCCGAGCGCCTCCAGGGCGGCCAGAACCTTTGCGGCTCCAGCCAAACCGCTTGCCAGTTCGCCGGCGTCGCATTCGCCGCCGATGTGCTTGCGAAACACGCCGTGGACATACACCTGACGCACGAAAGGCCAATAGGCATAGGAGTCGACGACACTGATGATCTGGTCCATCCGGGCGAGGGCACGCGCGTCGTCCGGCTGCAACGGCACCCCGGGGAACACGCGGTCGATGTAGCGGGTAATGGCGCCGGTTTCGTAGATGGCAAAGCCATCATGGACGAGCGTGGGCACGCGGCCGAACGGATGGAGTGCGAGATAGGCTGCAGGAACATCCGGGCTGAAGGGGTTCACTTCGACCCGCTCGTAGGCCAGTCCTTTTTCTTCGAGGACGAGACGGGCGATCCGGACGTAGACACTGTAACGATAGCCGTGCAGGACAATGGACATGGATGCCATTGTTCAGGGCTTTAGGGGTTGGCGGCAAGGCTTCGCCAAACGTTGACTCTGGAAGGTCAGCCGCTTATTACCCTCGCCCACGGAATTCGCCCCCGCCGCTCCGCGCGGGGGCCTTGTATTTGAAGGAGTTGCGTGATGAAACGCACCTATCAGCCGAGCAAGCTGGTGCGCAAGCGCCGGCACGGCTTTCGGTCTCGGATGGCAACTGTTGGCGGCCGCAAGGTTATTGCCAGCCGCCGCAGGTCGGGCCGCAAGCGCCTGTCGGCCTAGTAGAATTGGCCACGGCACGCCTCGGGCGTTTGCCGGATCGCCGCGATTTTTTGCGCGTTCAGGCCGGGCGGCGCTGCGCTATGCCCGGATTCGTTCTCCAGATTGCTCCGGCGCCACCCGTGCCGTCCCAACCGCTGGTACGGGTAGGCTTCACTGTCAGTCGCAAGGTCGGCAATGCGGTTGCCCGCAACCGCGTCCGCCGCCGGCTGCGGGAAATCGCCCGGATGGTCATTCCGGGCGAGGCCCGTTCCGATCTCGACTATGTGATGGTCGGACGCCAGGGGGCCCTTACCCGCGATTTCGCCGATCTGCGCCGCGAACTGCAGGAAGCGCTGAAGCGGCTCAAGGCCCTCTCCGTCGCGACGCCATGACCTGCAGGGACGGCTTGCGCCGGCCTCGGCAAATCGCCAGTTTCCGGGCCGCATGATGTCTTTGCTGCTGCGCGGCGCGATCCGCTTCTACCAACTGACGCTCGCCTACTTTTTCGTCGGCGCTTGCCGCTACGAACCGTCGTGCTCGCGCTATGCGGTCGAGGCGGTGAGTCGTCACGGCGCCTTGAAGGGCGGCTGGCTGGCCGCTCATCGCCTGTGCCGCTGCGGTCCGTGGGGCTCCGGCGGCTACGATCCGGTTCCGCCCGCTGCCGCCCGCCGGCCGCTGTCCTGCCATCCCGCCGAGCGCATCTGACGCGTCACGAGAGTTTGCCTCAAATGGACCAGAAGAATTTCATTGTCGCCATCGTTCTCTCGGTGCTGATCATCGTGGGATGGCAGGCGGCCTTTCCGCCGGCTAAGCCGACGGTCACGCCGCAGCAGCAGGCCGCCACTCAGTCCAGCGCGCCCGGCGCGCCGGGCACCCCCGCGGCGCCGACCGGCCAACCTGTTGCCCCCGGTGTGCAGCCAGGCGGCGTGGCCGCGCCCGCGTCTCAGATCCTCAGCCGCAACGAAGCCCTCGCCCGCACGCCGCGCGTGACCTTCAGCACGCCTGAACTGCTCGGCTCGATCTCGCTCAAGGGCGCGCGTATCGACGACGTCCAGCTCGTCAAGTATCGCGAGACGATCGACCCCAAGAGTCCGCCGGTGCCGGTGCTGTCGCCGGTCGGCAGCATTCATCCCTATTACGCCGAGTTTGGCTGGTCGGCTTCCGACCCTGCGGTCAAGGTGCCCGGGCCGGACACGATGTGGACCGCCGACAGGACGATGGTAGCGCCGGGCAAGCCGGTGCGGCTCACCTGGGACAACGGCGATGGACTGGTGTTCGCGCTCGATGTCGCGCTCGACGAGTTCTTCATGTTCGACGTCAAGCAAAGCGTCGAGAACAAGTCCGACAAGCCGGTCACGGTGTTTCCCTGGAGCCTTGTCGTGCGCTACGGCACGCCGCCGGCCGAGGGCATCTATATCCTGCATGAGGGCCCCTACGGCGTCTTCAACGGCAGCCTGAAGGAGTTCGGCTACTCCGACTTCAAGGACAACAAGCAGCAGAAATTCAGTACCACCGGCGGCTGGGTCGGTATCACCGACAAGTACTGGATGGCGACATTGGTGCCTGACCAGAAGTCCAAGGTCGACGTGACGATCAAGGGCAGCGGCACGGGCGACGGCGCCAAGTACCAGATCGACTATGTCGGCGGCGGTGAAACGATCGCACCGGGCGCCACCGGCCGCACCGAGGCCCGCCTGTTTGCGGGCGCCAAGATCGTGCGCATCATCGATTCCTATACCGAGAAGTACGGGATCGAGAAGTTCGACCTCACCATCGACTGGGGTTGGTTCTGGTTCTTCACCAAGCCGTTGTTCTGGTTGCTGGAATGGCTGTACGTCCATCTCGGCAATTTCGGCCTGTCGATTCTTGTGCTGACGGTGATCGTTAAGGCCGTGTTCTTCCCGCTCGCCAACAAGTCCTATGCGGCGATGAGCAAGATGAAGCGGCTCCAGCCGGAGATGGAGAAGCTCAAGGAGCGCTATGGCGAGGATCGCCAGCGCATGAACCAGGAGCTGATGCAGCTCTATCGCCGCGAGAAGGTCAACCCGGCCGCAGGTTGCCTGCCCATCGTCGTCCAGATTCCGGTGTTCTTCGCCCTCTACAAGGTGCTCTACACCACGATCGAAATGCGCCATCAGCCGTTCTACGGTTGGATCAAGGATCTTGCCGCGCCCGATCCGCTGACCATCCTCACCGGGTTTGGCCTAGTCCAGTGGGATGTCCCGCAGTACCTGCATTTCTTCAACATTGGCCTGTGGCCCATCATCATGGGCGTGACGATGTTCCTGCAGCAGAAGCTGAACCCGCAGCCGACCGATCCGATACAGGCGCGCGTGTTCCAGTTCCTGCCGATTCTCTTCACCTTCATGCTGGCGCCGTTCTCGGCTGGCCTCGTGATCTACTGGGCGTGGAGCAACACACTGTCGATCGCGCAGCAGTACACGATCATGCGTCGTCACGGCACACCGATCGGCGGCGGCAAGGCCAAGCCTCCGGCCACTCCGGCAGCGGTCCCCGCAGCGACCAACGGCAACAGCAACGGCAACAAGAAGGGCGGCAAGGGCTCCGGCAAGAAGGGCTGATGGCAGAGCGCACGCCCGAGGACCTCGAGGCGGCGCGCAAGCTGTTCGCGGGACCTTGCGAGTTCATTTCCGGGGCGGCCTCGGTCGAATCGCTGCCGCCCGTGGCACTGCCGGAAGTAGCTTTCGCCGGCCGCTCCAATGTCGGCAAATCGAGTTTGGTCAATGCGCTGACCGGCCGCCGTACGCTTGCCCGCGTTTCGGCCCGGCCGGGCCACACGCGACAGATCAATTTCTTCGATCTCGTCAACCGTCTTTACCTTGTCGACTTGCCCGGCTACGGCTTTGCCCAGGTCTCCAAGTCCATGAAGGAGACCTGGCAGGATCTCGCGTCGGCGTATCTGCGCGGCCGCCCGACCCTGAAGCGTGTCTGCCTGCTGATCGATTCGAGGCACGGCGTGAAGGACAGCGACCACGAGACCATGAAGAATCTCGACCGCGCCGCAGTGTCCTACCAGCTCATCCTGACCAAGACGGACCAACTCCGGCAGGCCGAGATCCCGCGGGCCATCGTCGCCGCCGAGGCCGCCGCGCGCCAACACGGTGCCGCGCATCCCGAAGTCTTGCCGACCAGCAGCGAGACCAAGTTCGGCATTCCCGAACTCAGGGCGGAGATCGCCGCCGTTGCCGCGGGCTGACACGCGGGTCTGCCGATGGGCGCCGGTCATCGTCGAAGTCCTGCGGCCGGTCGCCCAGCAGGAAGCGCGGCCCGGCGCCGGCCCTGGCGGCCCGGTCATCCCGGTTGTAGAGGGCGCACCGATCGAGCGACAGGCAGCCGCAACCGATGCAGCCATCCAGCAGGTCGCGGGTCTTCTCCAGCATCTCGATCTTCGCCTGAAGGGCCGTCCTTATCTGCCTGCTGATGGCCTGCCAATCGCGTCGCGTCGGCGGCCGTCCTTGCGGCAGCGTGGCAAGCGCGGTCTCGATTTCCGTGAGCTTCAGCCCCAGTTGCTGGGCAATCAGCGCGAAGGAAAGGCGCCGGATATCCGCGCGCATGAAGCGCCGCTGATTGCCGCGGGTGCGGATGGCCTGTACCAGGCCCCGCGCCTCGTAGAAACGGATCGCCGAAACGGATATCCCGGTCCGGCGGGAGAGCTCACCAATCGACAACAGTGACGCCGGCATCAAACGATCTCCACGACAAGCTTGACCTCTAGTTAACTTGAGGTCGTAGCGTCGGCAAGCAAGTGCAATCCTGCACTTTCCATGGGAGCAAATCGCGATGTCGAAGCCGCGCATAGAGCATGTGAATGTCACCGTTACGGACCCGGAGCGCACGGCCAACCTGGTGATGGGTCTGTTCGATTGGCATGTACGTTGGCGCGGTCCGGCGCGGGACGGCGGCCACACGATCCATGTCGGATCCGACGAACACTACGTTGCGCTCTACACCGGCCGCGGTGCCAGCTACACGCAGGACAATTTCACCAAGGGCCGGCCCCTCAACCATATCGGCGTGGAAGTCGACGATCTCGATGCCGTCGAAGCTCGCGTCGTGGCGGCTGGCCTCAAGCCGTTTGGCCATGACGACTATGATCCCGGGCGCCGGTTCTATTTCCTCGATCCCGACGGAATCGAGTACGAGGTCGTCAGCTACCGCCGGGATCACTGAGATCGGGAAAGGGCTACGCGGCGTCGTGGAAGATGATGCCCAGCGTGAAGCGCTCGCCGTCGCGCAGGCTTGAAACGCCATGGCGCATCGCGGTGCGGTGGAAGCCGCGCGTTCCCGTCACCGGCCGCTCGTTGACGGCGAAGACCACAGCATCGCCTTGCTTCAGCGGGACCACCTCGCCACGCGACTGCATGCGGGGTCGCTGCTCGACCAGCATGAACTCGCCGCCGCTGAAGTCCCGGGCAGGGTTGCTCAGGAGAATGGTCGCCTGCAGCGGAAATACCAGATCACCATAAAGATCCCGGTGCAGGCAGTTGTAGTCACCGGGGCCGTAGCGCAGCAGCAGCGGCGTCGGGCGCTTCTGGCCGCCGGCATGGCACTCGCGCAGCCAGGCCTTCAGGGTCGGCGGAAAGTGCTTGTCCCGGCCCAGTTGCCCGTTCCAGCGGTTGGCGATCTCGGCCAGTGGCGGGTACAGGGTCTGGCGCAACCGCTCGACCGGTTCGGGCAGCGGATAGGTGAAATACTGGTACTCGCCGCGGCCGTAGCCATGCCGCTGCATGACCACGTGGCTGCGGAAGTTGGCTTTGTCGGGCCACATCGCGGCCAGAGACTGGCATTCGCCAAGCCTGATCAGACCGGGAATTACGGCAAAACCGCGGAGGGCGAGAGACTCTGAATCGATCATCCGGACATACTGCCGCGTCGAAGGACGCTCTTCTATCCGGCACGCGACTGATATATTGCCTTTCTGACCTTGGCCCTCTCCCGGCGTGGAGAGGGCTTTTCATGATCGGGGCACAGCACATGGCCGAGCCGGTTCGGACCGACAAGGAACAGAGGCGGCTCATCCGCATGGCGGAGACCATCTCCAAGGCGCTGCCCTACATGCGCCGGCACAACGATGCCACCTTCGTGGTGAAGTACGGCGGCCATGCCATGACCGATCCCAAGCTCGGCGACCTGGTCGCCCGCGACGTCGTGCTGATGAAGCAGGTCGGCATGAATCCCGTCGTGGTCCATGGTGGCGGCCCGCAGATCAACAAGATGCTCGAGCGGGTCGGCATCAAGAGCACCTTCGTGAACGGGCTCCGCGTCACCGACGCCGCCACCATGGAAATCGTCGAGATGGTTCTGGCCGGCTCGATCAACAAGGCGATCGTGGCCGACATCAACGAATGCGGCGGCATCGCAGTCGGCATCTGCGGCAAGGACGGCAATCTGATCCTGGCGCGCAAGGTGACGGAAATGCGCGACCCCAAGACCGGCGAACTGCTGAAAGTCGACCTCAAGCAGGTGGGCGAACCCGCCAAGATCAACGTCATGGTGCTGGAGCAATTGCGCCGCGCCGATGTTATCCCCGTCGTGGCTCCGATCGGTTTCGGCGTCGACGACGAGCTCACCTACAACATCAACGCCGACACCTCGGCCGGGGCCATCGCCGGTGCCATGAGGGCCAAGCGCCTTCTGTTCCTGACCGACGTGCCGGGGGTTCTCGACAAGGACGGCAAGCTCATCGAGGACATGACGGTCGAGCAGGCTCGCGCCCTGATCGCCGACGGCACGATTTCCGGCGGCATGATTCCCAAGGTCGAGAACTGCATCGAGGCGGTGAACCGGGGGGTCGAGGCGGCCGTCATCATGGATGGCCGGGTGCCGCATGCGCTGCTGCTCGAGGTCTTCACCGAGGCCGGGGTCGGCACCATGGTCACCCGGACCTGAGTGCGCCCGTCTGCATTGCAAACCTTGAATAGCCCTGATCTCCTGCATATTTATCTGCAATGGCCATTCTGCCCATCCTGACCGCGCCCGATCCGCGCCTGAAGAAAAAGTCCCTCCCGGTCGAGACAGTCGATGCGGGCGTGCGTCAGCTTATGGATGACATGCTGGAGACCATGTACGCGGCCCCCGGCATCGGCCTTGCCGCGCCCCAGGTCGGGGCGTTGAAGCGCGTCATCGTGCTCGATATCGATCGTGAGGAGACCAAGACCGGGCCGCTGCTCATGGCCAATCCGGAGATCGTCGAGGCGTCGGATGACGACGTGACCTACGAGGAAGGGTGCCTGTCGGTGCCCGACCACTATTCCGACGTCGTTCGGCCGGCGGAAGTGCGCGTGCGCTACCTTGATCGTGATGGCAACAGCCAGGAGATGACCTGCGAAGGTCTGCTCGCCACCTGCGTCCAGCACGAGATCGACCATCTCGACGGCATCCTGTTCATCGACCACATCTCGTCGCTGAAGCGCAACATGATCCTCCGCAAGCTCTTGAAGGCGCGGAAGGAAAAGGAGCGCGACGAGGCCGAAGGTAAACCGCCTGCCAAGGATCAGGCCCAGGATCGGGAGCACGCACTTTAGGTCACGGCATGGAATTTGCGGCGGCTCTTCCGGAACAATCTCGGGGGACTCCTCCGATGACACCGCAGTAGATCGAACTGGTCCAGATGAGCTTCAAGAAGGTCATGCCCATCGCCGGCACGGCGGCGGACCTGTTCTATGGTCGCCTGTTCGAGATCGCGCCTGAGGTGCGATCCATGTTCCCGCAAGACATGAAGGAGCAGAAGATTAAGCTGATGAGCATGTTGGGGACCGCCGTCACCAATCTGCACGAGCTCGAGACAATCTTGCCGGCCGTGAAGGCGCTAGGCGATCGGCACAAGGGCTGCGGCGTGACCGCGGCACACTACGCGCCGGTCGGCGCCGCGCTGCTGTGGACCCTCGAGAAGGGCCTTGGCGCCGATTTCACGCCGGAGGTGAAGGTAGCCTGGACCGAAACCTACATGGCGCTGGCCGGTGTGATGACCACCGAATGGTCCTATTAACTCTCTCGTTGCCGTTTGAGGGAGTGCGATCGTGCACAACCTGAGTGGGAAACTGCCCAAACTTGGCGTTCAGCAAAGTGCACGATATCGCTAATCTGGCGCTCGAATGAATGTGGGCAGGTGCTTCTAAATGGCTAAGAAAGCTAGGCCATGGAATCTTTACTGGGTCGTGTCTGACGGCATCGAGGACTGTTTCGTGGTTGCCAAAGACGCTCGCAGTGCGTGCCGCGTTGAAATTTGCATGAATGGCTTTGAAACCCATGAAGTGCGAGCAACAAAGGTCATCACGATTCCAGCAAAAGTCCAACTAGCCTATTCAGACTGCATGGGGGCAGGATGAACTTGTGACTTTCTTGGCTTTCTTCGACATTCATTCCAGAGTGGTGAAGACGATGTTTCGGGCGGCTTTTCATGCGAGTCTAGATTTCGCGGTCGAAACTTGGGGGCGTCCCAAGCAGGTTCCCAAGGACTTCCTGTCTAAAAAGCATAAAGAAGAAGCAGGCCTATTTTTTGAGGTGTTTACGCCCAAAAAGGGCGCCATTTGACACTTCTCCTTATCGTCAGACTTCGACGCGGTATCGCACTCTAGCTACTGCGCCGCTATCTTCGACGCGGCCGGTGCAAACTCTCGCTCCATCTCTCGCCGCACCTTCACCGCCGTCAGCGTCTCGTCCATCGCTACGTCGGCGTAGGTAAGCGACTGGCCGGCCTTGATGGGTTTGAGCAGCTTGACGTTATGCGCAAGGCCGAGCGGCAGGCTGCCGAGCGACGTCGATTTCTCCGACGGGAACAGCTTGCCGTAGACCGTGTAACCGCCCTCGCCGTCCAGCATCTCGCCGGGCTTTAGGTCACGCTTGGCAGTGGCGATCACGTCGGCATGGAAGCCGATCGGGCAGCCGGTCGGCTCCTTGCGCAACCCGATTGAGGCGACCGACATGCCGACCTCCAGCCCGATCAGATGCCAGCGCTTGTACATCACGGAATAGCGGCCGCTGGGGTCGGTGCAGAGCATGTATTCTTCGAAGCAGTTCTTCTGGTACTCGGTGGCGGCCTCGAACACGACCCACACACCCTTGCGGATCTCGTAGGGGATCGCGCGGCCGTCCTTCTCCAGCGACGAGGCGACCTCGACCTGGCCCTTGTGGTGAAGCTGACCACCTTCGGAGATCGGCCGCATCACGAACGGCAGGTCGTCGACCGCGCAGGGCGGAAAGGCGAGGCCATCCGGTGCCGGCGTGAGGCCGGTGGCGTTGGATACCGCCGTGCTCTCGATGGCGGGCTTGGAGCCGTCGAGGAAGGAATTGAACATCTTGGGATTGAGCCCGCCGCGCCTGGCCTGCTCTTCGTTCAGGCCCCAGTATTTCCACACCGTCTCGGGTGTCGACTGGGCGAAATGCGGCAGCCACTTGTGGCCGCGGCCGGCCGCCGTCACCTCAAAGCCCGAGGTGCGCGCCCAGTCGACCAGTTCGCAGATCAACGCCGGCTGGTCACCGTAGGCCAGGCTGTAGATCACGCCGGCCTGGGCGGCGCGGCGGGCGAGCAGCGGACCGCAGAAGGCATCGGCCTCGACCGTCACCATCACCACACTCTTGCCGTGCCTAAAGGCTTCGAGCGCATGCTCGACGGCGGCGATCGGATCGCCCGTCGATTCCACGATGATGTCGATCTCGGGATGGCTGACCAGCGCGCGCCAGTCCTCGGTGAGATAGGTGCTGCCGTGCTGGCGCGCCTCGGCGAACGATGTGGCCCCCGTCACCTCGGGCTTCCAGCCGAGCCGCGCCAGGTTCTCGCGCGCGCGCAGTGGCGAGAGATCGGCGATGCCCAGCAGATGGATGCCTGGCGTCGTCGGGATCTGCGACAGATACATCGAGCCGAATTTTCCCGCGCCGATCACGCCGATGCGCAGCAGCTTGGCGTCGGCCGCGCGGGCCAGGAGCATGCGATGGAGACTCATTGATCCCTCCGGAGGTTTTTCGTTATTCCGCGGCAGCTTTGCCGCGGGTTACCCGCGTCACGCAATCGTCTTCCCAGGCGTCCAAGGGCGTGAAATCGCGGTGCGCGATATAGGCCGGGCGCTTGTAGCGGCGGATGGCGTTCTGCACGGAATTATAGGTCACATAGATGATCTGGCGGTCCCATGGCGACATGTTGGGCGGGCTGCCGTGCACCAGCGTGCCGTGGAAGAAGATTGCTGAGCCGGCCGGCCCCTTGGGCGCCACGATGCCACCCTGCTTCACCAGCTTGGCGATGGTGTCGTTGTCGATCACCCACAGTGGATAGGACGTCGTGGTGAGGTCGTGCCTGGCCTCGATCGCGCCCTTCTTGTGGCTCTTGGGAATGAACCACAGCGGGCCGTTGAACTCGTTCACCTCGTCCACGAATACCGCGAGGTTCATGGCCCGTGCCTCGGGCATGTCGTCATCGGCCTTCCAGGTGCCATAGTCCTGGTGCCACTGCCAGACGTCGCCGTCGAAGGCGGCTTTGCCGTTGATCTTGAACTGGTGGATGTAGGTCTTGTCTTTCAGCAGCTGCTCGGCCGGCTCGACGAAGCGCGGGCTGTGCACCAGCGCCTCGAAGACCGGATGATAGGTGTGCACGGCGAAGGCGGTGCGCACCACGTCGCCGGTCTTCTCGCGTACGTTCTCCTCGCGGCGCTGCGCGAAAACACCGGGGATCTCCGACTTCAGGATCGCCGTTTCCTCGCGCGAGAAGTAGCTGGGGAAGAAGAGGTAGCCGTCGTCGTCGAACTGCTTCAGTTGCTGCGGTGTAAGCTTCATGGCGGTTCCTCCCTTGCTTGTTTGCGTCAGGCCGCTCGCGAGATCACGATCTTCAGCCGTCCGGTGAGAATGTCGGCCATCTGTTCGGCATGGCCGCGACAGAGCGCCTCGGCCTCGGACGCCTGGCTAGCCTCCAGGGCGCGCAGGATACCCTCATGCTCGTCCCAGACGCTGACGCGCAGATCGCTTTCGCTGAGAGCCGCGGCCATTACCCGGCGCAGGTGCTGCCAAAGCGGCTGGGCGGTTTCGCCGATTAGGGGGTTGCCCGACGCTTCATAGATAAAGAGATGAAAATCGATGTCGGCCTCGATGACCGAGGGGACGTGGCCGATCGCGACGGCGCGCCGGCCGACGTCGATAAGCTGGCGGCCCCGTTGGACAAGCTGCGGCGTGTAGCGTGCCGCTGCCAGCCGCGCCGCCGCGCCATCGAGGGCTCCGCGGACGATGTAGAGATTGCGCGCATGGTCGACGTCCAGCGGTGCAACGCAAACGCCTTTACGGCCGGCATCGACCAGGAACCCTTCGCGTCGCAGCATCATCATCGCCTGCAGTACCGGTTGCCGCGACACGCCGAACCGGTGGGCAAGCTCTTCCTGTGTGATCCGGGTTCCGGCCTTGACCTCGCCGGAGCAGATGGCGGTCAGCACCGAATCGTGGATGCGTTCCGAGAGGTCGGGTTCCGAGGCAAAGGGGCGCATGGGTATTGTATACAGAACACAGAGCGCCCAAAGTCAATAGCCTAGCGGGATTTGAGGCCTTTCGCGGCCAATATCGGCTGCGCGCGGTCAGGATAATCGGTGATCAGGCCATCGACGCCGAACTCGATCAGGCGAGCCATCTCGGCCGGCACGTTCACCGTCCAGGGGACCACCTTCAGGCCGAGCGCGTGGGCTTCCTTGATGTTCTCGGCAGTGACATTGCGCCAGAACGGCGACCAGGTGGCGCACCCGGCAGCCTTCGCCAGTCGCGGCACCGACCCGCCGTGCGCCGCGAGATCAAGGCCTCCCAACCACGGCGATGGGTGTCCGCTGGCGCGGCCAACAGTATCGAAGTTGGTGCTCTCGATGGTGAGGCAGCCGGTGGCGATTTCCGGTGCCAGTTTCTTCGCCTCGATGAGCCCACGCCAGTCGAAGGACTGAAGCGTGCTGCGGTCGGCCGCCTTGCCCTTGCGGATGGCGTCCACGGCGAGGCGCGTGAAACGCGCCGGATCGACCGTGAGGTCGGGCTTGTTCGGGTCGGTCTTGATCTCGATGTTGAAGCGCACTTCACGGCCACCGAGGGCCAGGACCGCGGCGAGAGTCGGAAAACGCTGGCCGTCGACCGGCTTCTGCTCGGGATACTGCTGGGCGTACTTGCTCGCCGGGTTAAGCCGCCCGATATCGTACTTCGCGAGGTCGGCCAGGCTGAGCGAGCGAATGGCGGGGCCGGCGGTCGCCAGCCACTGTCCGTCCGGTCCACGCGTCAGGGCAGGATTGAGGATCGGATCGTGGCTGATGACGACAGCGTCGTCGCTGGTGATCGCAAGATCCGTCTCGAGGGTGCTGACGCCGAGATCGAGGGCCAGCTTGAACCCCGCCAGTGTATTCTCCGGCGCCAGGCCGCGCGCGCCGCGATGGCCCTGCAGGTCGAAGGCAGCAGCGACCCCGAGGCTAGCGACCCAGATTGCGCAGGCGAGCGATGCGATCCGCAATATCGGGGTGCGTTGCCAGAAGTGCTGAAGACCTGGTGGTGAAGGTCTGCACGGGATTGACGATGAAGAGATGCTGGGTGGCACGACTCACTCCGGGGAAGGGGGCGGCCTTCTCGGCGAGTTTGCCGAGTGCCTGGATCAGGCCGTTGGGATTGCGCGTGAACTGCACCGACGTTGCATCGGCAAGATACTCGCGCTGGCGCGACACCGCCATCTGGACCGCCTTGGCGGCCAGCGGCGCGAAGATCGCCACCACGATCAGCAGGATGATCAGGATGCCGCCGCCCGAGCCGCCCTTTTTGTTACTGTTGCCGCTGCTGCGCCCCACCCCACCCCAGGCCATGGACCTCAGCAGCATGTCGCAAACCAGCGCGATCAGCCCCACGGTGACGCCCACCACGACCATGTAGCGGGTGTCGAGATTGGCGAGATGGGCCATTTCGTGCGCCACCACACCCTGCAGTTCGTCGCGGTTGAGCGTGTCGATCAGGCCGCGCGTGACGGCGATGGTGCCGCCGCCGACCTTGTTTCCCGTCGCGAAGGCATTGAGGGCGTCGGTCTCCAGCACCATGACCTTGGGCATCGGCACGCCCGCGGCGATCGAGATCTCCTCGACCACGTTGTAGAGTTGCGGCGCATCCGCCTTGTCGATCGTCTTGGCGCCCGACATGGCAAGCACCATCTTGTCGCCGAGTGCGAGCGACAGCAGACTCCAGCCGACGCTGACGACCGCCATTATTGCCGCCGCCGCCACGCCGGCGTTGCTCACCAGCGGCATGCCGCCGGAGGCCTGGCCTTCCAGCAAGGCGCCGGCGCCATAGCCCACCGCGGCGGCCAGGACCGTCAGGATGGCCAGCAGCAGGACGGTGTTGCGCCGGTTCTGCTTCTGGGCGGCGACGAAGTCGGTGGTGGCGCTCATGCCCCTTTGCCCGGGCGTCCCTAGCGCAGCGCGACCTTGGGTACTTCGCGCTCGGTTTCGGGCATGTTGAAGAGTTCAATCGGACCGAAGCCCAGCGAGGCGGCGGCCAGCACGGCCGGGAAGCTCTGCCGGCGGACGTTATAGCTGTTCACCGAGTCGTTATAGAACTGGCGCGCGAAGGCGATCTTGTTCTCGGTCGTCGTCAGCTCTTCCTGAAGCTGCATCGCGTTGTCGTTCGCCTTGAGTTGCGGATAGTTCTCCATCAGGGCGAACAGGCCCCGCGTGGCCTGTGTGAGCGCTGCTTCGGCCGGTCCCGCCTGCGCGGGGTTGCCGGTTGCGGCGACCGCGTTGTTGCGGGCCTGGATCACCTTGGTGAGGGTTTCCTGTTCATAGCCCATGGCGTCCTTCACGACCTGAACCAAGTTGGGAATGAGGTCGTGCCGGCGCTTCAGCTGCACGTCGATCTGGCTCCATGCCGTCTGCGCCTGGTTGCGGCCGCCGACCAGACCGTTGTAGAGGGCGACCAGCCACAGGCCGATGGCCACGATTATGCCGAGGACGATCCAGAAACTCATGCAATTGGCTCCTATTCGCTGACTTGGCCGCGGCCGCCAGTTTAGTCATGATTGCGGCAAATCCGGGAGGACTAACGATGGACATCGCAGCGCTGCTGAAGGCCTTCTGCTCGGCCGTCGAACGCCGTGACGGCAAGGCCTTTGCCGCCTTGTTCACGGCAGATGGCGTCTATCACGACGTGTTCTATGGCGCCTTCCAGGGGCCTGAAAAGATCGCCGCGATGATCGACGACTGGTTCCATCGCACCGCCCGCGATTTTCGCTGGGAGATGCACCGGCCGGTGAGCGATGGCCGCATGCTTTACGCGTACTACACCTTCAGCTACGTCTCGACCCTTCCGGAGGCGCAGGGCAAGCGCGTGGGCTTCGAGGGCGTGTCGATGATGACGCTGTGCGACGGCAAGATCGCCGAATATCGTGAGGTCGCCAACGCCGGGCCGGCCTTCGTCGAGATCGGCTTCGCCCCGGAGCGCATCGCCAAGATTCTCGCCAAGGAAGGCGCTCATCTGAAGAAACAGCCTGAATGGGCCCGGCACACCGGGTAGGAAATCTGGCGGGCCGCCGGCTTTCCGGCCGCCCCGGGAGCAACGTCTTTGACCTTTAGATATTTTCTTGGTGCCACGGTTTCCCGGTACCTCGACGCTGTTCTCCGCTCGAAATACTTTCCTCTGACCCGCGCCTTTCCGCGTGGTGTTTCCTGGCCCTTCGACATTCAGAGGTTCCTGGGAACCAGATCGCTGGGCGTCCTGTTCGATGTCGGCGCCAATACGGGCCAGACACTGAAGACGCTGATGGCCTACGCGCCCGATGCCGAGATCTACTGCTTCGAACCGGCAGCCACCACGTTTCGCCGTCTCGAGGCGAAATTCGGAGGCCGCAACAAGATTCATCTGTTCAACCTCGCGCTCGGCGCGGAAGCAGGCAGGCTTGCCCTGCAGTTGGGCGACGACTCGGAACTCAACACTCTGGTGTCGCGCGGTCCCGGCGGTGCTCCGGAGTCAATGCAAATGACCGAAGTCGCGACAGTGGACGCCATCGTCGGCGCCCACGGAATCTCGCACGTGGACATTCTCAAGCTCGACGTCCAGGGATGGGAAATGGAGGTGATGAAGGGCGCGACGGACCTGATCGCCAATCACAACCTGATTTTCGTGTTCGCCGAAGTGGCATTCCGGTCGGACCAGAACGAGATGCAGCAGTTCGGCGGACTGCACAGCCATCTCGAAAAATGCGGCTTCGTCCTGTGCGGCTTCTACGACCTCATGCGATACGGGCCGCGCAAGGAATTCGTCCTGTTCGCCAATGCGCTCTATATCCACCCCGAAGCGCGCCTCAAGTGGACGGACATGCAGGCCGAATGGACCGGATGGCTTTCGCTGCAGAAGCCCACGCCCGTCCAGCCTGCGATCTTGGGTGCAGTCCCCGGCTCCGCCTCAGCCGTTGTAGGCGCGCCTCCCGTGGTCGCGCAGCCATAGCCGTATCAGCAGGCGCTTGCGTTCCGCCTCCGGCCAGTCGCGAAACCCCGAACGCTTGTGGCCCAGTGCGCGGTTGTCGATGATCTGCATCTGTCCGGGTTCGAACTGGAAGCGCGCGGCGACGCCCGGCGCATTGAGGATCGCCTCGAAGGCGTCGATCGCCGCGGCCCCTTCGGGATCGAGCGCGGCGCCGGCCAGCCTGTAGCCGTTCATGACCTGGAAGCGCGACAGCCGCGCGATCAGGCGGCCGTCCTGGCTTTCGAGCATCGGATGATGGGTCGTCATGACATCGTCCGGCGCGTGTTCGCGCTGGCGGTCGAAGTAGAACGGGCGGTAGAGCCTGGGCAGCAGGTCGGGATGGTACCGGCGCATCTCCTCGTGCGCGGCGGCGAAGCTCACGATGCCACTCACGCCGCCTTCCATCGCCGTGCGCACGCACAGCAGGCCGACATAGTGCGGCGGCATGAGGTTGTAGCTGTTGTCGGTGTGGAAATTCTGCTCGGCATTGGTGACGTCGGGCCGTACGCCGTTGCCCGGCGGCCGGCCGAGATCGGTGACGTCGTAGATCGAGGTGCCGTCCCACTTCTGCGCCACCGGCCGGGCGATCAGCGAGGCCAGCAGCCACCACACCGCGCGCAGGCCGGTCTCGGACCAGCGCTCGACCGGCAGGCGGTCGATGATGGCGAAGCCAGGTCCGTCGTCGAGGCTGCATTTCACCTTGCGCATCAAGGCGCGCGACGCATCGAGAGTGAAATCCTCGGGACGCAGCAGCAGCAGCGGCACCGGATCGCGGTCGAGCGACGCAACGAGCCGGTCGAGCTCATCCTCGACGTCGTGGGAAAGCGCGATCTTGCCGGTGTCGTCAGGCAGGGAGTCGCCGCGCCACAAAAGGCGCTGCGGGATGGCCTGGCGCGGAAGCGGCTCGGTCATCCCGCCCGGCTCAGTCGCGCAGCAGCTCGTTGATCGAGGTCTTGGAGCGCGTGCGCTCGTCGACGGTCTTCACGATCACCGCGCAGTAGGTCGAGGGCCGGTCGGGGCCGCCGCCGATATTGCCTGGCACGACCACCGAATAGGGCGGCACCTTGCCGACATGGATCTGGCCTGATGCGCGATCGACCACTTTCGTGGTGGCGCTGATGAAGACGCCCATCGACAGTACCGCACCGGTGCCGACGATCACCCCCTCGACGACCTCGGAGCGGGCGCCGATGAAGCAGTTGTCCTCGATGATGACCGGATTGGCCTGCAGCGGTTCGAGCACGCCGCCGATGCCGACGCCGCCCGAGAGATGGCAGTTCTTGCCGATCTGGGCGCACGAGCCGACGGTCGCCCAGGTGTCGACCATGGTCGAGCTGTCGACATAGGCGCCGAGATTGACGAACGACGGCATCAGCACGACCGAGGGCGCGATGTAGGAGCCGCGGCGCACGACCGAGCCCGGCACGGCACGGAAGCCCGCCTTGGCGAAGCGTGCGGCGTCCCAGCCGGTGGTCTTGAGCGGCACCTTGTCGAACCACGGCGCGCTGCCGAGGCCCGGGAATGCCGCGCCGCCGTCCATCGGCACCGAATCGTAGAGCCGGAACGACAGCAGCACGGCCTTCTTCAGCCACTGGTTCACGACCCATTCGTCGCCCACTTTCTCGGCGGTGCGGAACGAACCGTCGTCGAGACCGGCGATCGCCGCCTCGACCGCCTCGCGAACCTCGCCCTTGGTGGCACTGCTGATGCCGTCGCGCTTTTCCCACGCCGCGTCGATGGTGGCCTGTAGTTTCTTGCTCATTGTTCCCTCGGAATTCTGCCGCGGGACCTTATATGCTGGTCCCGATGACCTTCAAGCTTCCTGAATCGGTTCTGGTGGTGGTCCACACGCCGCGGCTGGAGGTGCTGTTGCTGGAACGGGCCGGGGGCGGCGGTCTGTGGCAATCGGTGACAGGTTCGCGCGAGCCGGACGACCCGAACCTCGAGGCCACGGCGCGGCGCGAGCTTCTGGAGGAGACCGGCCTGTCGGTCGGCACGCTCGCCGACTGGCGGCTCACCAACCGCTATGAGATCTGGGCGCAATGGCGGGCGCGCTACGCTGCCGACGTCACGCACAATGTCGAACATGTCTTCAGCTTCCAGGTGGCCGAACAGACGGTGGCGACCCTGGACTCTGCGGAACACGTGGCGCAGCTCTGGCTGCCCTGGCAGGACGCGATGACGAAGGTGTTTTCGCCCACAAACCGCGACGCGATCTGGCAATTGCCGAGGCGCATTCTGGGGCATAGTGACGGCAAATGACCGAGACACAACGCGAAGCCTCGAAGCTCGGCCAGTTCAGCTGGGCCCTGTTCGACTGGGCCAACCAGCCGTTCTTCACCATCATCACCACTTTCATCTTCGCGCCCTACTTCGCCAACGTGCTGGTGGGCGATCCGGTGCAGGGCCAGTCGGCCTGGGCCTTCACCCAATCGGCGTCGGGCATCCTGATCGCCCTGATGAGCCCCTTTCTCGGCGCCATGGCCGACGCCGGCGGGCGGCGGAAGCCCTATATCTTCGCCTTCCAGCTCCTGCTGGCGCTGGGCTGCGCCGGCCTGTGGTTTGCCTATCCCAACCGGCCCGACCTGATCTTGCCGATCAGCTGGGCGGTGATCCTGGCCACGGTCGGCGCCGAGATGTCGATCGTGTTCAACAACGCCCAACTGCCCACCATCGTCCGGCCCGAGCGCATGGGCCGGCTGAGCGGCTTCGGCTGGGGGCTGGGCTACTGCGGCGGCCTCGTCGCGCTGATTACCGTGCTGGTCGTCAGCATGCCGGCGCTGTTCGGCCTGGCCGCCAACAACGACACGCCGTTGTTCGGTCTCGACGCCAAGAGCCACGAACTCGAACGCCTGGTCGGTCCGGCCTCGGCCCTGTGGCTCGCCGTGTTCGTCATCCCGATGTTCCTGTTCACGCCCGATTCGGCCGGCGCGCGGCGCCAGTCGCTGTGGGTGGCAGCCAAGCAGGGCGGCGCTTCGCTGGTCTCGACGGTGCGACGGCTCGGCAGCTTCAGGAACGCGCTCACCTACCTGATTGCCTTCATGCTCTACAACGATGGCCTCGCCGCCATCATTGCCTTCGGCGGTGTCTACGCCGCCGCGACCTTCGGCTGGAGCACGGTGACACTGGGCATCTTCGGCATCATCCTCACGGTATTCGCCATTCCCGGCGCCTTCCTCGGCGGCCGCCTCGACGACTGGATCGGCAGCAAGCGCACGGTCCAGCTCGCCATCGCCGGCGTAATCGTGGCGACGCTCGGCATCGTCGGTGTGACGTCAACGCATGTGCTCTACGTCATTCCCGCCGATCCCATCAGCCCGACGCGCGGCCTGTTCGGCTCGGTTCAGGAAAAGACCCTGATGGGCTTTGCCCTGCTGCTGGGCTTCTGCATGGGCCCGATGCAGGCCGCCAGCCGCACGCTGGTCGGCCGTCTGGCGCCGCGCGAGATGTCGGGCGAGTTCTTCGGCCTGTTCGCCCTCTCCGGCCGCGCCACCGCCTGGATGGCGCCGTTGGCCATCGGCATCGTCACCGCCGCCACCCAATCGACACGGCTCGGCATGGCGTGCGTGCTGATTTTCCTGGTGCTAGGCTTCGTCCTGCTCTGGCAGGTGCGCGAGGAGCGCGCCCAACTCTGAGGGAGGGTCGCATGATCACCGCCATCGTGAACTTCAAGCTGCCGGCCGACATCGACGCCGCGAAAGCCGCCGAGCTGTTCAAGGGCTCGGCGCCCAAGTACCGCGGCATGAAGGGCCTGGTGCGCAAGTACTACCTGTTCGATGCCGAGAAGCGGATCGGCGGCGGCGTCTATCTCTGGAAGAGCCGGGCCGATGCCGAAGCCGTCTACACGCCGGCCTGGCAGGCCTATATCGCCGAACGCTACGGCGCGCCGCCCGACGTACGCTATTTCGAGACCGCCGTCGTGGTCGACAACGAGACCGACCGGATTCTCGCCGACGCGGCCTAGCCCGCGACTTCATTTCTTGCGCTTGAATGGCCGCCGGTGCGTACCGCCGGCGAAGGCGTCACTGTGCCTTGACTCCTATTAAAGGACTAGTTACTACTTTTTTAGTATTAACCAGGGAGTCATCCATGCAGGTATCCGGGAAATGTCTCTGCGGCGCCGTGCACTACAGCGGCCAGGCCGAGCCGCAGTTTCAGGTCAAATGCTATTGCACCGACTGCCGCAAGAGCAGTGCTTCAGGCCATGCCGCCATGATGGGTGTCGCGCGCGAGGCCATCACCATTGGCGGCGAAGTGAAGGAATTCCTCTCCAAGGCTGACAGTGGCACCGAGGTTACTCGCGCCTTTTGTCCGTCGTGTGGGACGGGGATCTACTCGAAGAACGCGGCGATGCCACACATGATATTTCTCCGGGCGGCGACGTTGGACGATCCGGAGGCCTTCTCGCCCCAGATGGTCGTCTATGCGTCGCGGGCTCCGGGTTGGGATGCGGTCAACTTTGCCGGCCCCAAATTCGATGAAATGCCGCCGCGCGGCTGAGCAGCCACGCGACACCGGGAATTTCCGTACCACGAGCAGGATCCGCATTATGCGCCGTTTCTGGCTGGGCGTTGCCGCCTACATTCTGCCGACCTTTCCCATCGCCTATGCTTGGCACCTGGTTGCCTTTGCGCCGCTCTATCGTGAGCTGGCAATCTATCGGGATGACCTGATCTTCCCGTTTGGCTTCGCGGCCATGCTGATCCAGGGCGCCGCCTTTTCATGGGTCTATCCGCGCGTCTTTCCCGATCGCGGGCACGCCGTACTGGGAAACGGCCTGATCTACGGCTTCGGGCTGGCGGCGTTGTCGTGGTCCTTCACCACGCTCGCGGTTGCCGCCAAGAATGTCATGACCTCGGTGCCGACCTATCTGATGCTGGAGACGGGATTTACCTTGGTTCAGTTCGTGGTTGTCGGACCCCTCATCGCACTGGCGCATCGACGCTGAGTAAATCGCACAGGGAGAAGTTTCATGCCTGATTTCATGTTCGCTTATCACGGTGGAAAGGCGCCCGAGACGCCGCAGCAAGGGGCCGAGCAGATGGCCAAGTGGAAGGCCTGGGTGGCCGGCCTCGGCGACGCCATGGTCAATCCCGGTACGCCGTTGGGAAAGTCCTGGACCGTGGGTGCCGGCGGCGTTGCGGAAGGCGGCGGGCCGAACCCCCTGATGGGCTACTCCATCGTGAAAGCCGCCAACACCGATGCCGCTCTCGCGATGGCCAAGTCATGCCCGTTTCTGGTTTTTGGCACGATCGAAGTCGCGGAAATGAAACAGATGTAGCTGCAGTGGGCCCGGCCCGGCGTTCGGGTACGCCGCGAATTGACGCCACAGGGTCGGCTCTGACATTGCTTCAACGATGAGCGGACCACGCTATGCCCAGTTCTGCGCCCTCGCCCGCGCCGCTGAAATCGTCGGCGAGCGCTGGACGCTGCTGGCGATCCGCGAGCTTCTGCTCGGCCCCAAGCGGTTCACCGACCTCAGTGCGCGGCTGAACGGCGTCAGCCCGACGGTGCTGACCGCGCGCCTCAATACCCTGATCGAAAGCGGCGTGGTCCGGCGCTCGGCATCCGCCCCGTTCGGCGCCCAGACCTACGAGCTGACCGAGATCGGCCGCGATCTGCAGCCCGCCATCCGCGAGTTGATCCGCTGGGGCGGGCACTTCCTGTTTCCGATGCATCCCGGCGATGCCTTCGAACCCGACTGGGTGCTGCTCGGTCTCGACGCCGTCACCCGCCGCACCCCGACGCCGGCGCGCAAGATCGTGCTGCGCGTGCGGCATGAAGCGCAATCGGCGAGCTTCGTGGTCCAGGGCGGCCCCGACGGCACCAGCATTGCCAAAGGCGACGGTCCCGGCGGCGCCGCGATCGAAGCCCGGTTCGACACGCTCCTGCGTATTCTCTCGACTTCGTTGCCGCTCGACCGCGCGATGGCCGACGGTCTCGCCACTGTCGAAGGTTCGGTCCAGATCGCACGCAGTCTGCCGCGCCTGTTCGACCTCAGCGACCGCCACCGATAGGCCGCAGTCCCTAGACGTCGAGGATCGGCGCGAAGCCGCCGTGGATCATGCGCTTGCCGTCGAACGGCATTTCGAACTGGCCCGGCTGCATGCGCGGATCGGCCATCACCTTCTTCCAGCCTTCGTCGCGGGCCTGCCTGGATGGCCATTCGATCCAGGCATAGACCACCTTCTCGTCGGCCGTGGCCTTCACGGCGCCCTTGTAGTCGGTGACCTTGCCGTCGGGCACATGGTCGCCCCAGGCCGAGACCACGCGCGCGGCGCCATGCTCCCTCAGGATTGTCGCGTGCCGCATTTCCATCGCGAGATAGGCGTCCTTGTTGCCAGCCGGCACCGGCAGCAGCGCGCCATCGGCATAGCCCATCTTACCCCCGGCGCCCTCGTCGAGGATCGAGTTGAAGCCACCCACAATCATGCGCTGGCCGTCGAACGGCATCGGGCCCATGTCCTTCATGCGCGGGTCGTTCATGATCTTTTCGTGGGCGGCGTCGGCCACCGCCTTGCTGGGATACTCCAGCCACGAGAACACGACGACCTCTTCAGGCGTGGCCTTCACCGCGCCCTTGAAGTCGGTAATTTTGCCGTCGGGCACGTCGTCGCCCCAGGCCTCGACGTGACGGGTGGCGCCGAATTCCTTGAACATCGGCGCGAAATCGGTGGCGAGCCTGGTGTAGGCGTCCTTGTTCGCGGCCGGCACGGCGACGACGAATCCCTGCACATAAACCATGGTTCTTTCTCCGGATTGAGTTGACTTTATGAGTTGATATCAACATAAATAAGCTATGTCAAAGCAGCAGATCGTTTCGATCGAAACCGCGGCGCATGTCCGCGACCACTGCCTGTGCCTGGCGGCCCAGCGGACGGCGCGC
>CALDNT010000257.1 GCA_937915145.1 uncultured Reyranella sp.
ACCAGCGACTTCTACGGCTTTCGCGTCGTGGCGGTGCTGTCGGTCGTCTTCCTGGTCGCGCGCGCGCTGCACACCGGCGGCATGCTCGGCCTGATCCCGAAAGGTCGCTTCCTCGGCGCGACCGGTTCCTGGCTGGTGCTGACGGCGAGTTCGATCCTGGTCGTCTTCGCGGGCCTCGGCCTCAAGCAGTACTAGAACGCGGGGGTGGGACGATGAGCGAGCCGGTCGCCGTTCCGCTCTGGCTGTTCGTGCCGATCGTTGCCTTCGCGCTGTGGTCCCTGCTCGACCGGCTGCTGATCCCGAGCGGGCGCTGGTTCCTGCGGCGGCGTCTCAATCGCCTGATCGACAGGGTCAATCGCCGGCTCGACGTCGAGATCAAGCCGTTCCAGCTCACCAAGCGCCAGGTGCTGATCGATCGGCTGGTCTACGACCCCCAGGTGGTCGCCGCCGCCAACGACTATGCCAAGGAGAACAACCTGCCGCGCGAGGCGGCGATGACCGAGGTCTATCGCTACGCGCGCGAGATCGTGCCGACCTTCAATGCCTATATCTACTTCCGGGTCGGCTATTCGATCGCCCGCGCCGTGGCGCGCTTTCTGTATCGCGTGCGCCTGGGTTTCGCCGACGCCCGCACGCTGTCCGGTGTGCCGGCGGGCACCGCCGTGGTGTTCGTCATGAACCACCGCAGCAACATGGACTATGTGCTGGTGGCCTTCCTCGCCGCCGAACGAACGGCGCTCAGCTACGCGGTCGGCGAATGGGCACGCATCTGGCCGCTGCAGCAGCTCATCCGTTCGATGGGTGCCTATTTCGTGCGCCGCAACTCCAACAGCCCGATCTACCGGCGCGTACTCGAACGCTACGTCCACATGGCGACCGAAGCGGGCGTCGCCCAGGCGATGTATCCCGAGGGTGGGCTGTCGCGCGACGGCCGATTGCGCGACCCCAAGCTCGGGCTGTTCGACTACATGCTGAAATCGTTCGATCCGAAAGGGGCGAACGACATCGTCTTCGTACCGGTGGCGCTGAACTACGATCGCGTGCTGGAGGACCGCACGCTGCTGCGCGCGCTCGACGGCGCAGCACCCCGGCGCAGCGCGTGGTTCGCGACCCGGACCACGCTCGCCTTCTGGTTCCGGCAGATCGGCCTGATGCTGCGCGGACGCTGGTTCCGCTTCGGCTATGCGTGCGTCAACTTCGGCGCGCCGATCTCCGCGCGCGGCTGGCTCACAGCCCATGCCAGCGCGACAGCGGGCGACTTGCGCAGCCTCGACAAGGAACAACGGTTCGAGATCGTGGGTCGGCTGGCCCGCGACGTGATGGGCGAGATCGCGCGGCTGGTGCCGGTACTTCCGGTGTCGCTGATCACCACCGTGCTGCTCGACGCCGAAGGGCCGCTCGACGAGCTGGAGCTCAAGACGCGCGTCGCCGCCTTGATGGCCGACCTCGAAATCCGGGGCGCCAAGCTCTATGTCCCGCGCGGCGATCGCGACTATGCGTTCCACGTCGGGCTGCGCATGCTGGTGTTGCGCCGTCTGGCAGACGAAAGCGATACCGGCCTATTCTCGGCGGCGGCGGCCGAACGGCCGCTGCTCGCCTATTACGCCAACGCCGTCGCCCACCTGCGCTGACCATGCTGAACGTGCTCTGGCGTATCACCGTCTCCGCCGGTACCGGCTTCTTCACCAACCGGCTGTCGACGTCGGCCGCGGCGATGGCGTTTTACACGATGTTCGCGATCGGCCCGATCATGATCTTCAGCATCGCCATCGCCGAACCGTTCGTCGGCAAGCTGATGGCGCAGGAGGCGATCCTCGGTGCGCTGAGCACGGTGATCGCTCCCGACCAGCTTGAAGGCATCCGGCGGTTCGCCTCGGAGGATCTGTTCAAGGGTGGCGGGATCGCAGCCATCGTCGGCGTCCTCGTGCTGCTCTATACCGGCACCCGTGTTTTCGTCGAACTGGACGACGGCATCGATGCAATCTGGCGCGGAAACAATTCACCCGTGGTGCATCCGGTGTGGGCGGGGCTGCAGGCCCGGTTGCTCGGGCTGGCGCTGATGGTGGTGCTCGGACTGCTGCTGATCGCCGTCATCCTGGCGAGCGTGATCATTTCCGCCTATGCCGGCGCGCTGGCGGCGTTTCCGGTGCTTGGCGACTGGATCGGGCCGGCGATGTCGGCGTCCGTTCACTACGGGATTCTGACCATCTTCTTCACGGTGATCTACAAGTGGCTGCCGACCGGCGGCGTGTCCTGGAAATACGCCCTGATCGGCGGCGCCGTGAACGCGCTCCTGTTCGCCGCCGGCAACCGGGCGCTGGTTTTCTATTTCGAGGTGACGCAACTCACCTCGGCCTTCGGCGCCACGGCCGGCTTCGCCGCCATCATGGTCTGGATGTACTGGACGTCGCTCACCATCCTCATGGGCGCCCAGGTCGGCCGCTCGACGCGCGACGTGCTGACCGACGATCGCCGGCGCGAGATCGTCGAAGGCGATCTCTAAAACATCGTCGCGAGTACACGATCCGGCGGCTTGTGGCCGTCGGCGAAGGTCTTGATGTTGATCAGAACCTTTTCGCCCATTTCGATACGGCCCTCGAGAGTCGCCGATCCCATGTGCGGCAGCAGCACGACGCGCTCGAGCTCGAGCAGCTTGGGGTTGACCTGCGGTTCGTGCTCGTAGACGTCGAGGCCGGCCCCCGCGAGGTCGCCCGCCTTGAGCATGCGGACCAGCGCGTTCTCGTCGATCACCTCGCCGCGCGCGGTATTCACGATGATCGCCGTGGGCTTCATCAGCTTCAGGCGGCGTGCCGACAACAGGTGGAAGGTCGCCGGCGTATGCGGGCAGTTCACTGAAACAATGTCCATGCGCGCCAGCATCTGGTCGGGGCTTTCCCAATAGGTCGCCTCGAGCTCACGCTCGATCTCGGCATGGGTGCGCTTGCGGTTGTGATAGTGGATCGAAAGGCCGAAGCCGCGGGCGCGACGGGCCAGCGCCTGGCCGATGCGCCCCATGCCGACAATGCCCATACGCTTGCCCTGCAGGCGGGCGCCCAGCATCGACGTCGGGCTCCAGCCGGTCCACTTGCCCGAACGCACCAGCCGCTCGCCCTCGCCGACGCGCCGTGCCGTGGCAAGCACCAGGGCCATCGCCATGTCGGCGGTGTCCTCGGTGAGAACCCCCGGGGTATTGGTGACTGTGATGCCGCGCTGACGCGCGGTATCGAGGTCGATGTGATCGACGCCGGTACCGAACGAAGCGATGAGCTTCAGCCGCGGGCCTCCCTGCGACAACAGCCGGCTGTCGATGCGGTCGGTCACGGTCGGCACCAGCACATCGGCAGTTTTCACCGCCTCGACGAGTTGGGCCGGCGTAAGCGGCTTGTCCTCGGCGTTGAGGCGGGTATCGAACAGCTCCATCAACCGCGTCTCGATGGCGTCGGGCAACTTCCGGGTGACGATCACCAGCGGCTTTTTCTTGGAACTGGATGGCATGCTGGATCGGTTCCGGGCTGGCGCGGACGAAAGACGAATGCCCGCTTACCAATTCCGCGAGCGGCTTGTCCAGCGGTCGAATTGGATCGGGAGCGCGGCAGAAAATCGCGTTCTTTCAAGTACTTGTCGATCAATATGACGATATGAGGTATGCTGAAGCCGATGGGAATTCGACGAACTGCCTCTCTTTGGGCGGCCTTTGCCGCCTTTACGGCCTTTTGGCTGCCGGTGGCGCTGCCGTGGAGCGGTGGCGCACAGGCCGGTGACAAGTCGGCAATGACGCAGCGCAAGGGCTCCGGCCTTCCCATCCCAAGGTTCGCCTCGGTGCGGTCGGACGAGGCCAATGTCCGTACCGGGCCGGGCACGCGTTACCCCGTGGAATGGGTTTTCAAGCGCAAGAGCATGCCGGTTGAGATCGTAGCCGAATACGAGAATTGGCGTAAAATCCGGGACTGGCAAGGTGCGAGCGGGTGGGTCCACCAGAGCCTCCTGAGCGGCAAGCGCAGCTTCATCATCGCATCGAAGGGCGCCAACCTGCGCAAGACGCCGGCGTCCTCTGCCGAAATCGTGGCCCGGCTGGAACCCGAGGTAATGGGCGAGATCCGTTCCTGCGCCGGTGACTGGTGTCGTGTAAGGGTGTCGGGAGTGAGTGGCTGGATCGCCCGGACTGGTATGTGGGGCGTCTATAAGTCCGAACCGGTCAACTAGCGGCCGAGACATTCGACACGTAGAAAAAGGTCGCCATGGCCCACGCCGTTAGCGCCCTCTACTCAAAGTTCAACCGCATGTCGCCGGCGGCGGCGGCATTGGCGGCGCTGCTGCATGCCCTTGTGGCACTGGCGTTTCTGTGGGAATCGCCCCGGCACGAGGTCGAAACCGCCGAACACGTCATTGAGTTCACCGTCGAGCCGCTGACGCCCACCCCGGCACCGGCACAGCCCGAGGCCCCCGCAGCCCCGACGCAACCGGCCGTCCAGCCCGCCACGCAAGCGCCGGTGCCGCCGCCCAGCCCACCTTCCCGACTGGGCCTGGCACCGCCACGTTCCCTGACGCCCGACCCACGCGCCAAACCGGCGGCGCCCGAGCCCGATCAAACGCCGCCGGAGAAGCCAGCCGAGACGACGGAACCGGCCAAGCCGGAACCCGCGAAGCAGGAGCCGGCCAAACAAGAACCTGCGAGGCAGGAAGCACCGAAGCCGGAGCCTGCAAAGCAGGAGCCCGCGAAAGCAGAGCCTGAACAGCAGCAGGCCAAACAAGAACCTGTGAGGCAGGAAGCACCGAAGCCGGAGCCTGCAAAGCAGGAGCCCGCGAAAGCAGAGCCTGAACAGCAGCAGGCCGCTGCCGCCCCGCCATCGCCACCACCGCCACCGCCACCGCCGGAACCCAAGCTGGAGCAGGCCCTGCCCCCCGTGGAAGCGCCGCCGCCGCCGGTCACCGCGCGTGACCTCCCTGTCGTGGCGCTGCCACCGCCGAAAGCACCGCCACCGCCCAAGGCACCGCCGCCGAAGGCGGCGGCGCCACCCGCCCAAGCATCACAGCCGCGGCAGCTTCAATCATCGCCGCTCTCCCAGGCGCCGCAGCGGCGCGCGCCGGCTGATTCCCAGGCCGCGGCACGGCCTGCACCTTCGCCTCTGACCAATCCGGCAAGCCAATACGGTAAACGCAGATCCGAAGAGGACTATCTCTGGCGGGTTGCGCAAAAACTTTCGCAACACCAACAGTACGTCCGCAACGTGAGCACCGAGTCAGGCTCGGTCATGTTGCGGATTGTCGTCTCGCGCGACGGCCATCTGGTCGATGTCACACTCATTCAATCCAGCGGTCTGCCGGCCCTCGACAATACCGCCATGAACCTGATCCGCCAGGCATCGCCCTATCCACCACTTCCCGCGGACATCACGGGCGCGCGACACACTTTCCTCCTGCCGCTTCAGTTCAGGCGCAACAACTAAGGCGCCGGAACGTAGTAACATGGCGCTGTGGCCTACATCGTCCATGCCCCCAAGCCGAAATCCGACCGGATGTCGCCGACGGCGCTGGTACTGGCGCTCGCGCTGCATGGGCTAGCTGCCGCGGGGCTGTGGTGGGCATCTTCGCAACGGCCGACCGAACCGCCGCAATACGCCATCGTGGTCACGTTCGACAGCGGTACGCCGGCTGGAAGCACCGCCTCGCAGCCGCTCGACAAGCCGGTGCCGCCAGCCACTGCAGGCGCGCCCGATCCGGCGGCATCGGGACCGGAACAGCCCCCCGACCCGTCGCAGCGGGCCCTCACGCCAACCCAGCCGCCGCAACCCCCACAACCCGAACCCGTGCCCCAGCCAAATCTGGAGCAGGCGTTGGCCCTTCCGCAGGAGCCACCGCCTCCAACAACTCTCGACTTCCCAAAGACTTTTCCGGCGAAGGTCCGCCCGGCTCCCGCGCCGCCGCCGCGGCGCGCCCAATCGCCACCGCCGTCGCCACGACCGCCGCAAACCGCACGCGTACGGCCGCCGTCAAATGCCGCCTCAAGCGCAACGTCCGTTCCGTCGAACTCTTCGGACTGGCTTGTCGGCACGAGCCGGGCGCGTAACGCCTATCTCGACCGCGTCGCGCGGCACACCGCGCCTTACCGTCACTATCCGCGCGCCGCACTCGACAACAAGCAGGAGGGTCGCGTCGTCACCCGCGTGACGATCAGTCGTGACGGCGGGTTGATCGACGCCCGGATCGACAGATCGAGCGGCTGGCCCGCCATCGATGCCGCCGAGCTGGCGACGATACGCAAGTCGGCGCCGCTTCCACCGGTGCCCAACGACATGCCCGGCGACCCCGTGATCCTGATACTACCGATCATCTACGATCTGTCGTTCGCCGCCCGGAACCGGTAACGGCGATATCGAACCGGGCACAAAGCCTCCCGATCTCAGGCGAAGTCCTGCGCCAGCGCATCACGTACCGCAGGCGACATCGCCGCCATGTGACCGTAGTTGGGATGGTCGAACCCCACCACGACATCGCCATCGCCGCCACGAAAGGCCGAAATCTGGGGAGGCGTGAAGCCAAAGCGCACGAACTGCACCGCCGAGGCCTTGCCATCTTCGCGCGAGCGCTCCTGGTCTCCTTCAGCCACACCGCAGATCATCGCGGTGCCGACCCGAATGAAGGCTTGCCGCTCGACGCCACCCAAAGAACCCAGCACGCGGGCACGCCGCAACGGATCGTCGATCTCGAACATGATCGTGGCAACAAGCTCGTTGCCCCGGGGGATCAGCGGATTGTAGGCCGCGAGTTCGTCGGAAAGCTGCGCCGGACCGCCCTTCTCGATAAACAGCATTTCGTGCACCTGGTGCAGCATCGTGTCGTAGGATTCGAAATAGAACATCGCGAACGGGCCGACCTCGAGCCGGCGGTTCTTCTTGAGTTCCGCCATCCGGCGGCGGCGCTCGGCACGCAGCTTTACATATTCCGCCGGCGGCAGAATGGCATTCGGTTCGATCAGTCGTGGTGAGGTCATTGGTCCTGCCCGATCAATCCATAGGCACGCGCCAAGAGCTCGATCGGATGGTTGGCGCGTGAAGGTTTGGGCCTGGTTTCGCCCGCAGTCATCTCCATCACCTGCATCAGGTGATCGGCGGCAAGCGGACACTCGGAGGCGACGTAGCTGGTGTCGTTCCTGAGCGCCGCCTGGGCGGCAGGCTTGCCGACCTTCACCGCCGTCTCGAAGTGCTCTGTCCGCGCGCCCCAGATGCCGCCATGGCCGCTGCAGCGTTCGATCACCGCGACCCGCGTATCCGGCACCAGCCGCAACATTTCGGCGGCCTTGGCGCCCATGTTCTGGGCGCGGGCGTGACAGGCCAGATGGATGGTGACGCCGCCTTCGATCGGCTCCAGCCCGGGAGCCAGCCCGTGCTTCTTGGCGATGTCGACCACATACTCCGAGAGGTCGAATGTCGCCTGCGACAGACGTTCCACGCCAGGCTCCTTGGGCAGGAGCAGCGGCCATTCGAATTTCAGCATCAGGGCGCAGGACGGCGTCAGCGCGATCACGTCATAGCCCTTGTCGATCCACGGCAGTAGCGCAGCCGACACCGTCTTTGCCGCCGCCGCCGTGCCTTCGAGATCGCCCAGTTCGAGTTTCGGCATGCCGCAGCAGGCGGGATGGACGACTTCGGTTTCGACGCCGTTCCTGGCCAGGACGGCACGGGCGGCCGCACCGATGCCGGTGTTGTTGAAGTTCACGAAGCAGGTGGCGTAGAGCACCGCCTTGCGCTTGCCGAAGGCCGGCGCCGCCTGATTGAGCGCCGTGCCCTCGCGCGCCGCCCGGATCTCGAAGGTCTCACCGGCATAACGCGGCAGGCGGGCGCCATGATGAATCCCGGCCAGCCGCTCCATGCCTTTTCGCGTGAGTGTATTGGACTCTTCGGAGGTCCAGTTGGCGAGGCCCGAAACGAAGGTGCCGAGCCGTCCGATGCGATCGGTATCGGCGAGCTGGCGCGAGACGAAATCGACGCCGGTCTTGCGCGCCCGCACGGCGCGATGGCGCAGCATGAGATGCGGGAAATCGAGCGCCCACTCGTGCGGCGGCACGTAGGGACACTTGGTCATAAAACACATGTCGCAGAGCGTGCAGGCCTCTTCGATCTGGGCGTAGTCGGCCTTCTTGACGCCGTCGAGTTCGCCGGTCGGACCGTTGTCGATCAGATCGAACAGCCGCGGGAACGAGTCGCACAAATTGAAGCACCGGCGGCAGCCGTGGCAGATATCAAAAACACGCTCCATCTCCTTCTCGAGCGCCTGTTCGTCCCAGAACCAGGGATTCTGCCAATCCAGGGCATGTCGGGTGGGGGCGTCGAGGCTGCCTTCGCGCATGATCGATTCGTTTCGCTGCGGACTGAGGAACTGGGAAGAAAAAGGGGACCCTTTTGGGGGTCCCCTTCGATTAAGCCCGAAGGGCTCAGGCCATCGTGTCGAGAGCTTTCTGGAAACGGCCGGCGTGGCTCTTTTCCGCCTTGGCCAAGGTCTCGAACCAGTCGGCGATTTCGGCCATGCCCTCTTCGCGGGCCGTGCGCGCCATGCCCGGATACATGTCGGTGTATTCGTGGGTCTCGCCGGCAATCGCCGCCTTCAGGTTCGACGTGGTCGCGCCGATCGGCAGTCCGGTCGCCGGATCGCCCACCGTCTCGAGGAACTCGAGATGGCCGTGTGCATGGCCGGTCTCGCCTTCAGCCGTCGAACGGAAGACGGCGGCGACATCGTTGTAGCCTTCGACGTCCGCCTTCTGGGCAAAATACAGATACCGGCGATTGGCCTGGCTCTCGCCGGCGAAAGCCGCCTTCAGATTTTCCTCGGTCTTGGATCCCTTGAGATTCGCCATGGTCACTCTCCCGCTTTGATCGGCCCATCCGCCGATCCACGCTCAAGATTTAGGACGCGTTGGCAGAAGCGTCAAGGAGTTTAGAATTATTCTAAACACTGCAAGCGATTCGCAACGCTCAAGTGTTAACGCCGCACCCGCACGATGACATCGACCCGCGCGAGGCGGGTTCCCTTGGGCGGCGCCGGCAGTCCGGCGATCGTCACCTTGTCGGACGGAAAATCGTGCAGTTCGCCGTCGGGCTCGATGAAGAAATGGTGGTGATGGCCGATATTGGTATCGAAGTAGGACCGGCCGGGAGCGACCACCACTTCGCACAGCAACCCGGCATCGCGGAACTGATTCAGGCTGTTGTAGACCGTGGCCAGGGACACCGGCATCCGCGACGCCTTGACCTCGGCATGTAGCGCCTCCGCCGTGACATGGCGATGGCCGCCGGCAAAAAGCAGGCGCGCCAATGCGACCCTCTGCCGAGTAGGGCGAAGGCCGGCCGCGCGCAGGCGGGCGGAAAAATCGAGACTGGTGCCGGGCATTGTCGAGGCCATATGTAAGGAGTGCCAACGCACATGGAAAGGGCTCCGCGGCCCGATTCGTCGGTTTGCGCTGGGACGCCGGCATCCCTATTCTGCCGGCGATCCCTGATATCGGGTGGCTACGGGACGGTGAACGGTGAGCGAGCAGAAGGACAGTTACACTTTCGAGGATCTGATCGAATGCGCCAAGGGCCACCTGTTCGGTCCCGGGAACGCGCAGCTGCCGTTGCCTCCGATGCTGATGCTCGACCGCATCGTGAAGATCAACGATACAGGCGGCCAGTTTGGCAAGGGTGAGATCGTGGCGGAATTCGACATCAAGCCGGACCTCTGGTTCTTCGACTGCCATTTCAAGGGCGATCCGGTGATGCCGGGATGCCTGCCCCTCGATGCCCTGTGGCAGGCTCTCGGGTTTTTCCTCGGCTGGATGAAGGCGCCGGGTCGCGGCCGGGCGCTGGGCGTGGGCGAGGTCAAGTTCACCGGCATGGTGGTGCCGACGGTGCGCAAGCTGACCTATCACGTTCATCTCAAGCGCGTGATGCTGCGCAAGCTCGTGCTCGGCATCGCCGACGGCGTCGTTCATGCCGACGGCAAGCAGATATACGAGGTGAGCGGCCTCAAGGTCGGGCTGTTCCAGGACGCGGCACCCGCCGCGGCCGCGGGCTGACATGAAGCGCGTCGTCGTCACCGGCCTCGGTGTCGTCTCCTCGATCGGCAACAATGCCGCCGAGGTCACGAAATCGCTGAAGGACGGCACATCCGGCATCGAGTTCGTGCCCCAATATCGCGACCTCGGCTTCCGCAGCCAGATCGCCGGCACGCTCAAGATGAACGTCGAGGAGCTGGTCGACCGCCGTCTCATGCGCTTCATGGGCAATGGTGCCGCCTACGCCTACCTCGCCATGAAGGAGGCGATCGCCGACGCCGGCCTGTCCGACGGCGAGATCTCCAATGAGCGCACCGGCCTCGTCGCGGGCTCGGGCGGGCCCACGACCGGCGCCATCGTGCAGGCCGCGATCACCACCAAGGAAAAGGGGCCCAAGCGCGTCGGTCCGTTCCAGGTGCCGCGCGCCATGTCGAGCACCGTGTCGGCCAATCTCGCGACCGCCTACAAGATCAAGGGGCCCAGCTATTCCATCAGCTCGGCCTGCTCGACCTCGGCGCACTGCATCGGCAACGCCGTCGAGTGCATCCAGCTCGGCAAGGCCGACCGCATGTTCGCCGGCGGCGGCGAGGAGCTCGACTGGACGCTGTCGGTGCTGTTCGACGCCATGGGCGCGATGTCGTCCAAGTTCAACGACACCCCCACGCGGGCGAGCCGGGCCTACGACAAGGACCGCGACGGCTTCGTGATTTCGGGCGGCGGCGGCATCCTCGTCCTCGAGGATCTGGAGGTCGCCAAGGCCCGCGGTGCCAAGATCCATGCCGAGGTCATCGGCTATGGCGCCACGTCCGACGGCGCCGACATGGTGGCGCCGTCCGGCGAGGGCGGAATCCGCTGCATGAAGCTCGCGCTGGACGGATTTCCGGGCGCGGCGCGGCGCAACGGCCCGGTCGACTACATCAACACCCACGGCACCTCGACGCCGGTTGGCGATATCATCGAACTCGACGCCATCCGCGCCGCCTTCGGCGACAACAAGCTTCCGACGGTCAGTTCGACCAAGTCTCTGACCGGCCACAGCCAGGGTGCCACCGGCGCCCACGAGGCGATCTACACGCTGCTGATGCTGAAGAACGATTTCGTCGCCGCCTCGGCCAACATCGAGAATATCGACCCCGGCGTCGGAGATTATCCGGTCGCACGCGAGCGGATCGACAAGGCCGGCCTCGAGACCGTGATGTCGAACAGCTTCGGCTTCGGCGGTACCAACGCCTGCCTGATGTTTTCGCGCTACGACCACTGAGAGGGCCAGATGCCTGACGATCGTCGCCCTCTCTCCGCAGCCCCCGATGGCGGCGCACCTGCGGCGGTGGCGTCCGATCACGCCGTGTCCAAGGCGACCCCAACGCCCGCCGTATCGGGAATGATGGCCGGCAAGCGCGGCCTCATCATGGGCGTGGCCAACGACCGCTCGATCGCCTGGGGCATCGCCCAGGCCCTGCACCAGGCCGGCGCCGAGCTCGCCTTCACCTACCAGGGCGGCGCTTTCGGCAAGCGTGTCCTGCCGATGGTCGAAAAGATCGGCTCGAAGATCGTCGAGGAGGCCGATGTCGAGAACGACGAAAGCCTCGACCGGCTGTTCGCCCGCCTGAAGAAGGACTGGGGCCGGCTCGATTTCGTGGTCCATGCCATCGCCTTCTCCGACAAGGAAGAGCTGAAGGGCCGCTATGTCGACACCACCAAGGCCAACTTCCAGCGCAGCCTCACCATCTCCTGCTACTCGTTCACCGAGATCGCCCGCCGCGCCCTGCCGCTGATGACCGAAGGCGGCAGCCTGATCACGCTCACCTATGAAGGTGCTGGCCGCGTGATGCCGTCCTACAACGTCATGGGCATCGCCAAGGCGGCACTAGAAGCCAGCGTGCGCTACCTCGCGGCCGACCTCGGCCCGCAAGGCGTGCGCGTCAATGCCATCTCGGCCGGGCCGATGCGGACCCTGGCCGGCGCCGTGATCGGCAGCGCCCGCTACGTCTACCGCCTGTCGCGCGAAGCCTCGCCGCTGCGCCGCAACATCGAGCTCACCGACGTGGGCGGCGCCGCGCTCTACTATCTCTCGGACCTGAGCGCCGGTGTCACCGGCACCGTCCACTATGTCGATGCCGGCTACCACGCCATGGGCATGCCGCCGCCCGGTGCGACCGGCCAGAACGGCGAGTAGACGCGCCCGGCCGCCCGGCTGTCACAGCCCGGAGTGTCACACCAGATTGAGACAAATGTTGTGACACAGGTTGAGCGCCCACCTGTGGCTTAGCGAGAATTTGACCCTGCGGCCCCGCCTCGGGCAGCCGCAGACGACCATCAAAATTCAGCCCTTGGATGCGTTGCCCGCACCTCGGTCCACCTCGCCCGCCGGACGGATCGTCGGCGGGGGCAGCCTTTGCTTGCTACTCACGGCTCAAGACCGCGGGACCTCCCCTTGTCCTCGAAGGAGTTGACCCGGCGGGCGCGCCGGGCGGGGCATGGCCAAAAGAAAAGGCCGGCGCAATCAGCACCAGCCTATCGGAACTCATAGCATTTTCCTGCTGAACTTGCACATCACATCCACGTGAGCGAATGCCAGCAGTGCCTGCACCATGACGCGCCCTGGTGCCGTCGACTCCGGCGCGGCCCTGTGACAGCCTATTCGCCTGCAGGCGACGGATCGCCAGAGGAGATCAAGATGGATGGAGCGACTTCGGCCCGGCGTGAGGCGTCCGCCTACGATCCACCCGCCTACGATCCCGGCGGCCGGTTCGATCTTGTCGTCAGCGATGTGGAACTCAGGCGCAATGCCGCCGGCCGCATGCTGATGGCGCGCATCTACCGGCCGAAAGGAAAAGGTCCCTTCCCGACCGTCCTCGACCTGCACGGCGGGGCGTGGACCCGCAAGGACCGCCTGGCCGAAGGGTCGATGGATCGCGCGCTGGCGTCGAGCGGGCTGCTGGTCGTGGCCGTCGATCTCACGCTGGCGGCCGAGGCGCCCTATCCAGCCTGCGTGCAGGATGCCAACCATGCCGTGCGCTGGCTGAAAGCGAACGCCGCGCGCTGGAACGGCGATGTCTCAAAGCTCGGCGTCTACGGCTCCTCGAGCGGCGGCCACGTCGCCGAGCTTTTGGCCATGCGGCCGCACGATCCGCGCTACAGCGCCCTCCCCGTCGAGGGCGCATCGAATGTCGACGCAACAGTCTCCTGGGTCGCGATGCGCTCACCGCCCAGCAACACCATCGCGCGCTTCGAGAACGCGGAGCGCCGCAAGAACGAGACCATGATCCAGAGCAACAAGATCTTCTTCTCGCCGTGGGAGAGCATTCACGAAGGCAACCCGCAGGAGATGCTCGACCGCGGCGAACAGGTCGCGCTGGTGCCCTTTCTCATCATGCAGGGCGCCCTCGACGACAACGTCCTGCCGGCGATGCAGGAAAAATTCGCCGAAACTTGTAGAGCGGCAGGCGGACAGTGTGATTATCGCCTGTTCGCGGACTCGACCCACGAATGGGTCGCCGTCCCCGGCCCGCAGACCGACAAGGCGCAAGCAACGGTCAAGGAATTCATCGCGCAGCAGCTTAGGGCCTGATCAGCCGGCGTTGACTGCAGAACCCTACTTGTCAGTCGCGTGATTGTCGGAAGATACGAAGTCGGTCGCGACGTCCGCCCGTATGCGTTCTTTCTCCTCAGGCGTGACTGACGTCAGCTCGACCAAAGCCAGCAATTTCTCCCGGTCGACAAGCCCGCGCCGCACGAGTTCGCTCGTGAAAACCCTGTCCTTGTTGCGGCGCGCTGCATACTTGGCGATCGCAAACTGTTTCTGGCCGGTAGTGTCCCTTGCCACCCACAGGATGTGGTCAAGCCGATGCTTCTTCCTGCCGGCGCCTGACCTCCGATGGCGGCAATGCGATCTACCAAAAGTGGCAGTCGAAGGACGGCGGTCTGGATGTCTCGAATGAGCCACCGTGCAATTGCCGAATAGCATCAATCGGCAGATGCGCCAGGTCCGCTCTTCCGCATAGACCCCAGCCGGAATCTATTGCTCTGACAACGGACAGTGGGCACGGTGTCCACAGGGGGGGGTGCATGAAAGCGCTGGGGAGAGACCGGTCTTTGCGCAAGAAGCGCGAACGGCAAACCAAGTGGGCTAATTTGCTCGATGTAGAGGTGACCCCAGACCTGCCGGTATCCATTGCGCGTCAGATCTACCAGCAGCTCCAAAAGGCAATAATTTCGACTGCCTTGCCTGCTGGGAGCAGACTTCCGTCAACCCGCGTGTTCTCGGAGCGGATCGGGGTTTCGAGAACCTCGGTTATCGCGGCTTACAACGAGCTTCTTGCCGAAGGCTATATTGAGGGCCGCCAGGGATCGGGCACGTTCATCACTGCGCAATTGCCCGATCTCGCCAATTCCCGTTCGAGTTTTGCCATAGCCGATGAGGGTAAGGCTGGTCGCCGGCTGTCGGAACTGGGATATCGTTATCGCGGCATGGTCAGTGACGGCGCTGCCGTGAGCGATCAGCCGTTCACTGCAGGTAGATGCTCGGTTGATCTACCCACGATCGAGGCTTGGCGCCAAATTAGCGCCAGACATGCGCGGTCGATACCGTCCGACGTGTTAGGCTACGGCGACCCGTTCGGTCGCAAATCGTTCCGAGAAGTGGTTGCCGAATATCTACGCGCCTTTCGCTCGGTTAATTGCACAGCCGAGCAGATTATGGTGACGTCTGGCGCACAACAGGCCATCGATCTCTCGCTGCGTGTGCTCTTGAATTCTGGCGAATCGGTGTGGATAGAAGATCCAGCTTATCCCGCGCTCCAGAATTCTTTGCGAGCCGCCAATAACATAATGATCCCTGTGCCGGTTGACGTGAATGGAATCGTTGTCGGAGTTGGTCTTGAGAAGGAGCCGCAACCTAGAGCCATCTTCGTGACGCCGTCGCACCAGTATCCAACCGGTGCGGTGATGTCTATTGAGCGGCGCCGTGAGTTGCTGCAAGCAGCAAGCGCTGCCGATGCCTGGATCTTGGAAGACGATTACGACAGTGAGTTCCGCTATGCCGGCCATCCTTTGCCGTCCTTGCAGGGTTTGGACCGGTCCAGCCGTGTCATCTATATCGGCACGTTGAGTAAAGTGTTGTTTCCAGGGTTGCGCACCGGCTTTGCGGTCATTCCACTCGACCTCGTGGATGCCTACCGAGGTGCGCGCTACCTTTCGGATCGTGGCCCACCGATTGCTCACCAAGGCGTACTGGAAGAGTTCATGCGTGAAGGATTCTTCACCAGTCATATCCGACGCATGCGACAGCACTATCGTACGGTGCTCGAAACAGTGATCGCCGACGTGCGTGCGGCGCTTGAACCACTGGCCACTGTGACGATGCCGGAATGCGGTATGCGCTTTGTAGCCTATCTCGCCGACGGAATAGACGATGTCGCTGTTGCCCGGGAGGCTGCTCGTCTCGGTGTCGTAGTTCGTCCGATCAGCCCACTCTATCTCGACAGCATGGCGCGGTCGGGCATCGACATTGGCTTCACTGGCTTTAATCCCAAGCTGATGCAGATCGCGGCTACGAGACTGGGCGCGGCAGTGAGGATCGTGGCGGCCGGACGTTCAGACGCCCTTACTGTGGCGCAACGCCAGCATCTGTGATCAACTTGGTATACTTGGGCACCTGGGCTTCCAAGAACCTGCGAAACTTCTCTGGAGACGAGCCCGCCGGTTCATAAACCACGACGAGGCTGCGCAGGCTCTCCTTGGAGTCTTCGCGCGCCAACGCCTTATTCGTTTCGACGGCAAGTTTGGAAACGACGTCGTGAAGCGTGCCTGCCGGGGCCATTAACCCCCAGTAGCCGACTAGCTCGATGCTGGGATAACCCTGCTCTGCGACCGTCGGCACGTCTGGAGAAAGAGCTACGCGTTGCGCCGTCGTGACTGCGATTGCCCGAAGCTTGCCCGCTTTCACCAGCGGCTCGACGGTGGAAGGGACTTCCATGGCGACATCGACCCACCCGGCCAACAAATCGTTGATCGCCGGCGCTCCGCCCTTGTAGGGAACATGCAGTATCTCGATACCCGCAAGATTCGAGAACAACTGTATGCCGAGGTGATGGCTGATGCCGTGCCCCGGAGTGGCATAGGCCACCTTTCCGGGGCGCGCTTTGGCATAGTCGACCAGCTCCTTCAAAGTCTTCACAGGCAAGTTGGGATTAACAACCCGCATGAAGGGCGTATAGCCGATGACCGTGATCGGCTCGACGTCCTTTATCGGGTCGTGGGACACTTGCCGGCTGATTAGGACAATGCCGCCGTGGTGCCGACAGTGAGGCGGGAAGTGACGGCCAGCGCAACCAACGAGAGAAGCATTAACTCTCTCCAACCCCACTCTTCAACACGCAGTCGTCCAACGGAAGTTCAGTCGGCGACAATTCTCTTGCCATAGGCGCGCTTGCTAGCAACTTTGCCGTCTCGGAAGTCGAAGAGGTCGCAGACGCGCGCGGTGATCCGCTTTCCGTCCGGGCCGGTGTAGCTTAGCGTCACCTCAGTAAAGCCTTTGTCACCCATGATCGCGTAAGTGCGATCGGTCGTGGAGGCATCCTTCAGTGCGTCGTAGAAGCGGACAATGCCTTCGGCGAACGCCTTCTTGCCGACGAAGCGCTTGCCGTACACTTCCGGACCGAAGGCTGATTCAAGTACGGCGTCGTCGGTGACCATGCTGATGATGTCCTCGACGCTCTTGCGCTTCCAGGCGTCAAAAAACCGCGCCATGAAGGCGTCATCAACGTCGGGCGCTGGATGAGATGCGACATTCATGATCTCTACTCCCTGCGAATTTTGGAATATGGGCCAGCAAGCTAGAATTCATCGAACTTTGATCGGCGGGAAGATCCACTCACCCGTTCTGAAGCAGACCACTTTGACGGATGCTGGAGGATTCAGCTCGTCGATCGAAATTTGGCTCTTACAGCCCGCCAAGAGGAAGAGGCCAAGTGGCCAGAAGCTCTCCGAATGATGCGTAGACCACGAGAGCGGCTGGCCACGTTTTCACAAAGAACTTCAGTATGTTGGGACGACTAGATCCAACGCAGAATTGGCGTTCCAGACGGCAGCGCCGGTCCATGTTCGATCTAGATGTTTATCCCGGCACCTGCTGGAGCGGACTGAGGGTCAAGTACCGGGTATCTCGATCTCAAAATCGCCCGTATTGGGTGAATTGGACAGACGAGGATCTCTCAGGCGTTTTAGGCCCGGTATGAAGATTGTAACTCAATGGAATCACTTGATAGATGACGCATCGTCCCGTCGTGGCGATTGTCTTTTCGGTTCGACAGGATCGGGGACATCCGGCTACCCGATCACGATATCCATTTTCGCCGCCAGAGCGCCTGGCTCGATCCCGGACGCCGGCTCCAGCCTCATCTCGATGCGCGCGCGCTGGCGTGGATCGCGGGCGGCTGCGCGGAACACGCCGTCGCCCTCGTTCCGGGGGTCGCCCGCGACATAAAACTGACTGGTGAGCCTGCGGCCATCGCCGGCCGCGGCCTTGAGATGGATGTGCGGCGCACGGCCGGGATAGGCCACGGGCTTCAGCGTCCGGAAGCGATAGAGGCCATCGGTGTCGGCCGTCATGCGACCATAGCCCTGGAATGCCGCATCGCGACGCTCGCGGCCGGGCTGGCGCGGGTGATCGTAAAGCCCCCGCGCGTCGCACTGCCAGATCTCGACCACGGCACCGGCGAGCGGACGGCCATCGATGTCGATCACCTGCCCTCTTAGATGAAGCACCTCCCCCATCGCCCGCGCCTGCTGGCCGCGGACCTGGACGAGGTCGTTGTCCATGTCGGCCGGGAAACCGGCGGGATAGAAAGGCCCCTCGGTCTGGCCGGGCGTCGGAGCCTGGTCGGCAGCAACAGCGGAGCCCAACGGCAGCAGCCCGGCGCCGGCGCTCGCACCGATCAGCAGGTCGCGGCGGGAGAGCATCGAAGGCTTCAGCATCCCGCCCAGTCTATCAGGCCTTGAACCCGAAAATCTGCATCCGGACGCGGATCGAAACAGACTTGCCCGTTTGCTTTCGTCCACTAGGTTGAGGGCATGACCCCGACCTGCACCGTTCTTCTCGACCTCGACGGCACCTTGATCAATTCGCTGCCCGGCATACTGGCGAGCTGCCAAGCGGCACTGCGTGCTCTTGGGCACGAACCGGACAAGGCCCTCGACATACGGCGCGCCATCGGACCGCCCCTCGAAGAGATAATGCAGGGCTTGCTGCGATCCTATGGCGACGACAGGGTCGACGAAGCCGTAGCGGCCTATCGTCGGCACTACGGCGAAACCGGCTTTCTCGGAAGCGAGCCCTATCCGGGCATTGGCAGTTCGCTCGACGAGATGAAGCAGGCCGGATTGCAGGTCTATCTGGCGACATCGAAGCGGGTGACTTTCGCGAGCCGCATCCTGGACCACCTGGAGTTTGCCCCCTTCTTCGATGGCATCCACGGCTCGGTGCCGGGTGGCGCGTTGGATCACAAGCCCGAGTTGCTCGCCCATGTCCTGTCGGAGCACGCGATTTCGCCGGCCCGCAGCGTGATGGTCGGCGACCGCCGTCACGACATTGCCGGAGCCCACGCCGTCGGCATGCGCGGTCTTGGCGTGCTCTGGGGCTATGGTAGCCGGGAGGAACTCGAAACCGCGGGCGCCGACCGGCTGGTGGACTCCAGCACCGACCTCGCCCGGACGGTTCTCTCGATGGTCAATGAGAATTGAGCCGCGCACTAAGCCGGCGGGTGCTCGGCTCCCTTCAAACAAGCGGTTCGTTATCGGCTCCTGGTACTTCTGCGGCGTTATGTAGGAGATACGCCCAGACCGTAGAGAAACCCGCCGAAGCCAATCACTGTCAGCCCGACACCCACATGCCTGAAGACGCGGACGGATCGGTGGGCCAACGACTGCTCTTGCCGGTGTGAGGCGCGGTCGGAGCGCGTCATCTCCTCCCGCGCCTTGTACTGCGCGACGAAGAATATCTCGCTCGCATCCTTTTCCAGTTCAACTCGTGCGCAGATGCCCCAAATGAGCAAGCCGATAACACCAACACCGAAGAAGAAGACGGAAAACGGCATCCTGCATCTCCTCGTTGTCGTCTCCCGACTCTGGACTCTGATCGACATGCCGAGCGGTCGTCCACCCCAGGTCGGACACGCACCCGCAGTCTCGAAATGACACTCGGGTGGATAGGTCATTCCGGCAGCCTCAGTCCAAGCACTGATGTGCCTCTATTTTGGCAAGCCACAATAGTCACTCGCATGATGTCTGTTTTTGGCGTGTAAATCTAGCGCATCATGCTCGCACTATTCAGAATCACGAGCCTCTAACTCGTCCAAGAGGCGCGCGGTCCGGAAGATCGTGAGGCCCACACAAACAAAAACGGCGGCCCTCAGGGCCGCCGTTTCCGTAACCGTTCGGTAGCGGCGTTACTCGCCGGCGGGCGCGGCCTCGACCGGCTTGTCGGAAATGTCCTCGCCGGTGGCTTGGTCGACCGCCTTCATGGAGAGGCGAACCTTGCCGCGATCGTCGACGCCCAGGACCTTGACCTTGACCTGCTGGCCTTCCGAGACGACATCGCCGACCTTGGCGACGCGGCGCGGCGCCAGTTCGGAGATGTGCACGAGGCCATCCTTCGATCCGAGGAAGTTCACGAAGGCGCCGAATTCGACGCACTTCACGACCTTGCCGGTGTAGATCACGCCGATTTCCGGCTCGGCCACGATGCCCTTGATCCAGTCGATGGCCTTCTGGCCGGCAACGGCGTCGACTGCCGCGACCTTGATAGTACCGTCGTCCTCGATGTCGATCTTGGTGCCGGTCTGCTCGGTGATCTCGCGGATCACCTTGCCGCCGGTGCCGATCACTTCACGGATCTTGTCCTTGGGGATCGTGAACTGGGTGATGCGCGGGGCGGTCGCCGCGACGCCCTCACGAGCGCCGACCAGACCCTTGGACATCTCGCCCAGGATGTGGATGCGGCCGTCCTTCGCCTGGCCCAGGGCGACCTTCATGATCTCCTCGGTGATCGAGGTGATCTTGATGTCCATCTGCAGCGCGGTGATGCCGTTGGTGGTACCGGCGACCTTGAAGTCCATGTCGCCGAGGTGATCCTCGTCGCCCAGGATGTCGGAGAGCACGGCGAAGCGCTCGCCTTCCTTGATCAGGCCCATGGCGATGCCCGCCACCGGCCGATCCATCGGCACGCCGCCGTCCATCAGCGCCAGAGAACCGCCGCAGACCGAGGCCATCGACGAGGAGCCGTTGCTCTCGGTGATCTCCGACACGACACGCACCGTGTAGGGGAACTTGTCCTTGCCCGGCATCATCGGGCGCAAGGCGCGCCAGGCGAGCTTGCCGTGGCCGATTTCGCGGCGGCCGGGCGAACCCATCCGGCGGACTTCACCCACCGAGTAGGGAGGGAAGTTGTAGTGCAGCATGAAGTGCTCGCGGTACTCGCCCTCGAGCGCGTCGATGATCTGCTCGTCCTGGCCGGTGCCTAAGGTGACGACGACCAGCGCCTGGGTCTCGCCGCGGGTGAACAGCGCCGAGCCGTGGGCGCGCGGCAGGATGCCGACCTCGGCCACGATCGGACGGACCGTCTTGGTGTCGCGGCCATCGATGCGCTTGCCGGTGTCGAGCACGGCGTTGCGGACCACGTCGGCCTCGAGATTGCCGAACTGCTCGCCGAAGGCCGCCAGCTCGGCGTCCTTGCCTTCGAACAGCTTCTTGGCCTCGGCCTTGACGGCGCGGACGTTTGTCTGCCGCACCTGCTTGGCGGTCTCGCCGTAGGCCGTGGCGAGCTTGGCGCGGACTTCCGCCTGGAGCTTGGCCGCAACCGTCTTGGAGACTTCCGACGGATCGGTGAGCGGCAGCGGTTCCTTGGCACAATGCTCGGCGAGCTGGATAATGGCATCGATCACCGGCTGGAAGGAGCGATGGCCCTCCATGACGGCGCTCAGCATCACATCCTCGGACAGTTCCTTGGCCTGGGACTCGACCATCAGCACGCCTTCCTTGGTGCCGGCGACGACGAGGTCGAGGGAGCTGTTGACGAGCTGGTCACGGGTCGGGTTCACGACGAACTTGCCGTCGATGTGGCCGACGCGGGCGCCGGCGATCGGGCCCATGAACGGCACGCCGCTGATGGTGAGGGCCGCGGACGTCGCAACCATGGCGACGATGTCGGGATCGTTCTCGAGGTCGTGCGCGAGCACGGTGACGACGACCAGCGTCTCGTTGCGATAGGTCTCGTGGAACAGCGGCCGGATCGGACGGTCGATCAGGCGCGAGGTCAGCACTTCCTTCTCGCTCGGCCGGCCTTCACGCTTGAAGAACCCGCCCGGGATCTTGCCGGCAGCGAAGGTCTTTTCCTGGTAGTTCACGGTCAGCGGGAAGAAGTCGAGCCCGGGCTTGGGCTGCTTCTCGAACACGACAGCGGCCAGCACCGTGGTGCCGCCATAGGTGGCCATCACGGCGCCGTCAGCCTGGCGCGCGACCTTGCCGGTCTCAAGGATCAGCTTGCGGCCGGCCCAATCCACTTCCTTGCGAAAAACTTCAAACATCTCATTCATCCTTTCCATCACGGTCGTCCGCCCCCGTTTGGCGACAACCGCCCGCCGGCACCCTTGTGCCGGCAGGACCGGGTCAGGCGTTTGCTCTCGCCCCTGCCTTCCCGGTTACTGCGATGTCGCGTCAGCCGGCCGAACTCACGGGGACCGGACAACGCGACGCGAAAAGGCCCCGTCCATCGGCTTTTGATGGAGACGGGGCCGAGGGATCAACGCCGCAGACCCAGGCGCTCGATCAGGGTTGCATAGCGCTGGTTGTCTTTGGACTTGAGGTAGTCGAGCAACCGCCGACGCTGGCCGACCATCTTCAGAAGACCGCGACGCGAATGGTGGTCCTTGGCGTGGCCCTTGAAGTGCTCGGTGAGGTTGGAAATGCGTTCGCTCAGGATCGCGACCTGGACTTCCGGCGAACCTGTGTCGCTTTCGGCCTGGGCATACGCCTTGATCAGCTCGGCCTTGCGAGCGAGTGTAATCGACATCGGGGATCTCCATCGACTTAAAGGTTGAACACGCGCACCGGCTGGATGGCGCTGCCGTCCGAACGGACCAGCGCCACAAGCTTTCCGTCGTGTTCGGCGCGAAGCAGGGCGCCGGACGGAGGTGCGTCCCCGGTCAAGAGCACCGGCTGGCCTTGGCGCAGCCGGTCCCCTTGGGCCTCCGTCAGGGCCAGCGCCGGGATGTCGTCCAGCGCGGTCGCAACGGGGGCCAAGGCCCCGAAGAGCGCGGGAATATGCCCGAGGGCCTCCAGCTTGGGAAGCGAAATGGCCTGCTCCTCCCGGAATGGGCCGGCGGCGGTCCGCCGCAGCGCGGAGAGATGTCCGACGGTCCCCAGAGCTATGGCCAGATCGCGGCCCAGGGACCGGATATAGGTGCCCTTGCCGCACATCACGGCGAATTCGGCATGATCGGCGTCGGGGCGGGCGAGGAATTCCAGCCGGTCGATCCGGACCCGGCGCGGCTTCAGCGTGACCGCTTCACCCGCCCGCGCCAGGTCATAGGCGCGCCGACCCTCGATTTTCAGCGCCGAAAAGACCGGCGGCATCTGTTCGATCTCGCCCAGAAAAGCCGCCAACGCCCCGCGAATCGCCGCGTCGTCCGGCCGCACGTCGCTGGTGGCCGTCACCTCGCCTTCGGAATCCTCGGTGGCGCGCGCCTCGCCGAAGCGCAGGGTGAAGCGATATTCCTTTCGACCGTCCATCACGAACGGAACGGTCTTGGTCGCCTCGCCAAGCGCGATCGGCAGAACGCCGCTGGCCAGCGGATCCAGGGTGCCGCCATGACCAGCCTTTTGCGCACCGAACAGGCGGCGCACGCGACTGACGGCCGGCGTCGAGCCCAGCCCGACCGGCTTGTCGAGCACCACCCAGCCGTCGATCTTCTCGCCTGATTTCCTGCGGCTCATCGCTACGCCGGACCGGAGACGCTCAATCGTCCTTGATGTCGCGCGCCACATCGGGCCGGCGCAGCAGGGCGCCGATGCGGTCGGCCTCGTCGAATGTGCGGTCGGTCTCGAAGCGGATTTCCGGCGCATGGCGCAGGCCGGCGCGTTCGCCGACCCGGGCGCGGAACCACGGGGCCGCGCGGCGCAGGGCCGCGAGCAGGCGGGGTTCCTCCTGGCCGCCGAGCGGCATCACGAAGGCCGTGGCGTTGCGCAGGTCGGGACTGACGTCGACGGCGGTCACGGTGATCGAGGCGCCACGCAGATCGGGGTCCCGCATATCGCCGCGTTCGAGCAGCTCGGCGAGGATATGACGCAGCTCCTCGCCGACCCGGAGCTGGCGCTGGCCGGGGGCGCGATTTTCCTTATCGGATGAGCGACGCCGGGACATGGCGTGTTCCTTTCCTCCTGCCTCCCCATTCGGATGGGGAGGTGCCCGCGACGCGGGCGGAGGGGTCATGGGCCACGGCCGATCTGTCGCCTATGACCCCTCCGTCGTCGCAGGACGACGACACCTCCCCCGATGACGGGGGAGGCTAAGCACTAAAGTGTCGGCTTAACTTCCTCGACATCGAAGCATTCGATCACGTCGCCGACCTTGATGTCGTCGTAGTTCTCGAACGCCATGCCGCACTCGAAGCCGTGCTGGACCTCGCGCACTTCTTCCTTGAAGCGGCGCAGCGACTTCAGCGTTCCCTCGTGGATCACCACGTTGTCGCGCAGGAGACGGACCTTGGCGCCGCGCTTGACGTTGCCTTCCGTGACCATGCAGCCGGCGACGATGCCGGTCTTGGTGATGCGGAAGACCTCGCGGATCTGCGCATTGCCGAGGAAGGACTCCTTGAAGGTCGGATCGACCAGGCCAAGCATCAGGGCCTGAATGTCCTCGGTCACCTTGTAGATGATGCTGTAGTAGCGGATGTCGACCTTGTCGCGCTTGGCGATCTCGCGGGCCTGCGGATTGGCGCGGACGTTGAAGCCGATGAGCAGGGCGTTCGACGCCTTGGCCAGCGTGATGTCGGCCTCGCTGATGCCGCCGACGCCGCTGTAGACCACGCGCGCCGTCACCTTGTCGGTGGAAAGCTGCGCGATCGCCCCCGCCAGCGCCTCGGCCGAGCCCTGGACGTCGGCCTTGATGAGCACCGGAAGGTCCTTCGCCGTGCCCTCGCGGATTCCCTTCATCATTTCTTCAAGCGTGCCGCGGCCACCCGCCATCTTGGCGAGCTGGGCCTGACGATCACGGCGGGCGCGGAAGTCGGAGATCTCGCGGGCGCGAGCTTCGCTTTCGACGACATGGAACTCGTCGCCGGCCTGCGGCGTGCCGTCGAGACCCAGGATTTCGACCGGAACCGACGGAGCGGCGCTCTGCACCGCGTTGCCATGGTCGTCGATGAGACGGCGCACGCGGCCCCACACGGCGCCCGCCACCAGCACGTCGCCGACCTTGAGCGTACCGCGCTGGACCAGCACCGTTGCCACCGAGCCGCGGCCCGGATCGAGCTGGGCTTCGATCACGACGCCGTCGGCCAGGCGATTGGGATTGGCCTTGAATTCGAGAAGTTCGGCCTGCAGGAGGATCGCTTCCTCCAGCTTGTCGAGATTCATCTTCTTGGTCGCCGAGACCTCGATCGACTGGATTTCGCCACCGAGCTGCTCGACCTGCACTTCGTACTGCAGCAGTTCGGTCCGCACCTTGCTGGGATCGGCGCCAGGCTTGTCCATCTTGTTGATGGCGATGATCATCGGAACGCCGGCCGCCTTGGCATGGGCGATCGCCTCCTTGGTCTGCGGCATGACGCCGTCGTCGGCCGCCACCACCAGCACCACGATGTCCGTCACCTTGGCGCCGCGGGCACGCATGGCGGTGAACGCCTCGTGGCCCGGCGTGTCGAGGAAGGTGATCTTCTGGCCCGAGGCCAGCGTCACCTGGTAGGCGCCGATATGCTGGGTAATGCCGCCGGCCTCGTGCGCGGCCACATCGGTGGCCCGCAGGGCATCGAGCAGCGAGGTCTTGCCGTGGTCGACGTGGCCCATGATGGTGACCACCGGTGGCCGCGACACCAGCGTTTCGTCGGCATCGACGACTTCGGCCAGGCCGGTTTCGACATCACCCTCGGTGACACGCTTAAACTTGTGACCCATCTCGGTCACCACCAGCTCGGCGGTGTCGGCGTCGATGGCCTGGTTGATCGTCGCCATCACGCCCATGCGCATCAGCGTCTTGATGACATCGGCGCCCCGTTCGGTCATGCGGGCAGCGAGCTCCTGGACCGTGATGGTCTCGGGAATCGTGACCTCGCGGTAGACCTTCAGCTGCCCGTCGTCGGCATTCTGCTGGCGGCGCTCGCGCTCCAGACGGCGGCGCATCTGGGCCGCCGAACGGCTGCGGAAGTCGTTCTCGCCCTCGACGGCACGATTGACGTCGATCTTGTCGGAGCGCCGTTTCGGGACCTCGCGGCGGGCGCCCGGCGGCTGCGGCAGGCGCTTGCTGATGGTCGACCGCATCGGCGGCCGGCGCAGTGTCGTTTCGGTCGCCTGCGGCGCTCCCGGCGCGCCGGCGGGCCGGCGAATGACGGTGGCCGTGGCGGCCGGGGTGCCGGCGTCGATCTCCTGGGCCTGACGGGCGATGGTGGTCTGCGGCGAGGCGGTCGCCGCCTGGTCGAGCCGCTTCTGCACCAGGACATCGGCCTTGCGCTTGATCTCGTCCTCGGTCTTCTTGCGCGCCTCTTCCTCGGCGAGGCGCTTGCGGTGCTCCTCGTCGGACTTCTTGCGGGCCTCGTCCTCGATGGCGCGGCGGGCAGCGTCCTCGGCGGCACGCTGGCGCGCCGACTCGGCGTCGCGATTGGCATCGACCAGGGCGCGCGCGCGCGCTTCCTTTTCTTCTTCGGTGAGGGTCCGCAGCACAATGCCACGGCCACCACGCTCGCCACCGGCCGGGCGTGCCGGGGTCGCTGCGCGGGCAGGCGCGGCCGCAGCGACGCCGCCCAGTTTCAGGGTCCGTCCGGTCGGAGCCGGCGGTGGCGCTTCCTTCGCCGGAGCCGGTGCCGGTGCCGCGGCAGCCGGAGGCGGGCTGGCCGCGCCGGCACGCTTGACCGGCTTCTTGACCTCGACCGTCACCGCCCGGGTGCGCCCATGCGAAAACTTCTGGCGCACTTGTGTCGCGTCAGTCTTGGCCGCAGCGCCGCTACGCGTCGCTGTCGAGAGAGTGAGCGGCTTGGTCGGCTTGGTCGATTCGTTCTGTTCCGTCATGTCGAGTGTTGTCCTTGGTCCGCTCCGGCCCGTCAACCGGCGCTGTTCAGTCGATAACCGCGCCACCGCGCCGCGCCGACCGCAATTCGTTGAATGAACTCGCCGCCCGCATCGTCGCGGGCGACCGCTACATAGACTGCCTGCTCGCGGCCGAAGAGCCCGCCGAGCGCCGTCGCATCGCCCAGCCGGGCGATCGGCAGACCGCTGGCCCGCAGCTTGCCCAGCCCGTCGCCGTCGGCCTCGTCGGCCACCACCACCAGACCCGCCCGTTGCTGGCCGATCATCTGCTCGACCTTGACGAAGCCCGCGACGGCCCGGCCGGCGCGGCGCGCCCGGCCGAGATCGGCGAGCGCGCGCTCCAGCAGCAGCCGTTCGACCCGATCCGGAAGGTCGGCCGACGCCGTCACGGCTGCGCGCGCGGCCCTGGAAAACACCCTCTTCTCCACGGCGCGCTCGACCGCCGCCCGTTCCGCCGTGACCCACAGGCCGCGCCCCGGCAGCCGCCGCGCCAGATCGGGCACGACATCGCCGTCCGGCCCGACCACGAAGCGGATCATCCGCTCCGGCGACCCTTCGGCGCCGGACACGATGCAGGTGCGCATCGGCCCCTGCACGGAGATATCCGGCACGGCGGCAGCCGTGGGGTCGGGTTGGGTCATGGCGGAAGTGGGGACCAACGGCGGACCTCCGCTCAGACCTTGGCCGCTTCGGCCGCCGGGGCGGCCTCGTCGGCGAACCAGTGCTCCCGCGCCTTCATGATGATGGCGTTGGCGGTCTCGTTGTCCATGGCGCCCTCACCGATAATCTCGCGCAGCTCGTCGGAGGCGAGGTCGGCCAGATCGTCGAGCGATTTCACGCCCTTGTCGCCCAGCGCCACCAGAATCGGCAGCGTCAGCCCTTCCGCCGACTGCACCTCCGCGCTGACGCCGAGGTCGGCGAGACGCGTGGCGAACTCGGCGTCGCGCTTTTCGATGTATTCACGGCCGCGGCGCTGCAGTTCGCTGGCGATCTCCTCATCGAAACCCTCGACCGTGGCCAGATCCTCGACCGCAGCCTCGGCGACGTCCTCGACCGAGACGTAGCCTTCGGCAACCAGCAGATGGGCGATCACATCATCGACGTCGAGCGCCGCCGTGAACAGCTCGGTGCGCTCACGGGTGTCCTTCTGGCGGCGCTCGCTCTCCTCGGTCTCGGTCATGATGTCGATCTCCCAGCCGGTGAGCTGGGAGGCGAGCTTGACGTTCTGGCCGCGGCGGCCGATCGCCAGGCTGAGCTGGTCATCCGGCACGACGACTTCGGTCTTGTTCTTTTCCTCGTCCATCAACACCTTGCTGACCTCGGCCGGCGCAAGCGCGTTGACGATGAAGTTGGCGGTGTCGACCGACCACGGAATGATATCGACTTTCTCGCCCTGCAATTCCTGGACGACGGCCTGCACGCGGCTGCCGCGCATGCCGACGCAGGCGCCGATCGGGTCGATCGAGCTGTCATGGCTCAACACGGCGATCTTGGCGCGGCTGCCGGGATCGCGGGCCACCGCCTTGATCTCGATGATGTTGTCGTAGATTTCCGGCACTTCCTGGGTGAAGAGCTTGGCCATGAACTGCGGATGGCTGCGCGACAGGAAGATCTGCGGGCCGCGCGGCTCTTCGCGGACGTCGAAGATGTAGGCGCGCACGCGGTCGTTTACGCGCAAGCTCTCGCGCGGGATCGTCTCGTCGCGGCGAATGACGCCCTCGGCGCGCTGCAGGTCGACGGTGATGTTGCCGTAGTCGACGCGCTTGACGACGCCCGACACGATCTCGCCGATGCGATCCTTGAATTCCTCGTACTGCCGCTTGCGTTCGCTCTCGCGCATGCGCTGGGTGATGACCTGCTTGGCGGTCTGCGCGGCGACGCGGCCGAAATCGATCGGCGGCAGCTCGTCGGTCAGGAAGTCACCGACCTGCGCCTCGGGATTGCGGCGCTGCGCCTCGGTGAGCGGCATCTGGGTATTCTCGTTCTCGATCGGATCGGCGACCTGCATGTAGCGCAGCAGCTTGATCTCGCCGGTCTTGCGGTCGATCTCGGCGCGGATATCGTGCTCCAGCCCATACTTGGCGCGCCCCGACTTCTGGATGGCCTGCTCCATCGCCTCGAGCACTTCCTCGCGCTCGATGCCCTTCTCGCGGGCGACCATGTCGGCCACCTGCAGCATCTCCAGGCGCGGAATATCGGCAGTCGTTGCCATGTCTGTGTTCCTCTTCTGTCGTGTTCGTTCGTATCGTTCAGTGAGGCTGCCCATCGCCCTGGTGGGCGCGGCGGTGTTCTTCGATCAGCGCGTCGGTCATCTCGAGCTTGGCCCTGAAGACGGCCGAGAGCGGCACGCCGGTCTCCTCGCCATCTTCGAGGCGGAGCTTCACCATGCCATCGTCGAAGCCCAGCAGGGTGCCCTTGAAGCGGCGGCGGCCGGCGACCGGTTCGGTTGTCTCGAGGCGGGCGGCATAGCCCGCCCAACGCACGTAATCCTTGGCCCGGGTGAGCGGCCGGTCGATGCCCGGCGAACTCACCTCCAGCGTGTAGGTGCTGGAAATCGGATCCTCGACATCGAGTACGGCCGACAGCGCGCGCGATACCGTGGCGCAATCCTCGACATCCATCGGCCGGCCGTCGGCCGGCTCGATCATGATCTGCAGGGTGCCGCCACGGCTCATCGCGACACGAACCAGCTCGTAGCCCATGCCGACGATGGTCGGGGCGACGGTGTCTTCAATTCGACGCAGCAGGTCGGTCACGCGGCGAGGCTTCTCGACGTTGGGGGCGCGCGGGCCTTCGACAAATGAAAAGAGCGGGTTTTTGGCCCACTCTTTTTGTTCGGTTCGTCCCGCGAACCCGATGAGGATGGCGCGGATATAAGCGCAATATCGCCAATTGGCAAGCTTTTCCCGCAATCGGACCGTTTCTTAGTGATGCCCGGGAACCGCCAGCACAGGCATTCTGGTCGTGAAAAACTCGCGGAAGGCAGGAGGATCGAGTTGGCCAGGGGAGAGCGGGTGCGGCGCGGCGTCTACCATGGATGGTGGGTAGTTTTTTGCACCTTTGTCATTGCTCTATATGGATGGGGGCTCGGATTCTATGGGTTGAGTCTATATCTGGTGGCCCTGACCGAGATCCACGGCTGGTCGCCGGCCACCATCTCGGCAGGAATCACCTTTTATTACATCTTCGGCGCCTTCCTGGTCATGCAGGTTGGCGACGCCATACTGAAGAGAGGCGCGCGGGTCGTCGTCCTGGCGGGCGTTGGGCTGATGGGCCTGGGCGTGCTGGGCCTCACGATCGTCGACCGGCCCTGGCAGCTCTACATCGCCTTCCTGGTGATGATCCCGGGTTGGGCCGCCATGGGCGGCGGCGCGATCAACACCATCATCGCCCAATGGTTCAACCGCCGCCGCGGGCTGGCGGCCAGCCTGGCGTTGAATGGTGCCACCTGCGGTGGGCTGTTGTTCGCGCCGGCCTTTGCCTGGGCGATCGACACACTGGGCTTCGCCAGGGCCTGCGTCGCCGCGGTCGTCGTCGTGCTGGCCACGCTGTGGCCGCTGGCCGCTTTCGCCCTCCGCCCGCGCCGGCCCGACGAGCACGATACCGGCGACGAGCACGACGCCTCGCTCGAACCGGCCGGCACGCCGCTGAGCCGCGCCCAGCTCCTGCGCCAGCCGCGCTATCTCACGATGGTCGGTGCCTTTTCGCTGGGCCTGCTGGCGCAGATCAGCTTCATCACCCATCAGGCGGCGTTCCTGGTGCCCACGCTCGGCCTGAAGGAGGCCGGATGGGTGGTCAGCGTCACAGCCCTGGCGGCCCTGGTCGGGCGCATTTCGGTCGGCCTGGTGATCGATCGCATCGATCGCCGCGGCGCAACCTCGGCGAACCTCGCCGTGCAGATCGCGGGCATGATCGTGCTGCTCCAGACTTCGTCGGTGTTCGGTCTTTACCTCGGATGCATCCTGTTCGGCTTCGGTGTCGGCAATCTGGTCACGCTGCCCGGTCTGATCGTGCAACAGGAGTTCCCGCGCCGCGATTTCGCCCGTGCCGTCAGCCTGAATGTTGCCATCACCCAGCTCGTTGCCGCGACAGGGCCGTCGATCCTGGGCGTGCTGCACGATCTGTCGGGCGACTACCGCACGTCGCTGATCGCCTGCCTGGTGCTGCAGGCAACCGCTGCCGTGCTCATCCTGATCCGTTCGCGTTCACCCGTTATCGGCGCCTGAAGCGCAGGAACACAGGCTTGTGGCCGGCCAGCATTTTCTGCTCGTAGCGCGTCGGCGGCCAGTCGTCGGGCCGGCCGCGCCAGTCAGCCGGCCGCTCGGCCAGCCACTCGAAGGCCGGATGGGTGCAGGCATGCTCGACCATCCACGGCAGGTAGCTCGGATCGTCGGTCGCAAGCCTGAGTTCCGCGCCCGGCGCCATCAGCCGCGCCAGCACACCGAGATTGTCGCGCTGCACGAACCGCCGCTTGTGATGGCGGGATTTCGGCCACGGATCGGGAAACAGCACGAAGGCGCGTGACAACGAGGCGTCGGGCAGCGCCTTCATCACCAGCATCGCGTCGTCGGTGAACAGGCGAATGTTCTCCACGCCCTCGCGCTGGACATGAGCGAGGCATTTGGCGACGCCGTTGATATAGGGCTCGCAGCCGATCACGCCGACCCTTGGATGTTCCTTCGCCTGCCAGACGAGATGCTCGCCCGCGCCGAAGCCGACCTCGAGCCACACGCCATCGGCCGGCAGCGCGCCGCCGAAAAGACCCGCCAGATCGATCTTTTCCGGCTCCGGTGGCACGACGAGCGTGAGGCGCGGCAACAGCGTCGCGAGCAGCGACTGCTGCCCGTCGCGCAGTTTCTTGCCGCGGCGCCGTCCGTAGAGGGTGCGCTCGCGGACTTCGCTCACATGATCACGTCGATGAGATACGGACCCTTTTGCGACATCGCGTAGGTGAGCTGCTTGGTCAGCTCCTCGAGATTGTGCGCCTTGCCGCCCGGAACGCCCATGCTCTTGGACATCATCGAGAAGTCGAGTGTCGGCCGGTCGAGAGTGAGCATGTCGATGGCCCGCGGTCCCGGGTTGGCGGCCCCGACATCGGCAAGCTGGCTGTAGAGGATGTTGTAGGAGCGGTTGGAGAAGATCATCACGCAGACGTCGAGATTCTCGCGTGCCATCGTCCACAGCGACTGGATCGTGTACATCGCCGAGCCGTCGCCGATCATGCAGATGACCTTGCGGTCGGGGCAGGCCACGGCAGCACCCACCGCCACCGGTCCGCCGAAGCCGATCGAGCCGCCCATGTTGTTCAGCCAGTCGTGCGGCGGCGCACCGGCGCTGAACGGGAAGAAGCCGCGGCCGGTCGTCACCGACTCGTCGACCACGATGGCACCTTCCGGCATGGTGGCACCCAGGGCCTGGCCGAGACCGTCGAGCGTGAACTTGCCGGTCGGACGATCGGGCCGGCTCGGCTGGGCAACGCCGGCCACTTTCTCGTTGAGCGCGCCGAGTTCGGCGGCCAGTGCTTCCAGCGAGGCGATGGGATCGCCCTCGACCGGGCAGAGCGTGCTGATCTCGCAACCGTCTGGCGACAGCACGGACGGCTTGCCGGGATAGGCGAAGAAGGCGAACGGCGCCTTGGCGCCGCACAGCACCATCTGCTTCGTCCCCTTCAGTTGTGCCTGGGCATTCTCGATCACGAAGTGCAGGCGCAACACCGGCACACGGCCGGCGCCACGCTCGATGCGCGCCGTTCCGCCCGCGCCCTGCACCTTGCAGCCGGTCTTGGCGGCGATCTTGCCGGCGAGTTCGAGGCCCTTGGCGCGCAGCGCCCGGCCGCCGATGAACAGCATCGCGCCTGGCATCTTGAGCGCCTTGGCGGCGGCCACCACGGTCTCGCTGGCGGGCTTGTCCGGGGCCGGCGTCGCCGGCGTCTCGGCCATGCCGTCGGCCTCGCCCCAGGCGGTGTCGGCCGGCAGGATCAGGGTGGCGATCTGGCCTGGTGCCACGCGCGCGGCCTGGATTGCCAGCGCACCGTCGCCGGCCACGGTCTTCGACGTGGGCGAGGTCTTCACCCAATGCGAGAAAGGCCGCGCGATGCCCTCGATGTCGGCGGTGAGCGGCGTGTCGTACTTGATGTGATAGAGCGCGTGCTCGCCCACGATGTTGACGACACCCGAGCCGGCTTTCTTGGCGTTGTGCAGGTTGGCAGCCGCATTGGCGAGGCCCGGGCCGAGATGGAGCAGCGTCGAAGCCGGCTTGTCCTTCATGCGGTAGTAGCCGTCGGCCGCGCCGCTGCATACGCCTTCGAACAGGCCGAGCACGCAGCGCATGCCCTCGACGCGGTCGAGCGCGCCGACAAAGTGCATTTCCGATGTGCCGGGATTGGCGAAACAAACCTCGACGCCGCCCTTCACCAGGGTCCGTACCAGACTCTCCGCACCGTTCATCGACGTAATCCCCCGCCCGCTGAATATATAGGTGGCGGCACCGTAAGCTGTTGGCCGCGGCCAAGCCATTGCGATTACTCGCGTATTCCAGGATGCGGGTATCCCGCCGATGTTCTTGCTTTATTCTCAGGAATTTATTCAGTACACTTGAACCATTATTTGAGAACGAAAGTCATATTTCCATGAACTCATCGGTTCCCCCCGGGAGTTCGGCCATCGAGACGACGTTCATCGTCGGCACCGATCTGGTCGAGTTTGATCGCCACGACCTTCCGATCTACGCCACGCTGGAGTCGCGTTGGGCGGACGCCGGCCTCGACGCCAGCAGCCATGGCGCGTCGCTCGACCGGCTGTTCGGCGAGCCCGGTGAAGTCCACGTAAGCAGTACCGTCGGCGGCGAGCAGCACGCCGCGGCAGCGACCATGCTTGCCGCCGATCCGCTGGTCGTTCTGACCGGTCTTTCCGATGGATTGGCCGTGCCCGCCGCCGAACCTTCGGGCCGTGCGGGCACGCTCGAGGACGCCCACGGCGTCCCCCCGTCATCCGGCGCGTCCGGGATCGCTGCGACCTTCGATATCGGCATCGATACGTCTGTCGCGGTGCATTCGGACGACGGCAGCAGTTGGGACCCTTCCGGCAACGGTTGGCACTTCGACTACGGCGCCTGAGCAGACCATCAGCTGCCTCGGCTGAACGGGCCTTGCTTGTCCGGCGTCGGTGTATGAATTTCGGCCTCAAGCCATTGAAGCAACACCCGAATCGACGAAACGCCTGCCACGGAATTCACGCCTTCACTTTTCGGGATGCGTGTCTGAAAACGTGACTCCGATTTCGGCGTCGTAGCGGGCCATCCGGACCTCCGCCTCGCGCAGGCGCTCGGCCAGATCGGTCTCACGGGTCGGCGGCGGAGCCGACGCCGATCCAAAGATCTCGCGACGAACCTGCCGATTCGCGGCCGTCGGATGGTATCGGTAGACGATGCGCGGGCGGCCCACCAGGGCGCGTTCCATCATCTCGTCATGCAGCATATCGCACGCCCGGGCGGCTGCCGCCTTCCAGCGCCGCGCGAATTCGGGATCGCGGGCACGCCAGCGGTAGGCCAGGCGCCGGTCAAGGCCGGCCGCACGGCAGGCTTCGGCGATGTTGGCGGTCCTGGCGAGCGCGCGCAGAAAGCGGCCCTGCCGCGTCCACGGCAAAGTGAGTTTGGTCATGTGAATGTCCTGTTCGGGCAAGAAAAAACGCCCGGCGGACCGGGCGGAGCAAACTCCGCCCTTCGATCCGCGGGCGTCTGTGTTGAGGGGCCTGAAACACCCCATCATGCCGGAAAATATAGCCCAGATCTGCTGAAGCTGCAAATTTGGTAGTGTCTCAGTTTGGAATCCACAACCTGTGAATTTTTTGCTTGGACGCTTGGGCGGAAACGACCAAATCTCATCCCGCTGAATGGGGACGATACGTCGATTTGCGCGATCCGTGCGGGAACTATGCGCGGGTCATCCGTAGACCCGTTGACGACTGCTGAGTACAGTCTCTATAGGATAGGATAGATTTCTTAACGATTACCGTCCCGTCGGACGGTAATCGTCCTACTGGGGGTCTGTCAAGGTTTAGACGTGATTGCTCACCATCTCGCATGCTAATCACGTTTCACACGCCAACTGGCGCCAACTATGGCAGCCACAGGGAAGGGAGGCGAGTATGTCTATTTCATCGACCGCCTTTGGGCGAGTAGTTCTGACCGGCAAGGATGCCGAGAAATTCAAATCGCAGGTTCGTTACGGACGCGCCAGCGCGGCATCGCGTAGCGCCGTGACGGAAGGCGTGAAGCTTGCGAAGCAGCTCAGCGCGAACGGAAGCGTAACCTTTAGGCTGCCCAAGATACGCCCTGCCAAATAGTGGCTGACGAAGTTACTATTAGGACCATCGAGCCCGGAGACAAACTCTCCGGGCTTTCTCTTGGCCTAGCGGAGCATCAGCCTCTCAAGACATTCCTCCTGCGCGATGCCGCTAAATATCACGAGAGCAACCTCGCAAAAACCTACGGTGCGTTTCTTTCTGATTCTGATACGCCCAAAAAAGCAGTCGGGTATGTAACGCTGGTTTGTGGGGAGATAGCTACAGAAGCGCAACTGCAGGCCGTGGAAACGGCGACGTTCAATTACCCGCACTATCCGGCGCTGAAAATTGCCCGCCTGGCAGTCAACAAGAACCTTCAGGGTGGAGGACTCGGGCGTCGTCTCACCCGCCTTGCCATCGGCATCGCCAAAGACGAGATCTGCCCGCGCGTGGGGTGCCGCTTTGTCACGCTGGACGCAAAGAAGGGATCGATCACGTTCTATGAAAAGCAAGGCTTCAAGCTTCTCGACACGACGGAGAATATGAAACGGGATCATCCGGTCATGTTTCTCGATTTGAACAAGCACTGATTATTTCGCCAGCGAGGCGATTTCCTCTAGCGACCAAACGTGATCGGTAATGCCGGCCTGCATCGCCGGAGTGACCCGCAGCGTCTTATGAACGCGGCCGAAGTTGTAGAACATCATGTGCAGCGCCACGGCGTGCGCGTGGTTCTCGATCTTCTTCGAGAAGCCGTTGGTAAGGCGCGTGAAGCGGCGGCAGCCCATGCGCAGCGTGAGGTTGCTGCGCTCGGCATATGATGTGCTGATGTGCTTTTCATCGGGACGGCCCGCGACAGTGCCGCGCGTAACGCCAAGGCACTGCGCCGGGCTGTAGCGGGTCGTATTGCCCTCGGGGGCCTTGCCGTAGTGCTTCACGATCATGGCGTAATCAATGACACCGCCAAAAGCTGCTTCAACGGCCTGCAAATAGACCTTATGGCCGTCGCTGCTGAGCTGGATGCGATGGGCGAGGCGGCTGGCAAGATCGTCAATGAAGATGCGGCCAGAGGCAGCGTCGCGACCGCCGACGAACCAAGACGGGATCAGCTTGGTATCGGCGTCGATGGCGGTCCACGTCCACACGTCGCCCATACCGAGCGCCTTGGCGGTTTCCGACGTGTTGCGCTGCTTGGAGCCGACGAACGCCCAAATCTCGTCAACCTGGACCCGCTTGCACGACAGGTTCACGAACGCCTTGTCCTGATAGTCGGAAGCGGCCTGCCCCACGTCGACCAATAGCTTGGTCACGGTGTTGATGCTCACATCGGCCAGCCGGGACGTGGCCCGCATCGACATGCCCTCAACTAGCATTCCGAGGATTTGGGCGCGCTTGGCGTTGCTCAGCTTGTTCATACTGAACAATATGCTTGAGCGGTCATGGAATGTCAACACGGGTCGATTCCCAAATAGAAGCGGCGGTGGTATAACCACCGCCGCCGTTGAGGTTTTACGTATCTGCGGCCCACGTTAGGTCGCCTTCCCGTGCCCGGGTTGGCGGCCTTTCTATTGCCCCGTGCCGCCCCCGTGAGCGTGGGATTCGGCTAGGGGGACCCTCCTGGTCTTCATCTGCGCCTCTTCGTTACTCCCCGGAGACTAGGCTTATTAGTAGGCTTGATCAAGGCTTTTTTCTGGACTTGATCGGGAATATCTGCATAAATGCCCTCCACCACTGGAGGCGCGAAAAATGACCGACACGGCAGTCGACAAAGACGAAGTATCCCGCACCGTCGTCGGGCGCGGGCCGGGATACCCATACATCTCTCTGCGAAAAGCCATCGAGCGGGCCGAGGCGGTCCGTGACGCCAACATGGCTCGTGCGGCAGCTAAGCCAATCGCCTTCTACAAGGTGTGGGGCTATTCAGGTGACAGTGGCGGCGCGCGCCAGACGATGGCCGCCCTCAACCACTTTGGACTGCTTGATTACGTGGGCCGGGGCGATGCGCGGGAAGTACGTCTTAGCGATCTCGCGCGGCGTATCGTTCTCGACAAGGTGCCGGACTCAAAGGACCGCGCCACTGCAATTCGCGAGTCGGCACTGTCCCCGGCGATCCACAAGAAGTTGTTTGAGAGTTATCCGCCGCCGTTGCCGCCAGATGTCGTGATCGAAACGTTCCTCACGCGCGACAATGACTATAACGATCAGGCGGCTGCAAGTTTGATCGCAGAGTGGCGGGACACATTGGACTATGCCGGCCTAACGGGGCCTGATAGTATTCCCGCTCAAGAGGACGCGCTCTCCAAAGAAAAGCCCGACATCGTTGTCAAAGCGGGCGATTTGGTGCAGTGGACAAGCGGCGGCGTCGATCAGTTTCCTGCGCCAAAGCGGGTCTTGGGCACGCAAACACACGAGGGAAAGGAGTGGGCGTTCGTCGAAGGTGAAAAGACGGGTGTTCCTATGGCCGAATTATCAATCGTTACTGCAGCCCCCGCAGGCGCCACGGCGCCGCCTGCCATGCCACAAGAATTGCAGGGTCGCCCCACCATCAAGCCTGGCACTCGACAAGAGGTGTTCGCCCTTGATGAGGGAGACGTGACCTTGACGTTTCCAGAGGGTCTATCGCCGGAAAGCTATTCCGACCTGGAAAGCTATCTGGGACTGTTCTTGAAGAAGGCGAAGCGCCGCGCCAGCAAAAAGGACGAGGACCCAGCCTAGAGGGGCGTTGCTAGACCTTCTTCGCCCATCGAGCGCGGGCCGCCTTCTTCGCGATGGCGGCCCGTTTCTTTTGGGTAAGGCTTGCCGCTCGCGCGTTGCCACCCTTGAGACCGCCCAGGCGCCCCAAGGCCACGGCGGCGGGGTTCTTCCCGTCGCCCGTCTTGGCCGGGGTGTCGTCGATCTCGCCACTGGCGATCCCGACAATCATCTTGGCGAGCTGGTTGGTGTCGCGGGGCCGCTTGATGCTTGAGCGTTTAGGCATGGGCCTAATGTGGCCTGCTCAATCTGTGAGTCAATGGCCAAGAAAATCAAACTGAGACACTACCGCAAATTTAACATGGCTCCCTTTTTGGCCAGCCCTCTCGTGGCACCCATGTATCGGGCAGGCTGCCGATGCCGCCCTGTGCGCTCCTGCGGCGGCGGGCGCGTATCGACGGCCGGCCAAAAGGCGTAAGGGTATCCTCCGGTCCACGGTGGGCCGCAGACACAGGGATTTCGCATGACCTACAGGCTTTGGTGGACCGTGGGCTACGTCTGCACCTCCGAAAAGGAATTTCTCGCCGCCAAGCACCGCCTGCTGCCGGCGGCCTACGAGATGCTGGACGATGCGCTGCGCCGGGCCCGTCAGGTCGGCCAGGCCGGTGGCGTCGCCTGGCTGATCGAAGGCGACGACAAGACCCGGCTCGGGCGCGCGGCGATCGAAAGGACGATCGAAAAGCGCGGCGGCGAACTCGCCATCGAGCCCGCCACACTCCGCTGACGGCGACCGGCCATCAGCCCGCCGGGTCCGGAGATCAGGCCGCGTCGCCCAGCTCGAGCTGGACGAGATTCATCCAGTAGGCCGCGCCGGTCGTCAGGATCTTGTCGTTGAAATCGTAGAGCGGCGAATGCACGTTGTGGCAGCCGCCCTCTTCCGTGCCGCCGTTGCCGATCATGATGTAGGCGCCCGGTTTCTTCTCCAGCATGAAGGCGAAATCCTCGGCGCCAGCGATCGGCAACGTGTTGGACTCGACATTTTCCCGGCCGACGGTCGCCGCCGCGGCCTCGACCGCAATCAAGGTTTGCTCCGCCGCGTTGATCAGCGCGGGATAGCGACGGTGGTACTTGCTCACTGCCTCGCAGCCGCCGGCCTGGGCGATGCCCGCCGCGACCTCGGCCAGGCGACGCTCGAGCAACGATCGCACGGTCGGGGAGAAGCTGCGCGCGGTGCCGCGGATCAGCACTTCCGACGGGATGACGTTGGGCGAACCCGCGGTGCCCGCCGCGATATGGCCGACGCTCAGCACCGCCGCCTGGCTGGGCGGCACGTTGCGGCCGACGATGCCCTGCACCGCGACGATGAATTGCGCCGCGACAAAGGTCGGGTCGGTGCCGCGGTCAGGCATGGCGCCATGGCCGCCGGTGCCCTTGAAGGTGACCTCCCAGCTGTCGGACGAAGCGAGCATCGCGCCGGGACGGATGGCGAAGTGACCGACCGGAAAGCCCGGCATGTTGTGCATGCCGTAGACGACATCGCAGGGGAACTTGTCGAACAGCCCCTCCTCGATCATCACTCGCGCCCCGCCCAGCCCCTCTTCAGCGGGTTGAAAAATGAAATGTACGGTGCCGGCGAAGTCCGGCGCCGCCGCGAGCTGTTTGGCGGCCCCCAGCAGCATCGTCGTGTGACCGTCATGGCCACAGGCATGCATCTTGTTGGGCACTGATGAGGTGTAGTCGAAGTCGTTCTTCTCCTGCAGATGAAGCGCATCCATGTCGGCGCGCAGCCCGATCGTCTTCTGGCCCGGGCGGTTGCCCTTCAAGGTGCCGACGACGCCGGTCGTGGCGAGGCCGCGATGGATTTCGATGCCCCAGGAGGTGAGCCTGTCGGCCACGATCTGCGCGGTCCGCTCCTCCTCGAACGCCGTCTCGGGATGGCGGTGGATGTCGCGGCGGATGGCGGTGAGGTCGGCCAGGTCGGCGGCCAGAAGATCGGGGCTGAAGCGAGTCATGAAGGATCCTTCTGCGAAGGTCGAAGACTAGCCAGCAGAGAGGGCCGTGCCAATCAGCGCCGGCGGCCAAGCATGCGGGCGGCCGCGACGGATGACAGGCGAAGGGAGCCGCGCTAAACCCCGCCGCCATGATCCTTTTTCCCGCCATCGACCTGAAGGACGGCAAGTGCGTTCGCCTGCTGCGGGGCGACATGGCACGGGCCACGGTGTTCAACGACAGTCCGGTCGCCCAGGCCAAGGCCTTTGCCCAGGCCGGTTGCGAATGGCTGCATCTGGTCGATCTCAACGGCGCGGTCGAGGGCCATCCGGTGAACCGCGCGGCGGTGATCGAGATCCTGAAGGAGATCGAGGTTCCGGCCCAGCTCGGCGGCGGCATCCGCACCATCGAAAGCATCGCCCAGTGGTTCGAGGCCGGCATCAAGCGCGTCATCCTGGGCACCATTGCGGTCAAGGAGCCGGGACTGGTGAAGGCGGCGTGCCGGCAATGGCCGGGCCAGGTCGCGGTCGGCATCGATGCCCGCGAGGGCGTGGTGGCGGTCGACGGTTGGACCAAGCAGAGCACCGTGCGGGCGCTCGATCTCGCGCTGCGCTTCGAGGACGCCGGGGTGGCCGCCATCATCTACACCGATATCGACCGCGACGGCGCCATGGGCGGGGTCAATGTCGATGCCACGGTGACGCTGGCCCAGCATCTCACGACGCCGGTGATCGCCTCGGGTGGCGTCAGCTCGCTCGACGATCTGCGCGAACTGCGGCCGGCCGAAGAGCACGGCATCATCGGCGCCATCGTCGGCCGCGCGCTCTACGACGGCCGGGTGACGGTGCCCGATGCCATCCGCGTGCTCAGGGGCGAGTGATGCTGAAGGTCCGCATCATCCCCTGTCTCGACGTCAAGGACGGCCGCGTCGTGAAGGGCGTGCAGTTCGAATCCCTGCGCGATGCCGGCGATCCGGTCGAGCAGGCGCGCATATACGACGCCGCCGGCGCCGATGAACTCACTTTCCTCGACATCACCGCCAGCCACGAGAACCGCGACACCATCCTCGATGTCGTCGGCCGCACGGCGGAACAGTGCTTCATGCCGCTCACCGTGGGCGGCGGCGTGCGCACCATCGAAGACATCCGCCGCCTGCTGTTGGCGGGCGCCGACAAGGTGGGGATCAACTCCGCCGCCGTGACGCGGCCGGAGTTCGTCAAGGAAGCCGCCGAGAAGTACGGCGACCAGTGCATCGTTGTCTCGATCGATTCCCGGCAGACCGCTTCGGGCAAATGGGAGGTCTTCACCCATGGCGGGCGCAAGGGAACGGGCCTCGACACGCTCGACTGGGCGCGTCGCATGGCACAATCCGGCGCGGGCGAGCTGCTGATCACCTCGATGGATCGCGACGGCACCAGGTCCGGCTTCGACCTCGAGCTGACCCGGGCGGTCTGCGACGCCGTGCCGGTGCCGGTGGTGGCCTCGGGCGGCGTGGGTTCGCTCGACGACCTGCTCGACGGCGTGACCAAGGGCGGCGCCTCGGCAGTGCTGGCCGCCTCGATCTTTCATTTCGGTGAATTCACCATCGCCGAAGCGAAGCAACATCTCGCGCGCGCCGGTGTGCCGGTACGACAGGTCTCGCGCGCGGCGTGATTTTGGCGTAAATTCATCTCAGCGCCCGCTCAAGAGGCGCCAGGATCGCCCTCTCCCCCCGGGCGATGGAGTTTCTCCCTCGATGGCCAAAGAAAAGAAAGCCAAGAAGAAGGCGGACAAGAATCGGCGCCAGACCAATCCCGTCAGCGTCGACGAGCATGTGCTCGATCGCCTTTATGTCGTGATCGACAGCCGCAAGGGCGCCGACCCCGACACATCCTACACCGCGCGCCTGTTCAGCCGCGGCCGCGCCCAGATCGCCAAGAAGCTGGGCGAGGAAGCGGTCGAGGCTCTGATCGAGGGAATCAGGGGCGACCGGCCGAAGCTCGTCGCGGAGAGCGCCGACATGCTCTACCATTTGCTGACCCTGTGGGCCGCGACCGGGGTCCGTCCCAAAGCGGTATGGGCCGAGCTGGCACGCCGCGAAGGCCTCTCAGGCATCGCCGAAAAAGCGTCACGCAAGAGATAACGGCAGCGACTTCGCAGAGGCCGCGTGAAGAGGCTACTCTCTCGCCTCCGCGGCGTTTCCGGAGTCTCTGATGCCCCCCTACGATCGCAACAACATCTTCGCGCGCATCCTGCGCGGCGAGCTGCCGTGCAAGAAGGTCTACGAGGATGCGTTCGCGCTGGCCTTCCGTGACATCCGCCCGTTGGCTCCGGTGCATGTCCTCGTAATCCCGAAGGGCGAGTATGTATCGCAGGCGGATTTCTGCGCCGAGGCGCCGGCCGAATTGCTCGTCGGCTTCTGGCGGGCCGTGGCAAAAGTCGCAAAGGATCTCGGCCTCGAACCCGATGGCTACCGTATGGTCGCCAATCATGGTCCCAATGGCGGCCAGCTCGTCTTTCACTTCCATGTTCATCTCTTCGGCGGCCGGCAGATGAGCCATCGCATGGGCAACGCGCCGGAGCCGGAACAGAAGTAATGATCGACCGTCGTGCGCTGCTGGCTACGGCCGCGCTGGCACCGCTGGCGGCACGCGCACAAAGTCCATGGAAAGGTTACTACGCGGCCGGCACGAGGCAGCGGCCGGTTCATTTCGCCGGCGGCGATGGCGCAACGCTTGCCGGCACATTGTTGCTGCCGATGTGGAGCGAACTGCAGCGGGTGCCCGGCGTCGTCCTGATCGCCGGCAGCGGGCCGACCGATCGCGACGGCAACAACCCGCTGGTGCCGGAGTCCCAGGTCGGCGGGCGCATCGACCTTCTGAAGCTGATCGCCGAACTGCTGGCGCAGGCCGGTATCGCCAGCCTGCGCTACGACAAGCGCGGCATCGGCAGCTCGACACCGCGGCCGACGGGCACTCTGGAAGACCAGGAGCAGTTCTTCGCCTGGACAAATTTCGTCGGCGATGTCGCGGCAGCTCACGGCGAGCTTCTCAAGCACGACGAGATCAAGCCCTACGCTACCGCGTTGCTGGGACACAGCGAGGGCGGGCTGCTGGCGATCGCTGCCGCCACGGCGATGGCAACCAGGGCGCCGGAACCGGGAAAGCGGCACAGACTGCATGGGCTGGTGCTCGCGGCAACGCCCGGACTTCCACTGGCCGATATCGTGCGCGCCCAGATCGCCCGCAACGCGCCATCGCTGCTCGAACCGGCGGAACGGACGATGGCCGAGGTGATGGCCACCGGCCACGTCCCCGCCGGCCTGCCACGCGAGCTGCAGGCGCTGTTTCCACCCTATGCCGGTCCGTTCCTGCAGAGCTTGCTGGCGTTCGATCCGGCCACGGCGCTGGGCAGGCTGGATATGGCCTGCCTGATCGTGCAGGGCGCGGCCGACCGCCAGGTCGTGCCGATGGCCGACGTCCAGCCCCTGATCGACGCACTCGGCCGGCGCACGGCGCCCGGCGAGGCGGTGATCCTGCCGGCCGTCAGCCACAATCTCAAACGCATCAGCGGACCGGCCGATCCGGGATTTGCCGGGCCGCTGGCGCCCGCCGTCGCCGACACGCTCATTGGCTGGCTCAGGCCGCTGCTCGGCGCTTGATCGGGCGCCGAAGCGGGCCGATCATCGCGGCCGAAGACGGAGGAGACGACATGACCGCTGTGGTGCGTCCGGTGACCGAGGCAGTGGGCGCGGAGATTTCCGGCGTCGATCTCAGGCACTTGAGCGATCAGGATTTCGCCGCGATCGAGCGCGCCTGGTACGATCACTCGATGATCCTGCTGCGCGGCCAGCAGCTCGGCGACGACGATCTGCTGGCCTTCAGCCGCCGTTTCGGCGAACTCGACCCGCCACCCAACCAGGAACGCGGCCGCATCAGCCCGCCGGGCTATCCCGACATCTATGTCGTGTCGAACGTGCGCGACGCCAAGGGCGATCCGATCGGTGCGCTGGGCGATGGCGAGGCGGTCTGGCACACCGACATGAGCTATCTCGACACGCCGCCCGATGCTTCGATGCTCTATTCGCTGGAGATCCCGCCCAGCGGCGGCAACACCTGGTTCACCAGCATGCAGGCGGCGTGCGACGCCCTGCCCGCCGACCTGCGCCGCAGGATCGAAGGCCGCAGGGTCAAGCACGACGGCACCTACAATTCCGGCGGCTATCTGCGCAAGGGTGTGACGCCGACCGACGATCCGATGGCGGCACCCGGCGCCTGGCATCCGGCGATCCTGCGCCATCCGGTCAACGGCCGCGCCACGCTCTATCTCGGCCGCCGCCGCAACTCCTACGTCGAGGGCTATTCGCCGGCTGAATCCGAGGCCGTGCTCGAGGCACTGTGGGCCCATGTCACCCAGCCGCGCTTTGTCTACGAACATTTCTGGAAGCTGGGCGACCTCGTGATGTGGGACAACCGCTCGACCATGCATCGCCGCGACCCGTTCGACAGCGCGGCGCGGCGCGTCATGCATCGCACCCAGATCAAGGGCAGCCACAGGCCCGTGGCTTTCGCCGCCTGAGCGACAACGAGAACAATCCGGAGGGGACCATGAGGCGGCAGAAGAAATTTTATGCCTGGGGCTATGCCGACGAGGATCTCTCGCCCGAGGAGATCAAGACCTGGGAGGCCGAGATCGCCCAGCGCTACGGTCTCTCCGGCTTCGACGTCACACCGCCGCCCAAGCCCGACGAGATCACGCTGCGCAAGCCACGCGTGGAAGTGCCGGCGGCGTTGCAGTCGATGGTGCGCAACGATCACCTGACACGGCTCGAACACAGCTACGGCAAGGCCGGCTTCGACGCCACGCGCATGTTCATGCGTTCGGTACCCAACCCGCCCGACGCCGTGGCTTTTCCGGAGACCGAGCAGGACATCGTCAAGCTGCTGGACTGGTGCGACCGCATCGGCGCCAAGGCGATTCCCTATGGCGGCGGCTCGTCGGTGGTGAAGGGCATCGAACCGGCGGCGGCGTTCGAAAAGGTGGTGACGATCTCGATGCGCCACATGGACAAGGTGCTGGAAGTCGATGCGACCAGCCAGGCGGCGCGCATCCAGGGCGGCATCTACGGGCCGGCGATCGAGGACGCGCTGCGCGACACGCCCTTCACCATGCGCCATTACATGCAGGCCTACCGCTGCTCGACGCTGGGCGGCTGGATCGCCACGCGCTCGGGCGGCCATTACGCCACGCTCTACACCCACATCGACGATTTCGTGGAGAGCACGCGGGTGGTGACGCCGGCCGGCACGCTCGAGTCGCGCCGCCTGCCAGGCTCCGGTGCCGGCCCCAGCCCCGACCGCCTGTTCATCGGCTCCGAGGGAATTCTCGGCATCATCACCGAGGCCTGGGTGCGACTGCGCAAGAAGCCGACCTTCCGCGCCTCGGCCAGCGTGCGTTTCAAGGATTTTTATACCGGCGCCGACGCGGTGCGCGACATCACCCAGGCCGGTCTCTATCCCGCCAACTGCCGCCTGCTCGAAGCGCGCGAGGCATTACCGGGCATCCCGTGGAGCAGCAAGGAGGCCGTCCTCGTGCTGGCCTTCGAATCGCCCGACCATCCGCTCGACGCCTGGATGGCGCGCGCGCTCGAAATCTGCCGCGACCATGGCGGTGTGGCGGACGTGGGCGGCGACGACGAGAATGCCCATCGCAGCGGCGCCGCCGGCGCGTGGCGCAACAAGTTCATCCGCGCCCCGCACTACAGCGAACACGCCGTGGCGCGCGGCATCCTGTCCTCGACCTTCGAGACCTCCATGACCTGGGAGCGCTTCCGCGACTTCCACCAGAAGATCACCAAGGTCGCGCACGACACGATCAAGCGCGTGACCGGCCGCGACGGCACGGTCACCTGCCGCTTCACCCACGTCTATCCCGACGGGCCGTGTCTCTATTTCACCTTCGGCGGCATCCTCGACAAGAAGAAGTCACTGGACCAGCTCATGGAGGTGCTGTCGACCTGCACGGCGGCGACGGTCGAGCATGGCGGCACGACCACGCACCATCACGCCGTCGGCCGCTTCCATCGGCCGTTCTACGACAAGCAGCGGCCAGAGCTGTTCGCCCGCGCCCTGCGCGGCGCCAAGCGCGAGCTCGATCCCAAGGGGATGATGAATCCGGGCGTGCTGATCGATCCGTAGGCGTTCAGCTCGCGCTCCAGCCGCCGTCGATCGGGATCGCCGCGCCGGTGATGTCGGCACCGGCAGGACCGCACAGGAAAGCAACCAGCGCCGCCACGCCGTCCATCGATACGAACCGCCCCGACGGCTGGCGCGAGGCCATGAACTTGGCGACAGCCCGATCGCGCGACAGGCCTTCCTCCGCCATGAAGCCTTCCAGCCGCTCCTCGATGGCGGGCGTCGGCGAGGTGCCGGGACAGATCGCGTTGCAGGTGATGTTCTGGCTCGCCGCTTCGAGCGCCACCGCACGCGTGAAGCCGATCAGCGCCGTCTTGGTCGTGACGTAGTCGACCCGGTTCACCGCGCCGACCAGGCCGTAGATCGACGCCATGTTGACGATCCTGCCGAAGTCGCGCTGGCGCATGCCGGGCAGGACCAGGCGCGTTGTGTGGAACGCCGCCGAAAGATTGACCGCCAGCGCCCTGTCCCAATCGTCCGGACGGAAATCCTCGATCGGTGCGAAATGGCGGACGACGGCGTTGTTGATCAGGATGTCGACGGCACCGAAGGCCCGGGTTGCCGTTTCGACCAGGCCGGCGATCTGACCCGGATCTGCCAGATCGGCGCCGTGATGAAGGGCGCGGACGCCGTGGCTGTCTTCGAGATGCCGGCGTTTGTTCTCGATGTCGTGGGCATCGCCGAACCCGTTCAGAACGACGTTGCATCCCTGGGCGGCGAGCCGGCCGGCCATCGCATAACCCAGCCCCTGCGTCGACCCGGTGATGATCGCGCTCCTGCCCTTCAGCATGTGATCTCCTGATACGCGCCGCATCGACGACGCCGACATCGGGCGATTATGGGGTGGCTGCGGCGCCGGGAGAACGACAGAGTGCGGCCGCATTGCAGTGAAGGAAGGATATGTCATGGCAAATGAGATGCTGGGATTTGTCGGCGTGGGCCGGATGGGCGGCTTGATGGCCGCGCGCCTGCTCGATGCCGGTCATCGTTTGTGCGTCTATGACGTCTCCGACGAAGCCACCCGGCCGCTGGTGGCGCGCGGCGCCCAGCTTGCCGCCTCGCCGGCCGAGGTGGCCTCGACGGCCGGTATCGTCCTGATCAGCCTGCCGACCCCCGACGTGGTGCGACAGGTCGTCCTCGGCGGCAACGGCGGCATCATCAACGGTTCGAGCGTGCGGCTGGTGATCGACCTGTCGACCACCGGCCCGGGCGTGGCCACCGAGGTCGCAGCCCAGCTTGCCGAACGGCGGATCGGTTGGGTCGATGCGCCGGTGAGCGGCGGCGTGACCGGCGCCAGGGCCGGCACGCTGGCGATCATGGTGTCGTGCCCGACGCCCACCCTGCAGGAGGTCGAACCGGTCCTCAAAGTGTTCGGACGGCCGTTTCACGCCGGCGAGAAGCCCGGCCTCGCGCAGACCGCGAAGCTTGCGAACAACCTCCTGGCGGCGGCAGCGCTGGTGGCCACTTCCGAAGTCATGGCGATGGGCGTCAAGGCGGGGTTGGAGGCCAAAGTGCTGATCGACATCATCAACGCCTCAAGCGGTCGCAACAGCGCCACACAGGACAAGTTCCCGCGTGCCATCTTGCCGGGAACCTTCGATTTCGGCTTCACCACCGGCCTTTCCTACAAGGATGTTCGCCTGTGCGTCGACGAGGCCGAGGCGATGGGCGTGCCCATGGTGGTGGGCGCCGCGGTGCGCCAGATGCTGGCCGTCACCAAGGCGAGATTTGGCGCCGACTCGGATTTTACTTTCGTCGCCAAGGTCCTGGAAGAGTGGGCCGGAGTCGAAATCCGCAGCTAGGCGCTGCTGGTCGGGACCGCCTGATCGACCAACGACAGGCGTTTCACGATGGTGTCCGGCGCGAGAACGGCGCCCGGGGCAATGACGGCATTGGCACCAATCCTGGTGCGATCCCCAACCAGCGCGCCGAACTTTTCCGCCCCCGTACCGATCCGTTTGCCTCGGTAAACGAATGAAATCGTCGGATCGGCCCATTCGTTTCGATAGTTTGCGATGATGGAGCCGGCTTCGAGGTTGACCCCGCGACCGAGGATGCTGTCGCCGACGAAATTGAAATGAGCGAGCTTCGATCCGCCGAAGACGAACGACGATTTCAGCTCTGCTCCCGGCCCCAAGATGCAGTTGCCCTCCAGCCAGCAGCCGCCACGTACCAAGGTCCCCGATCCGATGAAGCATTTGGGCCCGACGATTGCCGGGCCCTTGAGTATCGCTCCCTCCTCGATGGTCGAGGTGAGATGACAGGCGACGTTCCCATTCACGGCATAGTCCACGCCCAAACCGCCCAGAAGCCGCTCCACGATTGCCGTCGAGGAAGACGTCAATTCCCACGGTGGACTGCCGGAGAAATCCCGGAGCGCCGAATTACGGAATTCTGCAATGTGTTCGTCGATGAGCTCCACCCTCGACCCCTCCCGATATAGTCCGCCCCGATATAATTCGTAAGGTGGCGGATGCAGAATCGCGCAGCAATCGATTTTGCCGCCCGGGCAATTGAAGCCATAGAGGTCACAGGGTGCGGTCTAGCTCCTGCCTTCAAGCAGCCATCGCGGCTCGCGGCTGCGGGCGGCGGTAGGAGAGCGCCTCGGCGATGTGCAGACGCCGCACGGAAGCGGACCCGTCGAGATCGGCGAGGGTGCGCGCCACCCGCAAGGTGCGATGCCAGGCACGGGCCGACAGACCGAGGCGCTCGGCAGCCCTTGTCAGGAGCGCGCGGCCCTCGGCGTCGGGTTCGGCGATGGCCGCCAGCAGGGCGCCGTCGGTATCGGCGTTGCAGCGTGGCTTCGACCAGCCGCGCGCCCTGTCGGACAGCAGGCCGGCGGCGGGATCGGCCTCGACCGCCAAAAGCCTGCCCTTGCGGTCGAGTTCGGCCAGCCGCTGGCGCTGCACCGCCCGCGCCGCGGCCACGCGCGCCGCGACATCGGCGGAGGTCTCGGCCGGCGGCGGCAGTGCGAGATCGGCGGCGCCGACCGGCGGCACATCGATGCACAGATCGATGCGGTCGAGCAGCGGGCCCGAGAGCTTGCCCTGATAGTCAACGCCACAACGCGGGGCCCGGCCACAAGCCCGGCCGGGTTCCATCAGATGGCCGCAGCGGCAGGGGTTCATTGCCGCCACCAACTGAAAGCGGGCCGGATAGGTGACGTGGGCATTGGCGCGCGCCACCGTCACGCGGCCCGACTCCAGCGGCTGGCGCAGCGCTTCCAGCGTGGCGCGGCTGAATTCCGGCAGTTCGTCGAGGAACAGCACACCATGGTGGGCGAGCGAAACCTCGCCCGGCCGGACACGTTGGCCGCCACCGATCAGGGCCTGCAGCGTGGCGGAGTGGTGCGGGTCGCGAAAGTTGCGGCGGCGGCTAAGCTTGCCTTCAGTGAGGTCGCCGGCCAGCGAGCGCACCATCGAGGCTTCCAGAGCCTCGTCGGGTTCGAGCGGCGGCAGCAGGCCGGCCAGACGCGCGGCCAGCATCGACTTGCCCGAGCCCGGCGGGCCGATCATCAACAGATTGTGGCCGCCGGCCGCCGCCACTTCGAGCACGCGCTTGGCGCTTTCCTGGCCCTTGATCTCGGCAAGGTCAGGATAGGTGGTGCGGTCATCGGCGATCAGCGCTTCAGGCGTCGGCAAGGTCTGCTGGCCGCGCAGGTGATTGATCAGCGCAAGCAACGACGGCGCGGCAACGATGGCGGACCGGTCGGTGTCCTGGGACTCGAACCCACCCCACGCCGCCTCGCCGCCGCATACTGCGGGGCAAATCAGACCGCGCCCGGATGCGACGGCGGCAATTGCCGCCGGCAGCACGCCGGGCACGCGACTGAGCGAGCCATCGAGCGCCAGTTCACCCAACACGACGAAGTCTTCCAGACACTCCCGCGTGAGCACGCCCATGGCGGCCAGAAGCGCGAGCGCGATCGGCAAGTCGTAGTGGCTGCCCTCCTTGGCGAGGTCGGCCGGCGAGAGATTGACCGTGATGCGCTGCGGCGGCAGGGCAAGGCCCAGCGCCCGCAACGCCGCCCGCACCCGTTCGCGGCTTTCACCGACCGCCTTGTCCGCGAGGCCAACCATGGCGAAGGCGATGGTGCCCGGCGCGATCATCACCTGCACATCGACCGGCAGGACATCGACGCCCTGGAAAGCCACGGTCCTTACCTTCGCCTGCATGTCGTTCTCCTGATCGTGGAGAACAATCATAGAGACGCATCTATATCAAGTAAATCTCGTATAAGTTGTATTTCAACCATCAGCCGACGGCGCCGACAACCTGTCAAAGCAGGTGCGGGCCGAGCGCTGCGGATCAGGCGGTTCCTCCTGCGACGATCAGGGCCGGATCGATCGGCTCGACGTAGAGTTTCGCCACGTCGGCTCCCCGTCGTTCCAGTACGCGTCGCGCGTTGATCGAGCGCTTGTCGGTCACTTCGCCGTCGGCCACCGAGGGCGGCTCTTCGAGTGGGAGCAGCCTCAGCACGCGGGTGCTGGAGCCGCCGGGCCTGCCGTTGAACGCAGCGAGCAGCCGCGCGAGCGCCGGCCGCCACGCTTCGGAGCCCCCCGCCTCGGCGCAGGCTGTCGCATCGAGCCATGCCAGGGCACCCAGCCACGGCCGGTCAGGGGCCGCGATGACGAGGTCGCGCACATAGGGTTGGAGGGCGTCGATCAGCTGCGTGCGCAAGGTCGTGGCGCGCACCCATGTGCCCGAAGCAAGCTTGAATTCCTCCGACAACCGGCCGGCAAACGCAATGCCGGCGGCGGGATTGTCCTCGTCGATCCAGCGCGCGGCATCGCCGGTGCGGAAGAATCCATCCTCGTCGAAGGCCTCGCGATCGGCGTCGGGGCGCTTGTGGTAGCCTGCCATGACGTGCGGGCCCTTGACCCGCAACTCGTAGCGATCACCCGCCGGCACCAGCTTGGCCAGCGCGCCGGGCGGCGGCAGACCGAGCAGGCCGGCGCGATCGACGTTCCAATAGACCATCAGGCCGACGCTGGTCGTCTCGGTCATGCCCCAGCCGCAGCCGAACGGCAGGCGCTCGCCGAGCTGGCCGATGGCGAGACCCTGCAGCCGGTCGAAGCTCTCCTGCGGCAGCAAGGCACCGCCGTAGCCAAGGCCGCGCAGGTTCCTGAAGAATTTGGCGCGCAGATCCTCGTCGCGCTCGAGCGCCTCCAGCAGCAGCGGGTAGGCCGCCGGCACGGTGCTGAAACGCGACGGCGAGAGTTCGCGCAGATTTTCGATCGTTTCCTGGAAGCGGCCCGGCACCGGCCGGCCGCCGTCTATATAGAGAGAGCCTGCAACCCGGATGATGCCGTTGAGATTGGCATTGCCGCCCCAGGTGTGATGCCAGGGCAGCCAATCAAGTGAGACGGCCGCGCGCTGATCGTCGAGCGGCTCGCCGACCGCCCGGACCATTTCCGACGCCGCTGCGAGATTGCCATGGGTATTGAGCACGCCCTTGGGCAGGCCGGTCGAGCCCGACGTGAACAGGATCTTGGCCGGCGTATCGGTTGTGATGTGCTGGCGGCGCTCGGCGACCGCGGCGTCGACCGGGCAGGCGGCAAGCGCGGCGAATGCCTGTCCGCGCTTTCCATCTACGGTGACGAGCCTTGCGCCACCGGCTGCAGCACGATCGAGGGCGTCGCCGTAGGCAGCCGAGTCCTGGGCAAACACCAGGCCCGGCTCGACGACGCCGAGCGCATGATCGAGACGCGTGAAATCTCCCGACAGCGAATAGTTGGGCGACAAGGGCGCCACCAGCGCACCGGCCCGCAGTGCGCCGAAGAGAAAGAGCGCATTCTCCAGGCTGTTGTCCGACAGAATCGCCACTGACCGGCTGCCCGGACCGTAACCCTCGGCGATCAGCCACGACGCAACGGCGCCCGTCCTGGCCCACGCCTCGGCATAGCTGAGATGCCGCCAGGCCCTGTCCGAACCGCGGCGCTCGGCAAGAAACGTGACGTCGGCACGGCGTTCGGCGGCTTGCCGGAGCTGGTCGATGACCAGCGGCAGCCCGGTCGGCAACGCGCGACCGGCCGATAGCACAAGCGTGCCGTCGGGCCGCCGCTCGACTTCAACCGTCGGTTTCGGCCGATTGAGTGCACGCATGGGCGCCATATGGCTCGTCAGGGCGTCAATTGAAAGGGAGCGTCAGGGACGGTTCAGACGCCGTTTCAGTTCTTCGGCGATGAGCTCGTGGGTGAAGGCGGTGGGATGGCCGTCATGCGGAATGAGAAGGCGCGAGACGTGGACGCCGGCTGTCAGATTGTCGACCGACAGCAGCGGAATGCCGGCCTCGCGCAACCGGTCTAGGACGGAGATCAGAAACTGCGGCGCGGGACCGTAGCCGCGCGTCTGCAGATTGTCGGGCCACGAATAAATGACGACCAGAGGGGCGTTGAACTTTTCGCGGACCAGCGTCTGCAGCCGCGTCATGAGGGCGACGAACAGGTCGGCCTGCGCCTCCTGCTTCTGGCGCATGCCGATCGCGTCGACGAACACGAACTGCTCGCCCAGCAGATATTTCAGCCCGGCAAGCGGATGGGTCCAGCGGTACTCGTTGAACGACCCGGTGTGGCGCAGCGTGCCGTCTTCGAGGACATAGCGCGGCGACGAGCCCAGCCAGGACCCATCGCCCGTCACCCGTGCCAGATGCGCCGGAATGATCCAGCTCACCACCGCCTTGACGTGCTGGCCGGCATAGCGATCGAGCAGGCCCGCCTCGAGCGCACGCACGAGATGATTGGGTCCGTAGCCCGGCACGCCGAGATTGATCGCGCGCACCTTGAGGTCGTTGGCCTTGGCGAACTGCGACGCCAGACTCTGATCGTCGGGAAGTCCCTGGCCGAAGATGAAGGAATCGCCCAGGAACAGGTAGGTGTCGGCGCCCGCCGGACCAGCCAGCGTGACCCGCGCGGCGGTGTCGTCGAAATGATAGGTGTGGCGATAGATTTGGTCCGCCCCGAAGGCCGCTGTGGCAACCACCTCGGAGTTCGGCCGCGGCCGGAAACCCAGCACCGGATCGGGTGGCGGCCACCATTTGGGATCGGTCGCCTTCACCAGACCGTGCCCCATCGGCACGGGCGACAGGAATCCCGCGACGGCATCGAGCAATGCCAGACTGACGGCGAGCGCCGACATCAGCAGTGCCCCGGCCCGCCAACGATTGCCGCGCAACAGAACGACGCCCGCCAGGGCGAGGAGCGCCGCCAGGCCGCACGCCCACAGCGCCGACGGCAACACAGAAACGCCGATCGCCAGCACGGCCAGCAGGCCCGAGGCGAGCCAAAGATTTCGACGGGTATCGGTCATTGACCTCAAGGCGCCTATCGAGAGTAGGGTGCGATGTACGTGGTCGAAAGGAAAACATCAATGCGCGGGCAATTGCCGCTGAAGGGTCTGCGGGTTCTCGATCTTGCCAGTTTCATCGCCGCGCCGGTGGCGACCACGGTGATGGGCGACTATGGCGCCGAGGTGATCAAGATCGAACCGCCGGGCGAGGGTGACCCACAGCGCAAGCTCGGCCAGGCGCATTCGATCCCGCAACATCCGGTGAATTTCTGCTGGCATCTCACCAACCGCAACAAGCGGGCGATCGTGCTCGACCTCAAGAGCGATGGCGGCCGCGCGGCGTTCGACCGGCTGGCCCGGACCGCCGATGTGATGGTGGTGAACTTCCCGCTGAAGGTCCGCGAGCGCCTGCGCATGCGCTACGCCGACGTGGCCGCGCTCAACCCGCGGCTGATCTACGCCTCGATGACAGGCTATGGCGAACAGGGCCCCGATGCCGACCAGCCGGGCTTCGACTCAACCGCCTTCTTCGCCCGCTCCGGCCTGCTCGATGCGCTCTCCTACGCCGAGGGACCGCCGGCCTTCTCGTTGCCGGCACAGGGCGACCAGATGGCCGGCATGAACCTGTTCGCCGCCATCACCATGGCGCTGCTCCATCGCGAGCGCACCGGCCAGGGCAGCGAAGTGACGACATCGCTGCACGCCGGCGGCCTGTGGTCGAACGCCATGCTGGCGCAGGGCGCCCTGCTCGGCGCCTATGTGGCACCCAGGCCGCCGCGCACCCAGCCAAGGAGCGCGCTCGCCAACCAGTACCGCACCTCCGACCACCGCTGGATCCAGCTCACCATCGTGCGCGAGGACAAGTTGTGGCCCGAACTCTGCCAGGCGATCGAGCGGCCCGACCTGATGGACGATCCGCGCTTCCAGACGACCGAGCAACGCCGCGCCCACGCCCCGGAGCTGGCGGCGATCCTCGATCCGGTATTCGCCGCCCATCCCTGGCTGCACTGGCGCCTCAGGCTGCGCCACCACGGCATCACCTTCGGCCTGCTGGGCGTCATGCGCGACGTGCCGCATGACGAGCAGGCAGTGGCCAACGGCGCCGTGGTGCCGAGCACGATCGAGGAGATGCCACGCACCATCTCGGCGCCGATCCGGCTGTCCTTCGCGCCCGAGCCGGTGGCGCCCGGACCCGGCCCCGGCCACGGCCAGCACACCGACGAGGTGCTGGGCGAGCTGGGGTATGGCACCGCCGAAATCGCGGCGCTCCGCGCCACGGGGGCGCTGGGCTGACGCCGGCTGATGCCGGGCCCAACCGTGGTAGTCCAGCCCAGAACCCCGGCCGAATTTCGGCTCCCCGCACGCCGGAAAGCCAATAACGACGGGCTTTTCGCCCGACAATCGTGGACGCCTGGATGTAACGCGTGGTGTCCGGAACGGTGTCCACAAATCTGAGACAAGCCTTGTTTT
>CALDNT010000258.1 GCA_937915145.1 uncultured Reyranella sp.
GGCCATAGCGCGCTGGAACCCGGTATCCGGGCGGCGCTGGTCAATGCCACCGAGAGCTTCCGGTTGTCGGTCGCTGACGACGACCTTTTCGCCCCGCGTTTTCCCTGGGAGACCTGAAGGACATGTCATTCGATCTGCCGCCGGAACAGACCGGCGCTGCCGCCTGGTATGGCCCCGAGATGAAGACACGCTCCGATTGGCTGCTGGCGCTCGCACCTGCCGAAATCGCCGAAATCGAGACAGCGGCCAAAGCGCTGGCATCACGCGAAGCCGACGTCGCCGCCGTGACGGCCAACGACTTCCCGCTGCCAACGCTCGGACCCAGGCTCAAGGCACGAGTCCGCGACGAGGTGCTGAACGGCCGTGGATTTTTGCTGCTGCGCGGCCTGCCGGTCGAGCGCTGGTCGATACGCGAGGCGGCAACGGCGTTCTACGGCCTCGGCGCCCACCTCGGCAGCGCACGCTCGCAGAACGGCAAAGGCCACGTGCTGGGCCATGTCCAGGATCTCGGCCTCGACGTGAAGGACCCCAACGTTCGCATCTATCAAACACACGAACGGCAGACCTACCACACCGACTCCTGCGACATCGTCGGATTGCTTTGTCTCATGACCGCCAAGTCGGGGGGGCTGTCGGCGCTGGTGAGCTCGACCACGATCTTCAACGAGATGCGGCGCCGCCGGCCCGACCTTCTGGAACTGCTGTTCCAGCCGATCGCCACAGATCGGCGCGGCGAAGTGCCGGAAGGCAAGAAGCCCTATTTCGAGATTCCTGTCTTCAACTGGCACAAGGGCTTTCTGAGCGCGATCTATCAGCGCCAGTATGTCGATTCGGCCCAGCGCTTTGCCGATGCCCCGCGGCTATCGCCGGCCCATGTCGAGGCCCTCGACATGTTCGACGCGCTGGCCGGTGACCCGAAGCTCCACATGTTCATGGAATTCAAGCCGGGCGACGTGCAGCTCGTGCACAATCACACGATGCTGCATGACCGCACCGACTTCGTGGACTGGCCGGAGCCGGAGCGCCGCCGTCATCTGCTGCGCCTGTGGCTGGCGGCATCCGATGCCCGGCCACTCCCCGAGATCTTCGCCCAGCGCTATGGCGCGGTTACCGTCGGTGATCGCGGCGGCATCATCGTGCACGGCACCAAACTGCACGCCCCGCTCCAGGCGGTCTGACGCAGGTGGTTGACCCGGAGGGTGGTCATCCCTAATTGAAAGCCGCCTGAACACGCTACCGCAACCAGGGACGACATATGGCCGGCGATCCAACTGCGGGCGGCGCCCCGGCTGAGATGCCGGACGAAACGCCCGAATCGAGCCTCGACATTCCACCCAAGCCGGAAGACTTGGCCGAGCTGCAACAGCTCGTCGAACGTCTTGAGGCAGAGAATGCCGACCTGCAGGACAAGCAGCTCCGTGCGCTGGCAGAGGCCCAGAACGTACGCCGACGTGCCCAGCAGGACGTCGAGAAGGAGCGCAAGTTCGGCATCGAACGCTTCGCGCGGGACGTGCTGTCGGTGGCCGACAATCTCGGCCGTGCCCTTTCGGCTCTTCCCACGGATCTCGAGACGCTCGATCCGGCGTTGCGCAACGTCGTTGTCGGCGTCCAGGCCACCGAACGCGAATTGCAATCGGTGCTGGAGCGCCATGGCGTGACGCGCGTAGAAGCCCTCGGGCAACCGTTCAACGCCGAATTCCATCAAGCGATGATGGAAATCGACGACCCGTCGGTGCCCGCCGGGACCATTCTGCAGGAGATGATCCCGGGATATCTGCTCGCCGGACGCCTGCTGCGCGCAGCGATGGTTGCCGTATCCAAGGGCGGACCGGTGGTTCGGCCAGCGAGTAACGAGAACTAGATTTTCAGCGCGGTCATTTGGAGGTCGATTCTCACGCCGAGCCGGCCTATGGCGATATTTGGCCGCGCGATTTTCGTACGCCTTGCCCGCTGGTGCCATTGCAGGTGGCCCAGCAGGACCTATATAGCCCCTATCCTGACCCGGTTTTTCGGCAGGAAATCACAGATCGGGGGTCGATCTGGCGCCTTTGGGGCCGGACCGATCCGCCTAGCGAGAGAGTAGCAACATGGCGAAAGTCATCGGTATCGACCTCGGCACGACCAATTCGTGCGTCGCGGTCATGGAAGGCGGCGAGACCAAGGTTATCGAGAATTCGGAGGGCGCGCGCACTACGCCGTCCATGGTCGCATTTACAGATGCGGGCGAACGCCTTGTCGGCCAGGCCGCCAAGCGGCAGGCCGTCACCAATCCGCTCAAAACCCTTTATTCCGTCAAGCGCATGATCGGGCGGCGCTTCGAGGACCCGATGGTCCAGAAGGAGATGTCGCTCGTCCCCTTCAAGATCGTGAAGGCCACCAACGGCGATGCCTGGGTCGAGGCTTCGGGGCAGACCTACAGCCCCAGCCAGATTTCTGCATTCATCCTCGGCAAGATGAAGGAAACTGCCGAAGCCTATCTCGGCGAAAAGGTCGAGCAGGCGGTCATTACGGTCCCGGCCTACTTCAACGACGCCCAGCGGCAGGCGACCAAAGACGCCGGCCGCATCGCGGGCCTTGAAGTCCTGCGCATCATCAACGAGCCGACCGCGGCGGCGCTGGCCTATGGCATGGACAAGCGCAAGACCGGCACCATCGCGGTCTACGATCTGGGCGGCGGCACGTTCGACGTGTCGGTCCTCGAGATCGGCGACGGCGTGTTCGAGGTCAAGGCGACCAACGGCGACACCTTCCTGGGTGGCGAGGACTTTGACGTCCGCATCATCGGCTACCTGGCCGACGAGTTCAAAAAAGAGCAGGGCATCGACCTGCGCAACGACAAGCTTGCCCTGCAGCGCCTGAAGGAAGCGGCCGAGAAGGCCAAGATCGAACTCTCCAATTCCAAGGAGACCGAGATCAACCTGCCGTTCATCACCGCCGACGCGAGCGGCCCCAAGCATCTCGTGATCAAGTTGTCGCGCGCCAAGCTCGAGGCTCTGGTCGAAGACCTGGTGCAGCGCACGCTTGAGCCCTGCAAGGCCGCGCTCAAGGACGCCGGCCTGCAGGCCGGTCAGATCGACGAGGTTATCCTGGTCGGCGGCATGACCCGCATGCCCAAGGTGATCGAGGTCGTTAAGCAGTTCTTCGGCAAGGAACCCGCTCGCAACGTCAATCCCGACGAAGTCGTGGCGGTCGGTGCGGCAGTTCAGGCCGCCGTGCTGAAGGGCGAGGTCAAGGACGTCCTGCTGCTCGACGTCACGCCGCTGTCGCTCGGCATCGAGACGCTGGGCGGCGTGTTCACGCGCCTGATCGAGCGCAACACGACGATCCCGACCAAGAAGAGCCAGACCTTCTCCACCGCCGACGACAACCAAACGGCCGTGACCATCCGCGTGTTCCAGGGCGAGCGCGAAATCGCCGCCCAGAACAAGATGCTCGGCCAGTTCGACCTGGTCGGTCTGCCACCGGCACCGCGCGGCCAGCCGCAGGTCGAGGTCACGTTCGACATCGACGCCAACGGCATCGTGCAGGTCTCGGCCAAGGACAAGGCGACCGGCAAGGAGCAGCAGATCCGCATCCAGGCTTCGGGCGGCCTCAGCGAGGCCGACATCCAGAAGATGGTGAAGGATGCCGAGCTCCACGCCGAGGAAGACAAGAAGAAGCGCGAGCTGATCGACGCCCGCAACCAGGGCGAGGCGCTGGTCCATTCGACGACCAAGCACCTGACGGAGTTCGGCGACAAGGTCAGTCCGACCGAGAAGGCCACGATCGAAGGCGCGCTCGAGGCGCTGAAGACGGCGTTGACTGCCGAGGATGCCGAGGCGATCAAGACCAAGACCAACGACCTCGCCCAGGCGGCGATGAAACTCGGCGAGGCGATGTACAAATCCCAGCAGGCGGAAGCGCAGGCTGGAGCGACCGCGGGCGATGCCGCAGGTGGCGCGAGCCAGGCCAAGGACGACAAGGTCGTCGATGCCGAGTTCGAGGACGTCACCGACAAGAACAAGAAGACAGGCTCCGGCTGAGCCGGGTAGAAATGCAGGATACGATGGCCTCCCGTGCAAGCGGGAGGCCGACGCATGAGAGGCAAGTGGGGGCTGCGTAGGGCGTATGTCGCAGGACTATTACGAGCTGCTCGGGGTCAGCCGTACGGCAAGCGCTGACGACATCAAGAAGGCGTTCCGCAAGCTTGCCATGCAGCATCACCCGGATCGCAATCCAGGTGACCAGGAAGCCGAGAAGAAATTCAAGGTCGCCAATCACGCCTACGACATCCTGAAGGATCCGGAGAAGCGCGCGGCCTATGATCGCTACGGCCCGGCCGCCTTCGAAGGCGGAGCCGGACCCGGCGGCCCCCAGGGCCAGGGCTTCGATTTCGGTTCGGTGTTTGGCGACATTTTCGACGAGATGTTCGGCGGCAGCGGACGCGGTCGCGGCGGCCGTGGCGACACGCGCGGCCAGGATCTGCGCTTCAATCTCGAAATCACGCTTGAGCAGGCATATTCCGGCACCGAAGCGACAGTGCGAGTGCCGAGTTCGGTGTCCTGTGAGGTATGTCACGGCAGCGGTGCCGCGGCCGGTTCCAAGCCGCAGACCTGCCCGACCTGCCAGGGCCGCGGCCGCCTGCGCGCCCAGCAGGGTTTCTTCACCGTCGAACGTGCCTGCCACGCCTGCCATGGCGCTGGCCAGATCATCGACAAGCCATGCCGGGGTTGCGGCGGCCAGGGCCGCGTGCGCCGCGACAAGACGCTCAAGGTCAACATCCCGGCCGGAGTAGAGGACGGCACACGCATCCGTCTGTCCGGCGAAGGCGAAGCCGGCGCGCGCGGTGGACCGGCGGGCGATCTCTACGTCTTCCTCTCGCTGCGTCGCCACCAGCTTTTCGAGCGCGAAGGCGCCGACGTCCATTGCCGCGTGCCGATCTCGATGGTGCAGGTGACGCTGGGCGGCAACATCGAGGTGCCGACGCTCGACGGCAAGATGGCCCGCATCAATATTCCAGCCGGCACCCAGGGTGGCCACCAGTTCCGCCTACGCGGCAAGGGCATGCCGATCGTGCGCTCGAGCCAGCGCGGCGACATGTACATCGAGATCAACGCCGAGACGCCGACCAACCTCACCTCAAAGCAGAAGGAACTGCTCAAGGAGTTCGAGAAGGCCGGCAAGACCAGCCCCGAGTCCGACGGCTTCTTCAGCAAAGTGAAGGAAATGTTCGGCGGCTGATGGCGGGCTTTCTCGCCTCCGCCTGGGAAATCGGACTGTCGGCGGCGCTCCCCGTCGTCGTCGCTCTCGCCATCTTTCTTGCCGCGGCACGGGGCCCGCTGGCGCCGCACATCCGCGCCTGCGCCGGCATCGTCGGACCATACTTTGCCTCGGTGTCGATCCTGTTCGGCCTGTTCGCCGCTCTGCTGGTCAACGAAGTCTGGCAGAGGGCCGACGAGGCAAAGCGCGCCGTACAGATCGAGAGCGATGCCGTCCAAATGCTGGCTCACTTCGCGCGCGCCAACGGCATCGACACTATCGTGATCCCGCAGCTCAAGGCCTACGTCGTCGCGGCAAGTGCCGAGGATCCCTACGCCGCGACGATCACGGCCTCACGCAGCGAGACCGGCAAGGCCTATCTCGAACTGTTGACGACCCTCTCCCAGGCCCATTTCCTCGACGCGCCGGCGCGTGGCGCGATGCTGACCGCAACACGCGATCTGCTGCGCGCCCACGACGAGCGGCTCTATCTCGCCAACGACATTACGGCACCGATCAAGTGGCTCGCCATACTGGTCTTCGGTGCCATCACCCAGATCGCGTTGCTGCTGGTTCATGTCGACAAACCGCACGCCATGCGCGTGGCGGTCGGATTGTTCACCATCGCCTTCGCCTTCTGCCTGGTGATCGTGGCGATTTTCGATGCACCGTTCGAGATCGTCCTGGCCGGCGAACCGGGAACGAGCCTGCGACTGGCTCTCGACAGACTCTAGCAGCCGATCTTCCTCGCGACCTCGATGATCGAATTGCCGACGGCATCCCAGTCGCCTTCGGCCTTGAGGTCTCGCTTCTGACCTGGACCATGCTCGGTCGGCCGATGCACGAATCCGGTCGACAGGCCGCACTTCTGCGCCGCCGCCAGGTCGCCGTTGTGGGCGGCGACCAGCATCACCTGCTCGGGCTTGAGGTACATGCTGTCGACCACGCCGAGATAGGCCTCGGGGTCGGGCTTGTAGTGATGGAAGGTCTCGCCCGAGAAGCAGTGATCCCAGGGAATGCCGCTGTTCTTGGCCATGTTGATCAGCAGCGCCACGTTGCCGTTGCTGAGCGTGGACACGACATACTTCTTCTTCATCATGCCGATGCCTTCGACCGAATCGGGCCAGGGGCGGAGCTTGTGCCAGAGATGGGTGAATTCCCAGGACCCTTCCTCGCCCGGATGTTTCAGGCCGCGCTTCTTCAGGAGCATTTCGAAGGCCTCCTTGTGGAGATCGTCGATGCGCGTCCACGGCAGCTCTTTCTTGCGCACCCGGGCCATCTGCGGCTGGTAGAGGCCGCGCCAGTCGTCGGCGAAGCTCGTCCAGTCGGTCTCGATCCCGTATTTCTTGCCGAGCGCCGGCAGATCCTCGATCAGGCTGCCGCGCCAGTCCACGACGGTGCCGAAAACATCAAAAATGCAGACCTTGAGATTGGCGAGATCCTTGGGCATTGGGTAGCTTCCTCACATGGTTTGGAAGCACGATAGAGTGAGCGGCGCCGACGGCAAGCCCAGATGCGGCTGGGTTTCGGACGACCCGCTCTACCAGAAATACCACGACACGGAATGGGGCCGGCCGCTGCGCGACGACCGCGCGCTGTTCGAGCTGCTGACCCTGGAAGGCTGCCAGGCCGGCCTTTCCTGGATCACCGTCCTCAGGAAGCGCGAGCACTACCGCAAGGTCTATGACGGCTTCGAGCCGGCGAAGATCGCGCGCTACACGCCGGCCAAGCTGGCGAAGCTGCTGGCCGACCCCGGCATCATCCGCCACCGGGGCAAGATCGCGGCGAGCGTCACCAACGCGAAGGCCTATCTGGAAATTGTCGCGCGCGAGGGCTCGTTCTCGAAGTTCCTGTGGGCCGCGGTCGACGGCAAGCCCCGGAAAAACCGGCCGAAGAACCTGAAGGGCGTGCCGGCCAAGACACCGGAGAGCGACGCGCTCTCCAAGAAGCTTTCCAAGGCCGGCTTCAAGTTCGTGGGTTCCACCATCTGCTACGCCTTCATGCAGGCCTCGGGCATGGTCGACGACCATGTCGCGGGCTGCCATTGCGCCAAGGAGTAAAGCGTTGACCAAGCGTGTCTACATCGCGGCCCTCGGGACCGAGACCAACCAGTTCGTGCCGTTTCCGACCGGCCGCCGCGCCTACGAGGAGTATGGCGTGTGGCGCGGCGACGCCACCAAACACGAGCCGACCAGCTTTACCGCGCCGCTGCATGTCTGGCGCAAGGAGACGGAGAAGCGCGGCTGGACGGTGATCGAGGGCCTCGCCACCTTTGCCGCCCCGTCGGGCACCACCGTGCGCAAGGTCTACGAGGATTTCCGCGACGAGATCCTGGTCGGCATCAAGGCCGCCCTGCCGCTCGACGCGGTGCTGATCAACGTCCACGGCGCCATGGTGGCCGACGGCTACGACGATTGCGAAGGCGACCTGCTTTCCAGGGTGCGCGCCATCGTCGGCCCCAAGGTGGCGATCGGCGCCGAGTTCGACCTGCACTGTCACCTGAGCGCGCTCATGCTCGAGAGCGCCGACGTGCTGGTGGGTTACAAGGAATATCCCCACACCGACACCATGGAACGGGCCGCCGAGCTGTTCGCCATCGTCGCCGACACGGTCGAGGGCAAGGTGAAGCCCGTCATGGCACGCCATGACTGCCGCATGATCGCGCAATATCGAACCTCGGTGCCGCCGATCAACGAGTTCGTCACGCGCATGAAGTCGCTCGAAGGCAAGGACGGCATCCTCTCGGTCTCGCTCAGCCACGGCTTTTCCTTCGCCGACGTGGAAGACGTCGGCACCCGTACCCTCGTGGTGGCCGACGGCGACACCGCCAAGGCCGAGGCGCTGGCCAGGCAGCTCGGCCAGGAGCTGTGGGACAACCGCGAGCGCTACGCCACCAAATACCTCACCGTCGCCGAGGCGATGGACCGCGCCGCCTCGCACAACCAGGGCCCGCTGGTCCTGGCCGACCGCGCCGACAACCCCGGCTCCGGGGCGCCGGGCGATTCGACCTTCGTGCTGAAGGCGCTGGTCGAACGCGAGATCGGCCCGGCGCTGTTCGGCGTGATGTGGGACCCGATGGCCTTCCGCATCGCCGAGGAGGCGGGCGAGGGTGCGCGCCTGCGGATGCGGCTGGGCGGCAAGTCGGGCGCGGTGAGCGGCGACCCGGTCGACCTCGACGTCACGGTGAAGAAGATCGCCCGCGGCGTGCGCCAGCCCTACGGGCCGGTGATGGTGCCGATGGGCGACATGGCGCTGCTGTCGTCCGAGCATGTCGACATCGCGATCTGCACCTTGCGCACCCAGACCTTCCATGCCGACGCTTTCCGGGCGGTCGGCGCCGATCCCGCCGACTACCGCGTCGTGGTGGTGAAGTCGGCGCAGCATTTCTACAACGGCTTCGCGGGGCTGGCGAAGGAGATCCTCTACGTCGCCACGCCCGGCGCCGCCGATCCCGACGTCACGCGCTGGCCCTACACCAAGCGCCGCACGCCGTTCTGGCCCAAGGTCGCGGACCCGTGGAAATAACGACGCCTGTGCGTCGGGAAAATCGTGTCGGAAAATTCAAGCCGTTGATCGGCAAGGCTTTTAGCCGGGCCTTTCCCGACACCCGCGTGTCGAATAATTCGGGCGGTGTCGGCGGCATCGAGCTCACGTACTCGGCTGCAACCGGAGCCCGTCGAGTTCGACGGGGGGCGGCGGGGCGAGGGCAGCGGGCCGCCACCCGGCAGTTCTTATGCAAAAAAAGCCCGCCGCGGCTGCTGCCGGGCGGGCGCATGGTCAAGAAGACCGGCTGTCAGGTGGCGGGCCGCAGCAAAGCGAGGAACCTCGCCGCCGCTTCGCGCACTTTCACCCAACCGGGATGGTCGATCACTTCCTGCCACGGCAGTTCGGGACCGCCGATACTGTCGAAATGCTCCATGCTGTCGATGAACGCCTTTCCGGCCGCCTTCTGCGCTTCGTCGAGATCGAGCTCAGGGCGCGCGTACTCGCCGAGGAAGGCATCGCTGAATACTTCATTGTAGATTTCGGTCGGCGTGGAAATATACCTGGTCTTCCCGGACCAGACCTCCCGCAAGAAATCTCGATCAGCGATCGAAGCGAGGACTTCGTAGGCATCGTTACGCCAGATCTCCTTATCGAGTGCCATGGTCTCACCTCCAGAAGAAGTATACGTCGTAGGGAATGTGCGCGTCGGGTTCTTTGCGAGGATTGGAGCCTCCGACGCGTTGGCCATTTCGATCCTGCAGCGCGCCCCAATTTCGATCGATCACGTACGGCCGCTGCCGATTGGGATATGGACTGTTGGGATCTCCCGGCATGATCCTTATGTGGTCATGTTCGTTGTTGGGATTGACATAGGTTACGCCTCCACCCTTTCGCGACAGAATCACCTGCCAGTCCCTCGGAATACCCAAAGGCCTCTCCAGCCGACCGCCACCCGGCAGCTCCCCGCCACCGACCGAAGTCGCTGCGGGTCCACCGGGCGAGGGCAGTGGCCCGCCGGCGGCTCTTGCCCGGGCCTCCAGCAATTCCTGCCGGAGCCGCAGAGCCGCTTCACGATCCGGCACCCGGCCAGGCACAGAGAGCGTGGTCAGAGCGGGATTGTTGGGCTCCAGTCGCTCCAGAGCTTCGCGGTGAGCATTGTAGATGCTTTGGCGCGTTTCCTCGGCGGCCGTCGGTTCGCGCCGCCCCGTGACCCGGCGCGACGGCGTGTTGCCACTGTTAGCCTGCACGATATTGGGGTCGCCGGCATGGTCGCCGGGCGGGCCTTCATCAGTGTCGTCGAAGATCGCTTCGCCGGTCGATGGGAGACCTGGCAGCGCCTCCGGCTCCGCGACGGGAACGGACGAGACATCGGGCCGGATACGCTCAGTCTCTTCGGCGACGAACCCCTCGATGTCCTCGCCGGCCGGCACACGGCCTTCGATGGCCTCGAAACCATCGAGCCGGTCGCGGGCGTTGGCGCGGGCATCGGCCGCTTCCGGGCCATCGGTGCCGATGCCGCTGGCGTCGAGCGCCCTGTCGATGCCGTGCCGCGCCCACCGGTAGCGAGCGAAGGCCGGGTCCGAAGTCCCCTCGACGATGGCCTTCTGGGCGCCGGCGAGGCGCGCGTGGTCCTCGTCGTCGAGCGAGAGGCGATGGCGATCGAGATCGACCCCAGCGAAGGCGTGGGGCTGGTAGATCATCTGCCGGTCGAGCCGTTCGAAGAGGTCGCGGTCAGTCCGGAGGCGGCCTTGAATGTAGAAGACTTCGAGGCCACGCCTTTGGTCCGGCGCCAGCCAGTCGCGGATTTCTAGCGGTATCGCCAGGAAGGACGCACCGGGGTTCTTCCCGAGCCAGTCGAGGGCAGCGACACCGGCCTCGGCCTGCTGCTTGTTCCATTGCCGCTCGGCGCGGCGTTGGGCGAATTCCGCGATCTCAGCGATGCGGGCACGCACCTCCTCGCTCGCATTGTCGGGCGTCAACCCGGCGGCACGTTCCGCGAAGACCTCGGCGCCGGGCGGTCCCGCCGGCTCGATCGGGATGCCCGCCATGTCGCGGTCGACGTCGCGTAGAGGGCAGCCTCGCGGGCCTGGACAAAGCGGCGGTCGAGGGTTGCCTGACGTTCCGGGGCGATCACCGGGCGGGCGTGATCGTAAAGACCCGAGGCACCGGCGAGATCGTCTTGATCGATCGCTGCTTCGACCGCGCCGGCATAGAGATCGGAAAGGCCACCGCGAACCCTGGCGTCGGTCTCGGCCGGATCCCGGCCGCGGCGTTCGCCCTGGTGACGCAGTTCCTCGACCGTGGTCCGGCCGAGCTGCCGCAGGTAGGCCGGGTCGTGCCACGAAGACGACGCATCCTGCTGCAGCCCGGCGATGCGGTCGGCGATGCTGGCATCGTCGACCTCGACCGTGGCGCGCGCGGCCAACCGGCCCAGCGTGCCGGCGGCCCAATCCAGCCGTGTCTCGATCAGCGGCTCCAGGATGCGGCGCTGGCGCGGGCCCACGGCCTGGGCCAGCGTGCGCTCCTTCAGTTCATCGAGCGCCGGCAGGGCGCCCGCAATGGCTTCGAGCGCCGCCTCGCCGCTCTGCGCCGCAACCCCGGTCTCGGGCGCATGCAACAGCGCCCGGACGCCGCTCGAAAACCCGGTGTCGAGCCGGCGCGCGAACATCTCGTCGAGGCGGACCGTGTGCTCATCGTCATTGTCCGGGAGGGGCGGCCACGGCTCCGCCGCGGGCCCTGCCTCAGGCAGGCCCGGGATACGAATGCTTCCCATGTTTGGTATCTCCGCAGGCATGAAAAAGCCCGCCGCGGCGGGAGTGCCGGGCGGGCTGGTCTGGCGGAGACGAAGTCCGCCAGAATAGGCTTTTTCTTAGCCTATTCCTGTTGAACTTGTCAATAGTCCCGAAAAAATACCACTACAGCAGCGGTTCGAGCGCCTCGCGCGTCGTCTTGCCCTCGACCACCGGCAGGACTTCGAACTCGACCACGTCCTGCCAGTCGGCGATCCAGCGCTGGAAGGTCGTGATGTCGTCGGTCTCCATGAGCTGGAAACAGCGGCTCAGATCGGCCGTGACATGGCTGGTCAGGAACTTCAGCCCCTCGGGCAGCGCCCGGCCCTTGTCGCGCAGCTTGCGGTACACGGCCTTGCCATCCTGTCCCTTGAACGTCTCGACCACCATGAACAGCATGTGTCCCTCTCCCGTTGGGTTGATTAGTGTACGCCAACGAACTCGCAGGAGAACGCCATGAAGATCGCCATTGCCGGCGCCGCCGGCCGCATGGGCCAGATGCTGGTCCGCCAGATTGCCGGGACGCCGGGTTGCAGCCTGGCCGGCGCGCTGGAAGGTGCCGGCAGCATTGCGCTCGGCCGCGACGCCGGCGAAGTCGCGGGCATCGGACCGGACGCGAAGAGCGTGAAGGGCGTGAAGATCGTGTCGGACAGTGCCGCCGCCCTGGCCACCGCCCAGGTGGTGATCGACTTCACCGTGCCGGCCGCCACCGTGGCGCTGGCCAGGATTGCCGCCGACAAGGGCGTGGCGATGGTGATCGGCACGACCGGCCTCGATCCGGCCCAGACCGCGCTCGTCCACGAGGCCGCGAAGAAAGTGCCGATCATGTGGGCGGCCAACATGGCGCTGGGCGTCAATATCCTGCTGGCGCTGGTCGAGAAGACCGCCGCGATGCTCGATCCCAGCTACGACATCGAGGTGATGGAGATGCACCATCGCCACAAGATCGACGCGCCGTCGGGCACGGCGCTGGCGCTCGGCCGCGCCGCCGCGGCCGGCCGCAAGGTCAAGCTCGAGGATGTCTGGCGCAAGAGCCGCGACGGCCACACCGGCGCGCGGCCGGCGGGCGAGATCGGCTTCGCGGCGCTGCGCGGCGGCGAGGAGGTGGGCGTGCACACGGTGATGTTCGCGGCATCGGGCGAGCGGCTGGAACTCAGCCACCGCGCCTTCAGCCGCGAGACCTATGCGCTGGGCGCCGTCACTTCGGCCAAGTGGCTGGAGGGCAGGAAGCCCGGCCTCTACGGCATGAAGGACGTGCTGGGGCTCTGACTTCCCGCAAAGCCGACATCAACGGCTCCGGCGCTGTGTCATCCGACGTGCCCCCCGACATGCCCCGGGGCCGAGGACCCCTGCTTCGCTGGTTCATCTCGTCCGGCACCTTTGGCGTGCCGCAGGCAGCGGGGCCTATCGCGTTCTCGCTGGTTGCGTTGAGCCTCACCGGCCAGACCAGCGGCGGCGCCGCCATGATGCTCGCCATGACGCTGGCCCAGGTGGCCGGCGCCATCCCGATCGCCCGGCTCGGCAGGAACCTGCCCATCGCGGCGTTCCTGAGGGTGCTGGTGGTCATCCGGACGCTGGCCCTGGTGTCGGTCGCCCTGCTCGCGGCCTACGACGCCTCCTTCACCTGGCTCATCGTGCTGGCGGCCGTCGCGGGATCGGTCAACGGCGCGGCCCACGGATATCTGCGCGCCGTGCTCAACCATCTGACGCCGGCGTCGCGGTTGCCCCGGACCCTCGGAATCGCTGCCACGCTGAACGAGCTGACGTTCGTGCTGGCTCCCGTGGCGGCTTCGGGTCTCGGCACCGTTTCGCCGGCTTTTGCCGTCCTGGCGCTCGCGGTTGTCGGCGCCGTTCCGGCCTTGTTGATCCCGAGCACGGGCTCGGCCGCCATCGCCGATGTGCGCGGCGTCCAGGGCTCGCTTCTGAGGCCCGCCATCCTGCTGTGGCTGTTGTGTGCCGCAGGGGGAGGCGCCGCGGTTGCGGCCATCGAGATCGGCGCCGTCGCGCTGGCCTTGAACTTCGGCTACGAACCGGCGCTGGCCATCCTGTTCACGGTACCGCTGTGCCTGGCCTCGGTCGCCGGCGGGATATGGGTCAGCGTTCGGAACCGCATGGCAACGCGCAAAACCGTGCTGGCCCAGCTCCTTGTCATGACAATGGGATCGGCGCTCGCGGCGCTCAATCTGTCCATCGCGGCAACCGTTGTCGGAACCCTCCTCATCGGCTCGGTTCTGGCCCCCCTGGCTACGTATTACTCGCTCAGGCTCGACACGCTGGCACCGCCGCAGCGACGCGCAGAGGTGTTCGCCCTGCTCCGCACCGCCAACGCCATGGGCGTCATCTTTACCAGTGCAGTGCTGACCGTCGTCTCCCTGTCGATGGCGTTGATCGTGGTCACGGGCCTGATGATCGTCGCTACCCTGGTTGTCGGGATTGCGGCAAGAAGCCCAGCCTCTACGGCATGAAGGACGTGCTGGGGCTTTAGCGGGCTGACGAGTTCGGCGACTGGCCGGCTGACGAAGCTGCCGATCCGGGATGTCCGCAGTTCGGTCGCTACCGGGGGTAAACCGGACATGACGCCGACAGGCCGTCACTTCGGCTCATGACCCAAAGCAGATAATCATATCCATTCAACGATCACGCTCATGACGGTGTCGGCAGCCCATGGGTTCTCCGGAATCCGGCGGAATGATAGCTTTCGCCCCACTCTTGGGGGGTCATCTGGGTTATGTCGGTTCAAAGGGGCAACAGGATGAAAAAAGCATATCTACTGTTCACCATGCTGGCGTTAAGTCTGGCATGCATATCGGACGCTGACGCCCAATACCTTCCGAACTTTTCACCCGTGGCCGGGCAAAAGACCACCATCGAACTCGATACGCCGGATGGTCATCAATCTGAATGGATCAAGGATGATCTCGGGTCGATTTCAGCGCTCAGGGCGAAATGCGTGGTCACGCGTCTCGGAAAGCACAAAAATGGACCCCGTTTCAGCTTCAAGGTCTTTCAGCCGACCCAACAAAAGCGGGTCGGTTACGGTCTGGGTGTGAAAGCCAATGAAGGTGAAACGGCTTTGCGAACCGAAGTCATCTATTGGGATGTTGATAATTGGAATCTGCAACCGGCTACGTCGCATCCGCGATTGCGGACAGACATGGCCGCGGCGAGGTGTCTGCCAAAATTCAGGCACACATAATCGTGGCTGTGGTCCAACTCTGGGAATCCCCTTCTGGCACGAGGCTGCCGATCCGGAATGTCCGCAGTTCGTAGGTACCGGGGGTAAACCGGACATGGCTCATAAGCCACAAATCGGTAGCGCCTGATCCGCAAGGACTTGGCCGATCCGTTTATCTCGCCGCCTCCTGGGAGTTCACCAATTCAGCGCTCAGCTCCATAACGTACCTTTTGCAGAGCCAACATTTTCGTCCTCGGCACCTTCAAGCCATTGCCCGGTCGTCCGAAGCAATTCACGTTCCGAATATCGCGCGCATCGCGGGGAAGAGCGAGGATCACAATGTATCGAACACTTCCTCCCCAAGCCTGCGTCGACCGGGGGAAGGAAGACAGATCGACGTGTTACTTGCTGAACGCTGACATGACCCGCGCGATCGAGGATCACATTCACCTTGGCGTTGCCCTTGAGGGCGCGAGCATGCCAGGTATCGTCCCTGTATCGCACGACATCGGTGACGGCACCGAAGCCGGCGTTTTGGATGACCGACTTCGCATATGTCCACCGGCTGCGTCGGATGCTGGCCGAGGCCGGTGCGAATGTGGAAATCCACACGATCCGGGGCGCTGGCTACCTAATGGCCGCGGCAAAGCGCGACGCGAAGGCCGGTGCGTGAGGCAATGTCGAACTAGCTCAGTGGGGTTAGGTCGGCGGCTCTCCACTCCGCATGAGGTATCCCGTCGTTGTCGTCGCTTCCATCGCGGTACGCATGATGCCCCCGCATATGCCCCGCGTCCGTCTTTGCATTGGAAGCCGGCATCTCCGCCCAGGTGTGAGCGAAGGCTGGGTATGAGTTCGCGATCCGGGCCGGCAGGCATGGACCCTTCCGGCTGCGGCGGTGGCTTTGGAGGTTGGCGATGAGCGACCCGACGAGCGACCCGACAGAAGAGGTCGCCGATTTTGCCGTTACCCACTCCTAACGCCGTCCTCGGCCTGGCGAGCGCCGCGGCCGGCGGTACCCGGGATTTCAAAGCGGAACCGGGGCGCATCGACAAGCAGGCTTGGCGTGCCATTCACAAGTGTTGCCCTACAAAGTGACCCCACCCTTCGAGACGCGCCCTTTGGGCGCTCCTCAGGATGAGGATGCTTTGTGGCAAGCTTGCAAAGACAGCGCCTATGGGTGGCGCACTCCCGGCAATGAGCTACTCGTCCCACTCGTGCCTGAACTGCGGCGCGCGCATGTCGGCGAGCGCGGCTTTCAGCCGTTCGCCCAGTTCCAGTCGTGCGTCGGGCGAGAGAAAGCGGCCGAGCACCAGCCGGTTGCCTTTCGAAATCGCGATCAGCCGTTCTTCCGTCACTTCGAGCCTGAGCCAATAGGCGTCGAGCCTGTGTTCCTCGCGCTCGCCGTCGGGCGCCACGCGGTCGACCAGCAGCTCGCGATCGGTGAGCACCAGGGTCTCGCTGCGCCTGGCATCGAGGTAGCTGCGCTTGAACAGCCACCACAGCAGCCAGATATCGAGGCCCATGAAGCCCAGGACCGGCCAGGCGCCCAGAACCATCATCGGCACGCCGATCAGCAGGTTGGCCGCGATGGCGCCGCGGATCACCCACTTGAAGCCCTCGGGCGAGAGGCTGCGATGGGGGCTGAGCGAGGTGGCAAAACGAATCGCCGCAGGATCGGAACTGGCGGGCATCTCGGTCATGGTATGAAGCTATATGGCCCTGATGAAGACCGCCGTCATCCCCGAGTTCTTTGCCCGCCTCGCGAAGGCGATGCCGGAGCCCGAGACCGAACTGGAGTACGAAAACCACTTCCACCTGCTGGTGGCAGTGGTGCTGTCGGCCCAGGCGACCGACGTCGGCGTCAATCGCGCGACGGGGCCGCTGTTCAAGGCGATCAAGACGCCGGCCGAGATGATCGCACTGGGCGAGCGCAAACTGATCGACCACATAAAGACCATCGGCCTGTTCCGCACCAAGGCCAAGAACGTGATCGCACTCAGCCATCTTTTGATCGAGCGGCATGGCGGCGAGGTGCCGCGCGACCATGCCGCGCTGCAGGATCTGCCGGGCGTCGGCCGCAAGACGGCCAACGTGGTGATGAACGTCGCCTTCGGCGAGGCGACGATTGCCGTCGACACCCATATATTTCGTGTCGGCAACCGCACCGGCCTGGCGCCGGGCAAGAACCCGCTGCAGGTCGAGTTGAGACTCCTGAAGCGCGTGCCCGAGGAATACCGGCTGCACGCCCACCACTGGCTGATCCTGCACGGCCGCTACACCTGCAAGGCACGGACGCCGATGTGCCCGGGCTGCGTCGTGCACGACCTTTGCACCTTCAGGGGAAAGACGTCGCTCGCGGCCTAGGCTCAGCGCCCGAGAAGCATGGCGATGCGGGCGCGCAGGAGCTTGCCGATGAACCTGACGGAGAAGCCCGGATAGACCGGCACGTCGTTTGGAATCTTGCTGCCTTCGGGCGCGAACTTCGTGCAAATGCGCATCTGAACGGGCGCCACCTCTCCCTGAATTCGCGACCGGTACAGATCGACCCAATGCTTCGAGTCGTCAAAGCTGAGGAGCATCGCCGAATTGCAGCAGGTAGCGACGACTCGGTTCGTGTCGGACTTCGGCCTGATCTTGCAGTTTTTCAGCAGCTCCGTACCGCGCGAGCATCTGACGCGGTCCTTCCGGTAGAGAACGTAAGCCGTCCCGCCATCAGGATCCCGGACAAGTGGCGCATTCGGCAAGGCTTCGATCTGGCGCGCACCTTCCTGGCAATCGTCGCAATAGCAGGCGACGCAGTTGATAGGCGCGCCGGTCGCTTCGAACTCGACGCTCCCGCAGACGCAACGGGCAATCACGCGAGCGCCCGCAGGCCGGTGCGCAAGGCCTTCGCGTCAGCCTGGATCAGCCGCTCATCGATCTCCGCGTGGGTGCGCCGCCACGTCGGCAGGGCCGAGCGCAGCGCCTTGTGGCCGGCCTTCGTCAGCGTGAGCAGACGGCCGCGCCGGTCGTCCGGATCGACGGCGGTCTCCACCAGCCCGCGCCGTTCCAGCGGCTTCAGGTTGGCCGTCACCGTCGTGCGATCCATCGCCAGCAGCGCCGCGACCGGCCCGACCGACGGCGGGGTGCGACGATTGAGCGACATCAGCAACGAGAACTGTCCGCTGGTCAGGTCGAGCGGCCGCATCGCCTCGTCGAAGCGGCGCGCCAGCG
>CALDNT010000259.1 GCA_937915145.1 uncultured Reyranella sp.
GACCACCTGGTCGGCGCAGTCGTCCTTGTCGGCCGCCTTGCCCAGCAGCGATGCCTGGCGACCCTTCTCAACCACCTCCGGCCGCAGGTTGGCTGTGGCGCGCGTGCCCTCGAGCAGGCCCGGCGCGACGCAGTTCACTAGGACCTCGGGCGCCAGCGCCACGGCCATGCACTTGGTGAGATGGATCAAACCCGCCTTGGAGACCGCGTAGGCGATCGACGAGCCGGTGGGACCCAATCCCGCGACCGACGAGATATTGACGATCCGCCCGCTGCCCTGGCGTTTCATGACCGGTGCTATGGCCTTGGTTAGAAGCATCGGGCCGGTGAGGTTGATGTCGATGATCTTCGTCCATTCCTCGTAGGTGAGACCGTCGAGATCGGTGAAGGGGATCGACTTGTTGTAGGCGGCATCGTTGACCAGGATATCGAGACGGCCAAAGCGCTTCACGACGTCGTCGACCAGGCCTTGCACCTGATCGCGCTGGGTTACGTCGCAAGCGAAAGCGGCGGTTGCGACCTGGTGCTTTTCCAGGTCGCGCGCGACGTCCGAAGCTTGGTCCTTGCTCTGGGCGTAGACGACCGCGACGTGGCAGCCCTGTGCGGCGAGCGCGTGGCAGATGCGCTGGCCGAGCCCGCCGTTGCCGCCGGTGACAACGGCGACTTTGCCTTTGAGTTCCATTCTTTCCTCACACCGTTCGCGCATTGCCCTTCCAGAATTGGTAGAGCGCGGCCTCGTCGCCGTTGAACAGGTTGCGGTCGCAATGACCGACGCCGGCGACGGCACGAGGCGCGCTGCCGTGAGCGAAGTTGGCCGCGGTCTCGTCGGCGACATACTGCCAGAGCTTCCATCCCTGGCGCGCCCAGGCGTTGGGCACTTCGGGGATCTCGCGATAGTCGGCGAGCCACAGGTCGCATCGTGCCAGGGTCGAGCCTGGCGTCACGGTCGCTCCCAGGCTAAGGCGCCGGCGGCCATAGACCTCGCCATTGGCCCACTTCGGGTGGGTGTAGAGCAGGGGCAGCCTTCCGGTTGCCCGCTGTACCGCCAGCACGAATTCTTCCGCCTGGGCGAGCCTCATCGTGTTGGTTGGCCTGCGCTCATTCGGTTCGAGGTCGAGCGCCATGACCGTCGATGGTCCCGGCTGACAAGCGGAAAGGAAGGTGGCGGCCTGTTCCGCACCCGAATTCTGGCGGGTGCCAAAATGATAACCACCCCACAGCAGCCCCGCGGCCTCGGCCTGGCGACGGCGCTGGGGGTACGCGGGATCGATCCAGTCGCCTTCGCTCACCTTGTGGATGACGGCGAGGATGTTGCTTCGACGCACTGCGCCAAAGTCGGTAACGGTCACGTTGTTGCTGATGTCGATCACCGCATCCAGCCCGGGGACGGCATGCCGTGATGTTGCCGCCGTTTGGTCAAATCCAGAGCCCTTGGGGGGCGTTCCGCCGCAACCGGCGAGCGCAGGAACCGTCAAGCCGGCCAGTCCACCAAACATATTTCTGCGAGAGATCATTCGGGCAACGTTTCCATTAAAGGGGGGGCGGAGCGTCCAACGATCCAGACTATCATGTCTGCTCGCGGAAGCGGAGAAATGCGTTCCGAAGCCGATTGCGTTGTCACAAGCACTTGACCTACGGTTGACACCGACTTCTACCTCAGGAGATCGGCACCCCACCCATGGTCCAGAAGACTCACCAGCCCGTCGCGTCGGGGTTTGACGCGCTGAAGTGGCGCTGCATCGGTCCGTCGCGTGGCGGCCGCGTTGTCGCCGTCTCGGGCGATCCGGTCAACAGGATGGTGTTCTATTTCGGTGCCTGCGCCGGCGGTATCTGGAAGACGGTCGATGGCGGCGTGTTCTGGCAATGCGTTTCGGATGGGTTCATGGGCAGTGCCGCAGTCGGATCGATCGCGGTCGCGCCGTCCGATGCCAACGTGATTTACGCCGGCACCGGGGAAACCGCGGTCCGTCTCGACGTTTCCTACGGTGACGGTATGTACAAGTCGACCGATGCCGGACGTACCTGGAGCAACATTGGACTGAAGAACAGCAAATTCATCGGCCGCATCTGCATCCACCCACAGGATTCCGAAACTGTCTATGTCGCGGCCCTGGGCGACGTATTCGGCCCCAATTCCGAGCGCGGCGTCTATCGCTCGCGGGACGGCGGCAAGACGTGGCGGAACGTCCTGCACCGTAGCGACGCCGCCGGCGCGATCGATCTCACGATGGATCGCAACAATCCACGCATCCTGTTCGCCTCGATGTGGGAAGTGCGGCGCAACTTCTGGAACATTTCGAGCGGTGGCCCGGGCAGCGGCCTGTTTCGCAGCACCGATGGCGGTGACAGTTGGCAGGAGATCTCGCGCAATCCGGGACTGCCTGACGGTCTGCTCGGCAAGATCGGTGTCTCGGTTTCGCCCGCCCGCGCCGGCCGCGTCTGGGCGCTGATCGAGGCGGAGAGCAGTGAGAAGACTGGCGACAGGACCGGCCTTTACCGCTCGGATGACTACGGCGCGCGCTGGACCCAGGTATCGGCCAATCGAGACCTGATGCACCGCCCCTGGTACTATACTCACGTCTTCGCCGACACCGGCCATGCCGACACCGTCTACGTTACCAATCTGCAGATGTGGAAGTCGACCGACGGCGGCACGAGCTTCGGCGAGATCACGACCCGTCACGGAGACAATCACGACCTGTGGATCGACTCCAATGATTCCAGCCGCATGATCGAGGGCAACGACGGCGGCGCCCATGTCTCGTTCAATGCAGGCGCGTCGTGGTCGACGATCTACAATCAGAAGACGGCGCAGTTCTATCGTCTCGACATCGACAACCAGTATCCCTACCGCGTCTATGGCACCCAGCAGGACAACACCTCGATCTCGGTGCCGAGCGCGTCTGAATGGGGCGTGATCACGTTGGCCGACTGCGCCTATCCCGGGACCGGCGAGAGCGGCTTCATCGCGGTCAACCCGCGGGACCACAACATCGTCTATGTCGGCGCCGTCGGTTCCAGCCCCGGCGGCGCGGGTGCGCTGCAGCGCTACGACCACCGCACGCGCCAGATCCAGTTGGTCAATGTGTGGCCGGAGGAATCGACCGGCATCGCGCCGAAGGACCTGAAATATCGCTTCGCCTGGACCTTCCCGATCGTGTTCTCGCCGCATGATCCCGGCACGCTCTATGTCGGCGGCAACTGCGTGTTCCGTACCCGTGACGAGGGTATGAGCTGGCAGCGCATTTCGCCCGACCTCAGCCTGAACGACCGCGGGCGTCAGGGCCATTCCGGTGGCCCGATCACCCGCGAAAGCGCCGGCGCCGAAGTCCATGCGACCTGCGCCTGCGTTGTGGAATCGCCGCATCGGGCGGGCGAGATCTGGGCCTCGACCGACGATGGGCTGGTCCACGTTACACGCGACGACGGCAAGAGCTGGCGCAACGTCACGCCCAAGGGGATGCCTGAGCTGGCCTACGTCGGTTGCGTCGAGATTTCGACGCACGATGCCGATACGATCTATATCGCTGCCACACGTTACAAGCTTGCCGACTACAAGCCCTATCTGTTCAGGAGCACCGACGGCGGCAAGAGCTGGAAAGCCATCAAGGGCGACCTGCCGGCCGGCGAGATCACGCGCGTCGTCCGCGCCGATCCGGTTGCCCGCAGCCTGCTCTATGTCGGGACCGAGACCGGCGTCCATTTCAGCCTCGACGACGGGCTGAGCTGGACGCGCATGACCGGTGGCCTGCCGGTGGTGCCGGTCTACGACCTCAAGCTCAAGGACACCGACCTTGTTGCAGCAACGCATGGCCGCGCGTTCTGGATTCTCGACGACGTAACGGCACTGCGCGGTCTTGCAACAGCCCGCAAGTCGACGCGCCTGTTTGCGCCGCGGACTGCGATCCGCACCAAGCTTCACTGGAGTGCCGGCGCCAATGTACGGGGCGGCATTGCCTATGGCCCGGCCTTCGGCATCGACGGCAGCACGGTCATGGTCGAGAAGCCTGACGGCACGCGGGTGCGCGAGCATCTCGATGTCGGCGAGAACCCGCCGAACGGCGCGATCGTCTACTACTGGCTCGCCGAAGATGCCAAGGAGCCGGTAACGCTCACGTTTCGCGATTCAGCCGGCCGCAAGATCGTCTCGTATGCCAGCGACGCCAAGGACGCGACTCCGGCGCGGCGGCCCGGCACCAGGGCCGGGCTGAACCGCTTCGTCTGGGACATGAAGTATCCCGGCCCGACCAGGCTCGACTATGACCTGGCGCCGCCGCGGCCCAAGCCGCTGGCGCCCGACCCCGAAAACCCGCCCGGTCCGACCGTCGTTCCCGGCGCCTATGGGGTCGACTTTGCCGTCGGCGGCAAGATCCAGGCGGCGAAGTTCACCGTGGTCAAGGACCCGCGCCTGGCCACCACACCCGCTGACTACGCCGCCCAGTTCGGTCTGCACAAGGAGCTTGTGGCGTCGCTGTCGAAGTTGAAGCAGGCGCTCAACCGGCTGCGACGGATGAAGCGACAGCTCAGTGAAGCCGCCGACCGGGCCGGCAAGGGCGAGCGCGCCCTGCGCGGCCGCGCCACGTCGATCGGGCAGAAACTCTCGGCCATCGAGCGTGTGATGGTCGATCCGCAACGCAAGTCAGTACGCGACGTACTGCGCAACCCGGCCGGCCTCAACGACACTTTGTTCGACATGATCGCCATGACGACCACTGCCGATGCGGCCCCGACCAGCCAGACCACGGCGGTATCGCGCGAGGTTATGGACAAGGTCGATAGCGAGGTTGCGAAGTTCGAAGCGCTTGTCGAAGGCGACATCGCCCAGCTCAACGCCGCGCTCACCAAGGCCCGTGTGCGCCACGTGAGCGCGATCTAGCTCAACAAAAGCAGCAAAGGGGACAGACAATGGACTTCATCGAAAAGCTCTTCGGTCTTTCGCCCGACAACGGTGACGGCTCGACCGAAATGCTGTGGCTCGCCGTCGCGGCGATCGTCGTCGCGGGCTTCGTGTATTTCCGGATCCAGCGTCGCAGGGCGGGGCGGTAGGGGATCGACCGCCATGCAACAACTCGCCACCGGATACGGCCTGATCGAAGGCCCGGTCTGGGATCCGGCCCATGGCCTTTACTTCAGCGACGTCCTCAAAGGCGGCGTATTCCTGCTCGATCATGCCGGTACGGTGTCGCAGATGGTGCCCAAGCGGCGCGGCATCGGCGGCATGGCACTGCACGAGAAGGGCGGGCTGGTCGTCGGCGGGCGCGACATCGCCTGGGTGTCGCTCGGTGACGGTGCGACCAAGACGCTGCTGGCGCTTGATGCCATTTCCGGTGCCACGGGCTTCAACGATCTCACCACCGACCGCGCCGGCCGCATCTATGTCGGTTCGCTGGCCTACAAGGTGTTCGGCGGCGAGGCGCCGAGGCCCGGTCATCTACACGTCATCGATCTCGACGGCACCATGCGCACCCTGTCGGACGGTGTGCTGCTCACCAACGGTCTCGGCTTTTCGCCCGATGGCCGGCACCTCTATCACAGCGATGCCCGCGCCGGCCTGGTGCGGGCCTATGACGTGGCGGCCGATGGCAGTGTTGGCCCGTGGCGTTCCTTCGCGGTCCTGGGCGATGGCCAGAGTGCCGTGCCCGACGGGCTGAAGGTGGCGGGCGACGGCTCGGTCTGGGTGGCCGACGCCCACGGCGCTCGCGTCGCGGTGTTCAATGCCGATGGCACCCACCGTCATGATCTCACGGTGCCGCTGCCGATGGTCACCAGCGTCTGCTTCGGCGGCGACGACCTCTGCGATCTCTATATCGTCACCGGCTCGCGCGGCGGGCCGCACGAGAACTGCGGCAGCATCTTCCGTACCCGCGTCGACGTCGCGGGACTGACGCTGTCGCCCGCCCGGGTAAAGCTCTAAAGAGACGCCGCTGATATCGGTGTGACGTCACTCGAAAGAGTGAAAGAGGAGCCGACATGATCGAACGTCTCCAGGGCTTCCCCGACACTGTCGTCGCCATTTCCGCCCGAGGGTACGTTACCCGGAGCGACTACGAGCGTGTACTGATCCCGCAGGTCAAACAGGCGCTCGACCGGCACGGCAAAATTCGCTGCTACTACGAACTCGGCGCTGACTTTTCGGGATTCGAGCCGGGGGCCGCCTGGGAAGACTTCAAACTGGGGCTAGAGTACCTCTCGCGCTGGGAGCGAATCGTCGTGGTGACCGACGTCGACTGGATACGGCTGGCGATAAACACTTTCCGCTTTCTGGTACCTGGCGAAATCAAGGTTTTTGCCACTACGCAGTCGGCCGAGGCACGCGAATGGATTAGTGCGATACCAGGATCGGCACCGTCATCTGCCTGAACATGGTGCGCGTGGCGCCGCCGAGAACGAATTCGCTGGCACGGGAATGCCCATAGGCTCCCATCACGATCAGATCCACGCCTTCTTCCGAGGCCTGAGACAGGATCGTTTCGCCAACCATGGCATCGTCGACAACCAGCTCCCGGGCTGTTGCGACTATGCCATGATGCGCCAGGTGAGTGACGATTCTCGTGTCTGGCCGGTCGGGTTCGTCGCGGCGCTGGCTGTCGGTGTTTATGGTCAGTATCGTGACACTCTCGGCTTTCCTCAGGAGCGGCAGCGAGTCTCTCACGGCCCTGGCCGATTGCGCACTTGAGTTCCAGGCGATCAGCACCTTGCTCCCCAGTGTCGTGAAGTTCCCGGCGTAGGGCACGACGAGTACCGGGCAACCGGAATCGAGAGCAACGCGTTCGGGGATCTTGTACTCAGGCCGGGGCAGCGGTTCCTCGGGATCGATCTGGCCAACGATCGTGAGGTCCGCGTAGCGGGCATGCTGGGAGACCGCGCTTCCGTCCTTGTCGCCGACTTCCAGCCACAACGTTGTCGTGCCGGTGCGGCGCAGCGCCTCCTCGAACTCGGCCTTGACCTTGTCGCGCACCCGCAGCCACCATGCCCGCATCGTCGGCTCGGCGTTCAATGCCATCTCCTCCACCATATAGAAGGCGACGTCGTCTGCCGCGGTGGTGAAAAGTCCCGTGAGGCGGGCGTCGAAGGTCTTTGCCAACCGCGCGGCGATCGCCACCCGCGCCGGGCAATGTTTGGAAACGTTCACGTGGACCAGCAAATCCTTCAGACCCATGACGGACCTCCTCTCCGTGGTGGAATGGACGCCTTGCCCGAAAATGGGCCGGAAAGGCGTAGGCATGAACCCGGCTGAGGATCGACCTGCTTCACGACGCCCGGTCCCACCCATTCACCCAAGTCGTAACCCCATCCGGGAGGCCTTCATTGATCCATGACAACGCAGGGCTTGCGAAGGGTTGGTCCTAGAGCCTCATGTCGGCCGGGTCTTCGCTCTCCATGGCATGATCAGGAGCGATCCGGCGATCAGGCAGCCATAGACCGCCATGCCGGTTGCCATCGCGGCGAACACGCCGTCGAGGCCCATCCCCAGCTTTTCGACGGCGAACCAGCCGCCGACCGTCGCGACCGCGACTCGCACAAGTCCTGCGGCGACCGGAACCGTCATGCGGCCGGCGCCCTGGGCCGCGAAGTAAAGCGCGAGGCCGAGGCCAAACAGGCAATAGAACGGCGCGACATGAGTGAGGTAGCCGGTGCTGGCGGCGATCACCTGCGGCGCCGAGGTGAAGAGTCGCGACCAGTTCTCGGGCAGCAGCGCTGCGGCCCAGCCGATCGCGCCGATCGTGACGAACGCCAGCAGCCCGCCGATCCATGCGACCCGCATGGCGCGCTTCCAGTCTTGCGCGCCCGACGCCACGCCGACCATCGTCGTGAGGCCGGTGCCGACGCCGTAGGCGAGTGGCGCTACCATGTATTCCAGCCGCAGGCCGACACCGTAGCCCGCCAGTGCGTCGGTGCCGAAGCGGCCGACCAGCCCGGTCATCAACACGGCGGCGAGGCTGGCGACGGCCGTCGCGAAGGAGCTCATGATACCCACGCTCAGGATCTCGTCGAACAGCCGGCGTTGCAGACGAACGCCACCGAGCCGCGGCGCGACACCCAACCTGCCGCGCCACACGGCGCGCGCCAGCAACAGAGTCTGCCCGCCCATGGTCACGATCCCGGCGGCACCCGGCCCCATCATTCCGAGGCCGGGCCAGCCACCAGCGCCCAGCGTCAGCACGCCCGCGAGCGGCACGTAGATGATCGACATCGCGACTCCGTAGCGACCGGGTGTTGCCGCGTCACCGGCGCCGCGCAGAAGGGCGCCAAGAAAGGCACTCGTCCATACCACCACGCAGCCGCCGAAGATGACATGACTGAAGGCGAGCGCCTGCGCGAGCGCGACCCCGTTGCCACCCATCAGTCGATAGAGCGCAGGCGCCGCCATCCAGCCGAGGATCACGAAGACGAGGGCGAAAGCCACCGCCAGGACCAGCGCGTGCAGCACAAGCGCGCGCGCATCCTCGAGCCGCCCTGCACCCAACGCGCGCGCGAGCGCCGACGCGACGCCACCGCCCATGCCGCCGTTGGCCATATTCTGCATCAGCACGAGGAAGGGGAGCACCAGCGCGAAACCTGCCAGCGCATCGGCGCCCAGCTGCGCGATGAACCAGGTCTCGGCAATGGCGACGAAGATCTGAACCGCCATGAACCCGGTGGTGGGGCCGGCCAGGCGCAGCAGGCTCGGCCCGATGGGCGCGGTCAGAAGAGGATGGGACAAGGGGGACTCCAGAAACAGCGCACTCGCACGGCGGTGCCGTGCTCTTCCTGTCAGCCGACAGGAGACCGAAAGAGGTGAGTTAGCGCTGATCCATTTCGAAAGTGTCCCTCGAAGCGGCCGGCACTGTGACGCGGCCTGGTGGGAATGGCAAGGTGGCATAGGCACGGCCATCGCGCTGCGGTCGGCGCATGTTGGCAGGGCAGGCCAATTCGCCGACAATCCCGCCAATGGATTACGATTACATCGTCGTCGGCGCCGGCTCGGCGGGCGCCGTCGTCGCCAACCGCCTGTCGGCCGATCCAGGCAACCGCGTGTTGTTGCTGGAGGCGGGCCCCGCCGATTATCCGTGGACCCGTATTCCGGTCGGCTCCGCCCGGATGATTACTAACCCCGCTGTCAACTGGCTCTACAGCTCGGAACCCGAGGAGAGCACGAATGGTCGCCGAATTCCGGTGCCGCGCGGCCGTCTGCTGGGCGGCTCCAGCGCGCTGAACGGCATGGCCTTCGTGCGCGGCCAGGCCCAGGACTTCGACACCTGGGCACAGATGGGCAACCAGGGCTGGAGCTACGACAGCATCCTGCCGTTCTTCAAGCGCATGGAGGCCTACGAAGGCGGTGGCGACGATCGCTTTCGCGGCCGTGACGGTCCGCTGCGCGTTACCAACCCTGAGGCGCGCGAGCCCTTCTTTGCCGCGGTGATCAAGGCGGCGGGCGAGGTCGGGATCGCCCACAACCCCGATTACAATGGTGCCAGCCAGGATGGCATCGCCATGAGCCAGGCCACGATCGCCGCGGGTCGCCGCATGAGCACGGCACGTTGCTATCTCGACCCGGTCCGCAAACGGCCGAACCTCCACATCGAAACAGGCGCAGTTGCCGATGCTCTCCTGTTCGACGGCAAGCGCTGTACCGGCGTGCGCTACTCCGTCGGCGGTCCCCAGGGAAGCAATGTGCGCGACGCGCGGGCGGCGCGTGAAGTCGTGGTCAGCGGCGGCACGATCAACTCGCCACAAATGCTCGAACTGTCGGGCATCGGCCAGCCCGAGCGCCTAAAGTCGATCGGTATCGAGGTACGGCAGGCCCTGCCTGGCGTCGGCGAGAATTTGCGCGACCACTATGCGCCGCGGACAAAGTGGGCGGTCGCCACCAGGGGCATCACCTACAACGACACGGCGCGCGGCCTCGGTCTCGTGCGTCAGGCGCTGCGCTATGCCATTTCGGGGCGGGGGCTGCTCGGCAGCGTAGGCGCACCGATGCGCGCCTTCGTGCGCTCGCGCGACGGCCTGGCGGCACCCGACCTGCTGCTGGGCTGGGTGGCGATGCTGACCGAGCCCGGCCCCCGGGGGCCGAAGATATCCCGACAGTCCGGCGTCACCTGCTATGCGCACCCGATGCGGCCGGAGAGCCGGGGCCACATCCATGTCGTTTCATCGGACCCGCGCCAGCCGCCCGCAATCAACTTCAACTTCCTGTCGGCGCCAGTCGACGCCGCACTCACCGTGCGTGCCATCCGCATCGCCCGCGCCATCATGACCGCGCCGGCGATGGCGCCGCTGCAGGTGAGCGAGATGGCGCCCGGTACGGGCAGGGATAGCGACGACGAAATCCTCGACTGGGTGAAGGGCGCGGCCGAGACCACCTACCATCCGGTCGGCACCTGCAAAATGGGTTCGGATGCGATGGCTGTCGTCGACTCACAACTCCGCGTCCATGGCATCGCGGGGCTGCGAGTGGCCGACGCCTCGATCATGCCGACGCTCACTTCCGGCAACACCAACGCGCCCTCGATCATGATCGGCGAAAAGGCGGCCGATATGGTGCTGCAGGGATAGTCGCGGCCCCAGCAGGGGCCGAATGCCGACGTGCGGCTATGCTAGGTTCTTTTTGAAGAAGGCGATCGTGCGCTCCCACGACAGCTTGGCGGCCGCCTCGTTGTAGCGCGGCGTCGAGTTGTTGTGAAAGCCGTGCTGGGTGCCGGGATAGATGAACATCTCGTAGGAGACGCCGGCGGCCTTGAGTGCCGCCTCGTAGGTCGGCCACATGGCGTTGATGCGCTCGTCGTTCTGGGCGTACTGGATCAGCATCGCCGCCTTGATCGCTGCCACCGCTTCGGTCGCCGGCGCCGCACCGTAGTAGGGCACGCCCGCCTGCATGTCAGTGCCCAGCACCGTGGCCAGCCAGTTGGTCGCCCCGCCGCCCCAGCAGAAGCCGGTGACGCCGAGCGTGCCGGTGGAAAGTGCCTGCGTCTTGAGCCAGCGCGCGCTGTTCAGCATGTCGGCGCGCAACTTCGCCGGATCGAGGCCGGCCTGCAGCGTGCGGCCGTCGTCGTCGTTGCCGGGATAGCCGCCGACCGGGAACAGCCCGTCGGGCGCCAGCGCCAGGAAACCCTCGGTCGCGGCGCGGCGGGCGACGTCCTCGATGTAGGGATTGAGGCCGCGGTTCTCGTGGATCACGAGGACCGCCGGGAATGGGCCGTTGCCTTTTGGCTGCACCAGGTAGCCGCGCATCGTGCCGGAAGTGCCGCCCGGCGACGGATAGGTGACGTACTTGGCCTTGATGCGTTCGTCGGTGAAGGAGATCGTCTGGGCGCTGGCGTAGCGGGGCATCAAGGCCTGCGCCATGGCGAGGCCACCGACGGCCACCACCGCGGCCTGCTGCAGGAAGGCGCGACGGTCGATGCGGCCGTGGCAATACTCATCATAGAGGTTGAACACGCGCTGGTCGATTTCGAGCTGAGTCACCGAATCCATGTCGTTGCTCCTCCGCCAAAACGCCTGAAATGCTATTTCCCCGTGCGCCCCAGCACCTCCGCCGTGTGCTCGCCGAGGTTGGGCGAGGGGCGGCCGGAGCGGGGGCGGGTGCGGTCGAAGGTGATCGGCAGACCGATTACCCGCGGACCGGGTTCCTCGCCCGGTCGGGCCGGGAGCTGATGCACCATCTCCGAGGCGGCGAGCTGTTCGGTGGCGGCGAGTTCGGCGATGTCGTTCACCGGGCTGCAGGGCACGCCCGCCTTCTCGAACGCCGCCAGCCAATGGGCGCGGTTCTGCGTCCGCATCGCCGCGGCGATCAGCGGCAGCAACTCGGCCTTGTTGGCCACCCGTTGGGAACCAGCGGCAAAGCGCGGATCGCTTGCCCATTCGGGGTGGCCCAACACCTGCGCGCAGCGCGCCCACAGGCGATCGTTGCCGGCGGCCAGGCAGACCGGGTGGTCGGCGGTTTCGAACAACTGATAGGGCACGATCACCGCCCCGCCGGTGCCATGCCGCCGGGGCGGCACGCCATTCGCCAGATAGCCGTTGAGCTGGCCTTCTACCCAATGCACTGCCGAGTCGAACAGTGAGGTGTCGACCAGGCAGCCCTGGCCGGTCTTGTCGCGCATGCGCAGTGCCGCCAGCGCGCCGATAGTGCAGAACATGCCGGTAGCCTTGTCGTTGATCGAGGCGCCGCAGAAAGTCGGCGGATCCTCCGGTCGGCCGGTCACGCTCATCATCGCGCCGTAGGCCTGCAGCAGCGGATCGAAGCCAGGCTTCATCCGCATCGGCCCTTGGTAGCCGAAGGCCCAGATCGAACAGTAGATCAGCCGCGGGTGCCGCTTCAGCATCGCCTCGGGGCCGATGCCGATCTCGTCGACGACGCCCGGACGCAGGTTCTGAATCAATATGTCGGCGCTTTCGCAGAGCCTGTTCAGTGCCTCGACATCTGCCGCCAGCTTGAGGTCGAGCACGACCGAGCGCTTGTTGCGGTTCTGGCTGTGGAAATAGAGTGACGTCACGCCGTCGGCCGCGAACGGAGGGCCCCACAGGCGGGCATCGTCGCCGCCGTCGGGCTTCTCGATCTTGATCACGTCGGCGCCCATGTCGGCCAGCAGCACGCCGGCGAGCGGGCCTGCCAGGGCCTGACCGACCTCGATCACGCGAATTCCGTCGAGCGGTAATGTCACGGGTGCCCTCTCTCCGATGCTGTGCCTGCCGACGTTGGTAATGAGGCAGCAGGCGTCCGTAAAGATCGTGTTCCTCTCTGCAGGCTCAGCGCGCCATGCCCGTCGCTCCATCCGGAACGTCATAGAAGGCGAGCGTCATCGCCACGCTGGTGTAGTGCCCCATCAATGTGATGACGTCGGTGATCCCGACGTGTCCGAGCGCCTTGACGGCGCGGTCGTGGAGCCCGCGCGGTACCCATCGGGCGTTGGACAGCACCATGGCCATCTCATAGACGACCTGTTCCCGTTCGTCGTCGAACGCGGTCGGCATGCCGCCGACGAGGGCCTCGACCTTGGCGGCCGGCAGCCCGGCTGCCTTCGCGATCCGTTCGTGCGCCGACGTCGGATAAGCCGAATTCCAGTGGCTGGTGATGACGCAGACCGCAATTTCGCGTTCGCGCTCGGTCAGGGAAAAGCCGCCCGGCTGGAAATGCGCGCCGAATGGGCCGATGGCTTTCGCGAGCTTCGGATTGTGCACCCAGATCTTGTTCGGTCCCGGCAGGCCGCCGCGGGCCGCCATCATCGCCCTGTATCCCTCCTGCTGTTCCGGGGTCATCCGGTCGTACGGGATTTCGGCGTAGCGGCCGAAGGTCGGCATCTCGGACATCGCCTTTTTCCTTTCTGTCAGTTCGCGGGCGACCAGCCATAGGCTCTGGCGCAGGCGCCGCCCATCAGCATCGCCCGCTCAGCATCGTTGAGCCGCTTGGTCTCGAGGAACGGCCTTACCGTCTGCTCGTAGTTGACGACGGCGAAGGCGCGCGTCCAGTCCGTGCCCCACAGGCAGCGCTCGAACCCCCAGGCCTCGAACACGCGGGCGAGCGGGTCCCAGATGTCGTTGAAGGGATAGGGCTCGCGCGACAGCGTGCAGGCGCCGCTCACCTTGATCACCGCGTTTGCGCGCTTCGCGAGTTCCAGCACCTTCGGCAGGTCGGCCCACGGGTTGGGTGGCGCGGGCGGGACGCGCGGCTGCAGGATGGCGAGGTGATCGATGATGAAGCGCGTCTCGGGATGGCGGTCGATGACCGCCGTGCCGGCCTCGACGTTTTCCCAGCAGAGAATGTTGACCGGAAAATCGTGGCGCACCGCCGCGCGCAGGATGCGGTCGAGGCCGGGGTCGCTCGGCGAACGCCCCTCCTCTTTTCTCAACATGATGCGGATGCCGACCGCGCCCGGGACCTTCTTCCACTCTGCGATGACGTCGCCCACCGCGGGATCGTCCGGGTCGACCGGCTTGACGATGGCCATCCGCGTCGGGTGCGCCTGTGCCACCTCCATCGCATAGCTGGCGTCGTAGCGATACTGGGAGAAGGCGGAGATGAAGATCGCGCCATCGACGCCGACCTTATCCATCGCCGCCACCATCTCGTCGCCCGTGACGTGAGGAGGCCAGTTCGGTTGGGTAGCCCAGGGCCGCTTTGGCGTGTTTGCCTCATAGGCATGGACCTGCGAATCGATGATCGGCATCGGGTACCTCCTATGCCGAGGATACCGGACTCCCGGCTTCCAGTACCCACCGATGTATGGAAAGCTTGTGGCCTCAACTCAGAGGGCGGAACAGACCATGCACGACATCGTCATCCGGGGCGGCACCATCGTCGACGGCACGGGAGCGCCGGCATTCGAGGGCGATGTGGCGATCGAGGGCGGCCGCATCGTCGAGGTCGGCGGCAGGGCAGGTCCCGGCCGGCGCGAGGTCAAGGCCGACGGACGCCTCGTCACGCCAGGCTGGGTCGACGTGCACACGCATTATGACGGCCAGGCCACCTGGGATCCCGTGCTTGCGCCGTCGTCCTGGCACGGCGCCACCACCATCGTGTTCGGCAACTGCGGTGTGGGCTTCGCCCCCGCCCGCCGCCAGCACCAGCAGGCGCTGATCGATCTGATGGAGGGCGTGGAGGACATCCCCGGCATCGTGCTATCCGAAGGCCTCAAGTGGGACTGGGAGAGCTTCCCGGATTACCTCGACGCGCTCGCGCGGCTGCCGCGCACCATCGACATCGCCGCCCAGGTCGCCCATCACCCCTTGCGCGTCTATGTCATGGGCGAACGCGCCATCGCCCGCGAGCAGGCGACGGCCGAGGATATAGAAGCCATGGGCCGGCTGACGGAGGAGGCGTTGAAGGCCGGCGCCGTCGGCTTCACCACCAGCCGCAGCGACCAGCACAAGACGCTGGCCGGCGACCTGGTGCCCGGCCGCTATGCCGAGCACGAGGAGCTGATCGCCATCGGCAAGGCGATGGGCCGTGCCGGCCGCGGCACCTTCGGCATGCTCTCCGACTTCGAGGACGAGGCCAACGAGTTCCGCTGGATGCGCCAGGTGGCGAAGGACAGCGGCCGGCCAGTCTGGTTCCTGCTCACCGACCGCAGCTACGATCCCGAGCGTTGGCGTCGCCTGATGGACGGCGTCCGCGCCGCCCGCGCCGACAACCTGCCGCTCTTCGCCCAGGTTGCGGGACGCCCGGTGGGGCTGACCCTGGGCCTCGGCACCTCGCTCAACCCCTTCGCGCTGCGCGAGGCCTTCGCCGAGGCGTCCCGACTGCCGCCGGCCGAGATGCTGGCCCGCCTGCGCACGCCCGAGATGCGCCGCCTCGTGCTGTCGCAGGAGGCCTCGCCGCGCCTGCTCGACGTGCTGCCGCCGCTGTCGCGCCAGATCGCGACGCGCTGGGACCGCATGTACCTGCTGGGCGAGCGGCCCGACTACGAGCCGCCGCCGGAGCGCAGCATCGCCGCCATGGCGGCGCGCGATGGCGTAACGCCGGCCGAGTTCTGTTACGACTATCTGGTCGGCGGCGACGGCAGCCGGATGGTCTACTTCCCCGTTACCAACTACGTGCACGGCGACCTCGAGGTCGTGCGGGAACTGATCGAGGACCCGCACACCATTCTCGGCCTGTCCGACGGCGGCGCGCATTGCGGCGTGATCTGCGATGCCTCGCTCAACACCTCGATGCTGGCCCACTGGGTGCGCGATCGCACGCGCGGGCCGCGCATGCCGCTCGAGCGCGTCGTGAAGCGCATGACCAGCGAGACGGCGGATTTTTATGGCTTCCGGGACCGTGGCCGGCTCCAGCCGGGCAAGAAGGCCGACGTCAACGTCATCGATTTCGACGGCCTTACGCTGCATTCGCCGAAGATGATCTTCGACCTGCCGGCCGGCGGTCGGCGCCTGGTCCAGAGCGTCGATGGCTACGACATGACGATCTGCTCCGGCACGCCCATCTTCGAGAAGGGCCAGGATACCGGCGCCCGGCCCGGCAAGCTGGTCCGCTCGGCCGGCTAGCGGATTTTCACGCCTTGACCGGCCCCGGCAGGTCGAGGCCGACGCCGGTCAGGTGCCCGAACGAGGCGTGAAGCCGTTCTATGACCGGTGTCGGCAAGGGCGGGCGCAGGATCGAGTCGACGTTTGCCCGGACGTGATCCTTGCTGCCGGTGCCGAAGAGGATGACATCGGCACCGTCTTCGTGGCGTGCATAGCGATAGGCAGCATCGGTGATGCTTTGCGCGCTGCCTTCGGCAACCAGGAACGCGAGTGGGTCGCCGTCGGCCAGGACCGAGGCGTCGAGATGGCCCTGTTCGACCAGTTTGGCGAAGACGTCGCGGCGATAGGCAGCGTTGCTGAAAATATTGCGCACGACGAACATCAGCAGCGTGCCGATGCCCCGCCGCCGGGTCACCGGAAAGATCCTGTGTCGCGCGCCCTGGTTCGCGAGGCTGTAGGCCAACATGATCACTTCCCAGGGCGCCTCCTCGATCGCCCGGGCCAGCATCTTCTGTTCAGGATCGCGCGGCCCTGTCTCGGTGACGCCGATATGGCGCACCTTGCCCTGCTCCTTGAGCTTCTGGAGAGCGGGCGCCAGGACGTCGCGGTGATGATCGTAGGTCGCCGGGTTGACGGCGTGGAAATGGAAGATGTCGACGTAGTCGAGACCCAGCCGCCGCAGCGCCGCCTCGACTCGGCGGGTTACGGTTTCAGCCGTGTCGTCGGCGCCCCTGAAGATCGCTTTGGTCGAGATCACCAGCCTGTCCCGGTCGTAGAACCGGGCGGCGGCGCCCACGATCTCCTCGGTGCCATAGGCCTCGGCGGTGTCGAGGAAATTGACGCCGAGATCGACCGCCGTGCGCGCGACCGCCACGCAGTCGTCGAAGCTGGCGCCGCGACCGAGGCCCAGGCGGCTGTTGCCGCCGCACCCGAGCCCCGCGACGCTTACGTTCAGGCCGGTATTTCCGAGAGGCCGATAGTCCATCACACGCTCCTGGTCCCTGGCGGCGGATAGTGTCGTACTAATCCATTCCCACCAGTGCCATAGTCATGACCCAGGAAGCCATCTGATATCGAAGGGATGACAGAAATGAGTCGCAGGGTGACCGGATGAGTGGAGCAGGTGCCGCAAAGACCGCGGAGATCGCCGCGCGGGTCGAGACCTTCGTTCGCGACGTCGTCGTGCCCTACGAAAAGGATCCCCGTTGCGGCGACCACGGCCCGAGCGATGAGCTGGTCGCTGAATTGCGCGCGAAGGCGCGCGCGGCAGGTGTCTTGACGCCGCACATTCTTCCGGACGGCAGCCATCTCACGCAGCGCGAAACCGCGACCGTTCTGAAGGCATCCGGCCTGTCGCCGCTGGGGCCGGTGGCGGTCAACACGATGGCACCCGACGAAGGTAACATGTACCTGCTGGGCAAGGTCGGCAGTCCGGAGATGAAGGAACGCTTCCTGAAGCCCATGATCGAGGGACGCGCACGTTCGGCCTTCCTGATGACCGAACCGGCCGGGGAGGGCGGCGCCGGTTCCGATCCGTCGATGATGCAGACCACCGCCGTGCAGGACGGCAATCACTGGGTGATCAACGGCCGTAAGGCCTTCATCACCGGCGCGCAGGGCGCCAAGGTCGGCATCGTCATGGCGAAATCGACCGCCGGGGCCTGCCTGTTCCTGGTCGACCTTCCCGATCCGGCGATCCGCATCGACCGGGTTCTGAACACCATCGACAGTTCGATGCCCGGCGGCCATGCCGTTCTGACGATCGATAATCTGCGCGTACCGGCCGATCAGATGCTTGGGCAAGACGGTGAAGGCTTCAATTACGCCCAGGTCCGTCTCAGCCCGGCCCGCCTGTCGCATTGCATGCGGTGGTTCGGCGCCACCAAGC